>NZ_CP036259.1:4831666-5177500 GCF_007641255.1 Sporomusa termitida
CTATCGCCCGGGCTGCTTCTGCCACTTCCTCTTCATATTGCGCCCCTTTCAGGGCTATAAACCAACCACCCGGCCGGACAAAAGGCAAACAGAGCTCACACAGAATATTTAGCCTGGCCACAGCCCGCGACACCGCAATCTGAAATTTTTCCCGGTATTGCCTGCCTTTGCCGCCCTCCTCCGCCCGGGCATGTACAAGCTCAACCTCCCGCAGCTCCAGACGGTCAGTCACCGCCTGCAAAAATAGTAATCGCTTATTCAGGGAATCCATGAGTGTCAGTTTTAGATCAGGCCGGTAAATTTTAAGCGGAATACCCGGAAACCCGGCGCCTGTGCCAACATCAATTATACAGGTATCAGTATTAAAAATATCCTGCCGGTAACAGGACAGAGAATCAATCATATGTTTAACCGCCACATCCTGTGGCCGGGTAATGGCAGTCAGGTTTATTTTTTTGTTCCATTCAACCAGTAACTGATAATAACTGTCCATAGCTGTCAGTTGATTGTCTGATAATGCCAGACCATATTCAGTCGACGCTTGCAACAGCAGTTCTTTAAAATCTTCCATACCTTGCCCCCTCTATTCCCCCTGTCGGCTGCGCCGTTGTTCCAGATACACCATTAGTATGGAAATATCGGCAGGTGATACACCCGATATCCGTGCCGCCTGCCCCACTGACAGCGGCCGGATTTTATTAAGTTTCTGCCTGGCTTCTAAGGCCAAGCCACTCATCTGGTTATAATCAATCTCTTCCGGCAAATGTTTAGTCTCCAATTTAGCAGAGCGCTCAACCTGTTCAATTTGTTTTTGAATATACCCTTCATATTTAACAGCAATCTCAATCTGTTCCCTCACTAATGCCGGTATATCAGGCAGGTCAAACTGTGTACGCATTGCCTCATAGGTAATTTCAGTCCGCCTAAGTAAATCATACAGGGTTATACCTGTTCGCAGCTCGGCGGTGCCAAGCGCTGCCAATTTACTCTGTATCTCAGCCACTGGCGTAATTTGCCTGCTTTTTAACAGCGCCAGCGTGTTTTGAATCGCATCACGCTTAACAGTAAACCGCTCGTACCTTTCGTCACTGACTAAACCAAGGTCACGGCCTTTTTCGGTCAGACGCAGGTCCGCATTATCCTGCCGGAGAATTAGCCGGTATTCCGCCCGTGATGTCATAATCCGGTAGGGTTCACTGGTTCCTTTAGTCACCAGATCATCAATCAGCACACCGATATAAGCATCGGCTCGCGACAAAATGAAGGGGGGCTTAGCCTGTGCCAACCTCGCCGCATTAATACCCGCTATCAGGCCCTGAGCGGCTGCCTCTTCATAACCGGAGGTGCCGTTAGCCTGCCCGGAGGAAAACAGCCCTCTGATCTTTTTCGTTTCCAAAGTAGGCTTTAGTTCTGTCGGATCAATACAGTCATATTCAATCGCATAGCCGACCCGCATGACTTCCGCCTTCTCCAGTCCGGGAATGGTCCGCAGGAAAGCCATTTGAACATCAACAGGCAAGCTTGTAGACATCCCCTGCACATACATCTCTGTAGTTCCTGTACCTTCAGGCTCAACAAAAACCTGGTGCGATAATTTATCAGCAAACCGGACGACTTTATCCTCAATTGACGGGCAATAACGCGGCCCTGTCCCTTCAATTAGCCCCATATATAAAGGCGACCGGTGCATATTTGCTCTAATAATAGCGTGGGTCTCGGCATTCGTGTAGGTAAGCCAGCAGGGTGTCTGCTGCCGGGTAGTAATATCACTCATAAAAGAGAAATTATGGGTAATCTCATCACCAGGCTGAATAGCCATTTTCCCGGTATCTACAGTCCGGCCATCCACTCTGGCCGGGGTTCCGGTCTTAAACCGCATAAGCGTAATACCTAAAGCGCGAAGTGTTTCGGACAATTTTACTGCCGGCCGCTGTCCGGCCGGTCCGCCAGGATAGTTAATGTCACCAATGATAACCCGGCCGCGAAGATAAGTGCCTGTAGCTATCACAACACAGGCAGCAGCGTACAACTCCCCTAACTCAGTAACAACACCTGCAACCTGGCCATTCTCAACAAGAATCTGTTCAATCAGTGCCTGTTTAACAGCCAAACCCGGCTGCATTTCCAGCGTATGCTTCATAGTTAGCTGATACAGCTGTTTATCAGCCTGCGCCCGCAAAGCATGAACAGCAGGGCCTTTGCCGGTATTAAGCATCCGCACCTGGATACAGGTCTTATCAGTATTAATACCCATTTGACCGCCTAAGGCATCAATCTCCCGCACCAGATGGCCCTTGGCCGGTCCGCCTACAGCAGGATTACACGGCATCATTGCTATATTATCCAGATTAAGTGTAGTGATGAGCGTCCGGCAGCCCAGCCGCGCGGCCGCCAGGGCAGCCTCACAGCCGGCATGTCCTGCACCAATCACTATTACATCATACTTTCCTGCCTGAAACAAATTCCCTTCACCTCATTAATTAATTAGAAAAACTTGGCTTATGCCAAGTCCTTTAGGACGCCGGCAGAAGCCGCCTGTTAATAAATATTCGCTCGTGGCTATTTACCAATACAAAACTGAGCAAATATCTGATCAATAATATCCTCACCGATAGTGTCGCCGGTAATTTCCCCTAGTTTCTCCCAGGCGGCCCGCAGATCAACAACAACGCAGTCCGGCGGCAGGCCGCGCTCAATCGTTGCCAAAGCCTCGGCCAGTCGTTGATTCGTTTGCCGCAGAGCATCTGCATGTCGAACATTATTCACAAAAGCGGCTTCACCCTGACTGACCTGACCCTGATAAACCAAGTTCGCTATTATCTCCTCCAGCTCGGCCAAACCTTCTCCCAGTGTTATCGAAGTTCTTACGACCAGCCTGTTGCCGCTATACTGCTCCAGGGCTGTAAAATCAAGCAAAGGGGGCAAATCACTTTTATTAACAATAATAATAGCCTGTTGACCTGCAAGCAACTCTAATATTGCCCGGTCTTCCGGTGCCAGCGGCATGGAAGCATCCAAAAGCAGTAAAACGAGATCAGCCTGCTTCACTAATGCCTTAGCCTTTTCCACACCAATTCGCTCTACAATATCAGTTGTTTCATGAATTCCTGCCGTATCAATTATTTTAAGCGGTATCCCGCGGATATTGACATATTCCTCAATGCTATCTCTGGTCGTACCGGGAATATCCGTAACAATCGCCCTTGTTTCCCGCAGAAGGGCGTTAAGCAGGCTAGACTTGCCCACATTAGGCTTACCAATAATTACTGTCGCCAAACCTTCCCGCAGTATCCGGCCGGTCTGAGCTGTGGCCAACAGTTTATCCACATCTGCTTGCACCTGGATAATAAGCTGCGCTACATCAGCGGCTGCCGCTTCCTCAATATCTTCTTCCGGAAAATCGATGGCCGCTTCCAGCTGGGCAATCATACTAAGGATAACATGGCGCAGGTGTTTAATCTCTGTTGATAACAGCCCGGAAAGATTACCCACTGCCGTCTTGAGTGAAGCATCAGTTTTTGATCTGATAATATCAATGACAGCCTCAGCCTGAGCCAAATCAAGCCGTCCATGTAAAAAAGCCCGCTTGGTAAACTCACCAGGCTCAGCCAGCCTGGAACCCAGCACAAGCGTCAGCTCTAAAATTCGCTGTAATGGCACTGGTCCACCGTGACAATGAATTTCGACAACATCCTCCCGGGTATAAGACCGGGGTGCCCGCATAAGGATTAATAGCACCTCATCAACCGTTTCGCCGCTCTCTGGATCAATAATGTCACCATATACAACCTGATGTGACACAATCCTTGCTGCCTGCTTACCGCTTTTACTGCTGAACAGCCTGTTAGCAATAGCCACAGCTTTATTGCCGCTAATTCTGACAATACCAATGCCGCCCTCACCCACCGCTGTAGCTATAGCGCTAATTGTATCATTGTCTGTCAGCATATTCAAAAAAACTCCACTCCTTGAGTCCTGTAATCAACACGTAATCTAAATAAACCGATAAATGTAATATTATTCCCTATACCTTGCCCTTTTCCTGCATAAACAATAATTAATATAGTATTTACAGCCAAAAATGAAAATACACATTAATTTATTCTTACAGACAAGTTGCTAGCAGGTAAAAGATCTCTAAGATAGAAATAAATAGGTAATTAAAAAATGTCTATATTTGTCGTTATAGAAAAAAGAAAGAAGGGCTGGCAATGTCTGAAAAAAAAGGCATTTTACTGGAAACTGGCACAAATGAATTTGAAATAGTTGAATTCTCAATAGGCCCGGTCAGCTACGGCATTAATGTGGCTAAAGTCAGAGAAGTAATCAACCCCTTACCGGTCACCAAAATGCCAAATGTCCACCCCTGGGTTGATGGTATCTTTACCCTGCGCGGCCGGGTTATGCCATTGATTAACCTCCCCCGCTGCCTGAACAGCCAATCAACCACAACCTCACCCAAAATTATTGTAAGCGAGCTTAACAACTACTATGTAGCCTTCCTTGTTGATGAAGTATCCAGGATTCACCGGATCTCCTGGACAGCCATGGAGCCACCCCCTCATATCGCCAACTCAGAAATGGTTGTCGGCATTATAAAAATGGCCGATAAGATGGTGGTTCTGCTTGATTTTGAAAAAATAGTAGCCGAAATCAACCCCGAAATGAATCAGAAATTTAATGAAGTTACCGAACAGTCAGCCGATATAACGGCAATTCGTAAGAATAAAACAATTTTAGTGGCTGAGGATTCCAAACTGCTGCGGGATTTATTATTAGGCACCCTGCACAAAGCCGGTTACGCCAATATTATCCTGACAGAGAACGGCCTGGATGCCTGGCAAAAAATTGAGCAATTAAGCGGCAGCGGTGAACCCATTGAAAGCAAAGTGCAGCTAATAATAACAGATATTGAAATGCCCCAAATGGACGGCCATCATCTTACCAAACGTATTAAAGAAAATGATAAATTGAAACATTTGCCTGTCCTAATCTTCTCCTCGCTCATTAATGAAGAGATGCGGATCAAAGGCCAGTCAATCGGGGCTAACGGCCAGGTCTCAAAACCTGAAATAAACCAATTAATTGACCTTGTTGATAAATTCATTCTCTAAAGGGTAGCGATTATTTTTAGCCCTTAGGCTGCACAACATTTAACTTTATAAATTCTGACAGGTTAGAAAATCGGCTACCACTGAGGTAGTCGATTTCCTTATCCTCTCAATCGGCGCTACTTCATTACCAGATCCCATAATTGTTTGCCAATCAGCAGACTGGTCATGCTAATAAATAATGGACGTACATAGGCAGTACCGCTTTTAATCGCAACCTGTGAACCGGCAATTGCACCGGCAATCATGGCTCCCCCCATGATAAAGCCATAATAAAAATTCACTGAATCAAGATAAATGAATGTTATCACCGCAGCAATATTACTGGCAAAATTCATTACTTTAGCATTGCCTGCTGCCACTACAAAATCAAACCCCAGCATCAGAAAGGAAAAAATAAAAAATGAACCGGCCCCGGGACCAAAAAAACCGTCATAAAAACCAATCGCCAGCACAGACAGGGCAATAATTGACTTTGTTTGCGGAGTAAGTCCCTGATACGTTGATTCTGCGCCCCAGTCTTTTTTTAAAATAGTATATATAGCCACGACAATTAGCAGCACAACCACCAATGGCTTTAAAAACTCCGGTGGAATGTGACGAACCGTATAGGCGCCCAAAACGGAACCAATAAAGGATAAGGGAAACAGCCAAACGACCAGACGGCAGTCAATCTTGCCTGATCGCAAGAAAGAAATTGTACTTGTGATTGAGCATAGCGAGCTGGCAAGTTTATTAGTACCTAGCACCACACTCGGCGGTAAACCGGTAAACATAAGTGCCGGTAAAGAGACTAAACCGCCCCCGCCTACAACCGAATCAATAAAAGCAGCAATAAAGCCCGCAATAAGTAAAAATAAAATAATTTCAGGGCTAATTGAATCCAAATTAACATCTCCTATTGCGCTGAGCACACAACAATCAATGCTCTTATCATAAACCGTATCAGATTTATAAATCAAGTACTTTTTCACTTTCTTATATTGTCAATAAATTCCCAGCAGTGTACAATATTGAGTGAAAGTGAGGTGCCTGTATGGCCTGTGAACACAAGTATTATAGCCTTATCCTCAAAGGCTGCTCCCGGCAGGAAAACCTGCGGCAGCAGCTGGAGAATGTCTTATTACGCGGAAAATTAGCCATAAAAATGGCAATTGACCAGATGCCGTCTGTTATAATATATAAGGGTAAAGTTAACAATATACTGGAGATACTGCCAATATTTACAGCCGAAAAGGCGGCAATCACAGTTACCTTTGGCGGTGTCCCGCAACCATTGCCTCTAAAAAAAATCTACCCTCATTTTTCAGAATTAACGCCTGACTTACAAGCATTATTAACCCCTGTTCCCCAAAATCTCTGGTTAGGTGAAACCATACATTTGATTATAGCGGCAACATTTTTAGAGGAAAATGGGGCATTGATCATATCCAGCCATGCTATCTACTTTGTTGATAAACCGGCAGACGATACTAACTGCCGCTGGCTTATTATTCCCTATACTCAAATTACCGGTTTCCCGGCTGTGTCCCCGGGAAACAACCTGATAATAAACTGTTGCGATCCTAACGGTTGCCAAACCAATACCTTCTCACTGCAGGCAGAGTCCTTGCCCGCTGCTGCAACAGCCATCCGTAAGGCCAAGGCTGCCAAACACTATTTAACAAAGGTTAGAACAACCTGCCTTGGTTGCGGTTTCTTATCTGAAGATTATGCAGACAGCGCCCCGTTCGAAGCCCTTTGTCACTGTGGTCAGCCCTATGAGCGGATAATTATTGCTTAAAAGCCCTGTGCCGGCCAACTCCGGCACAGGGCTTTTCTACGGCAAAAATAAAGCCGGGGCATATGCCCCGGCTTTATTGCTTATCTTTTTAATGTAATAACCACTTTGCGATAGGGTTCATCGCCTTCGCTATAGGTGACAATACGATTATCACCCTGAAGAGTCATGTGAATGATTTTGCGTTCCTGCGGACTCATAGGTTCAAGAACTACCCGCTCACCCCGTCGCTTAACCTTATCGGCCAGCCGCATAGCCAAGCGGGAAAGTGTTTCTGCCCTGCGCTTGCGATAGTCTTCAACATCTAAAACAATGCGGCTGCGCTCATCAGCGTCACGATTGGCGGCCAGATTAGTCAGATATTGCAAAGCATCCAGCGTTTGACCATGTTTACCGATCAATATGCCTAACTCTTCACCCCTGAGGTTAATGACCACATGGTCCTCATTATTCACGCTCTCCATACTAACATTAATTTTCATAGTCTTAAATATCGAGTTTAAGAACTGCTTTGCCTCAGCCACCGGATCAATAGGACGAATAGACACTCTTACTTTGGCAAGCTTAGAACCGATAAAACCAAACAATCCTTTGTTCGGTACCTCCAGCACCTCATGGTCAATCCGGTCACGGCTTACCCCTAGCTCGGCCAGAGCCAATTCAATGGCTTCTTCAATTGTTTTACCAGTCTTTTCTGTACATGTAAGCTTACCGTTCATAAGTTAACGTGCCTCCTCACGAGCAACCGGCGCATTATTACGATACATAAACCACTGTTGGCCAATCTGGAACATATTGCTTACTACCCAGTAGAGTACTAAACCCGCCGGGAAAGTTAAGCTAATATAACCAATAAATATGGGCATAAAGATTAACATCATTTTATTTTGCTGCGTCATCTCTGTCGTTGTCTGTTTTTGCTGAATGTAGGTAGTGAGGGCCGATAATACAGGTAATATAAAGGTAGGATCAGGCTGAGCCAAGTCTGTCATCCATAAAAAACTTGGTGGCAGCAGAGCATATTGATAATCCCGGATCGCGAAAAAAATCGCTATTAAAAACGGCATTTGCACAAGCAGCGGCAAACAACCTGCCAAAGGGTTTACCCCAGCTTCTTTATACAAATTAGCAAGCTCTTTATTAAGCTTCTCCGGATTGCCCTTGTATTTTTCCTGTAATTCTTTCATTTTCGGCTGAATATCCTGCATCGCTTTCATTGACTTTACCTGCTTAACAGTCAGCGGATACATCAGCGCTTTAATCGCGATAGTTAGTAAAATAATCGCTATCCCATAATTAGGAAAGCCAATACTGGTAGTCACATTATAAAAGAAAGTCAATGCAGTTTGCATAATATTGCTTAAAAAATCCAAAAAATTTCCCTCCTGCAAATAATTGGCTGTTTATTTAAACAGGATCATACCCGCCGGGATTAAACGGATGGCAGCGTAAAATACGCCGGATAGCCATCATCGAACCGCGGGCAACCCCATACTTTTCAATAGCTGTTAGTGCATACTCAGAGCATGTAGGCACAAACCGGCAGCTAGGCGGTTTTAACGGCGACAAAAACAGCCGGTAAAATTTTATAGTGCCGATAATAAAACAGGTTATAATCTTTTTCATAATTTTTCCGCCATCAGCTTAGCTTTAGAGCATATTTCAAGAAAAGCCTTAGTAGTCTGGGCCTGTCCAGCTTTAACCAACGGCTGACGGGCAACAAGAACTAAATCAACCCCATTCAGTATCTCGCCCTGATGAAGTCGATATGCTTCTCTTAACAAGCGTTTTAAGCGGTTGCGCACGACAGCAGGTCCTAAACGCTTGCCGGCAGCAAAACCAATCCGGCGTTTGCCAGAACGATTCGGCAAAACATACAGCACCAACAACTTGTTGGTATAGGACTTGCCAGACCGGTATACTGCCTGAAAGCTTTTAGTTTGGCACAGCCTGCCGCATTTAGGCAGCGTAAACCTTTTGACCATTGTAACCATCCGGTTTCTATAATTATTTTTTGGAGATGCTCATAATTAATGAACTATTATTACAAGCATCCCCATCTGATGGAAAAAATAGGCCACGAAAGCGGCCTACTTATGCTGACAATTTTTTTCTGCCCCGGGCACGTCTTCTTTTAATTACGAGCCGGCCGCCTTGGGACGACATACGCTCACGAAAACCATGAGTTCTTTTCTTCCACAGCGTATTCGGTTGATAAGTACGTTTCATCTCTAAACACCTCCTTATACAAGCGGAGACAAACAATACACTGAAATTCACAAAATTTCACTAGCTTAGATTATAGACCAGCGCAAGGCCGTGTGTCAAGAATATTGGCAACGGCAAATTAGTAGTTCTGTGGATAAAATTCATCTTTTTAGGTCGCTGTCGAAAATATCTTGTTGATAACTGGCACATGATTTGTTAATATAAATTATGCAGTTATCAACATCGCCTGGGGATACTATTGATTTATATACATTTTTCGTGACTTATCCACAAAAACCATGACTTATTCACAGACTTGTCCACAAAGTCTTATAACTTGATAATACACGGTTGCGGGATTATTATGTCCCGCCGTTGTATTTTTTTTTCGCCTTAAATACTGAATGAATAAAACTTATGCACACTTGTTGATATCTTTGTGGATAACTTATGTTAATTATCCGTATATTTTGTGGAAAACATTGTAGGAAAGGACTGATTAGCTAAAATGAGCGCGGATACCGCTTATATGGCAAGCATTTGGCAACAGGCCCTGGTACATATGAAAAAAGCTTTTATAAAACCGCTTTTTGAAACCTGGATCAAATCAACAATACCCTTGTCAATTAACGATTCGGTTATAGAAATCGGTACGCCGAAATTATTTGTCAAAGAGTGGCTTGAAAGCCGCTATCTGCCTGTTATTAAGGCTGCCTTAAAAGCTGCCGCTAATAAAGATTTTGAAATTGTCCTAATCAATATGGATATCGAAATGGAAGGTCTTGAAGACAGCCCCCTCCTCACAGCGGTAGAAGAAGCTGAAAATGATATTAATATTGAATCCATTATTTCTGCCGAAATCCAGAATACATACAAGCCTGATTCTAAACCACTAACCGCTCATCATGATATATCCCCTGATGATTTCCTTAGTTACCTTGACGATATCAGCGATATACCTGAAGCGGCAGCCACACTGTCCCCGACCCGATTAACAGCACCGGTCCCCTCTCCCCCAGCCTCCAGCCACCAGGATAAAAGGTCGGCCCGCAACCAGCAGCTCTACAATCTCCCCCCGGCCGATGAATTTATTCTAAATCCTAAATATGTGTTTTCCACCTTTGTTATCGGCAATTCTAACAGATTAGCCCATGCTGCCTCATTAGCCGTTTCCGAAGCCCCCGCTCAAGTCTACAATCCCTTCTTTATTTACGGCGGCGTAGGACTTGGCAAAACCCATCTCATGCATGCTATTGGTCATCGTATTAAAGAAAACAACCCCAATATGAAAGTTGTTTATATATCAAGTGAGAAATTTACCAATGAACTGATTAATTCCATTATCAGCGGTAATCCTGAGAATTTCCGGCAAAGATACCGGAATATTGATGTTCTGCTCGTTGATGACATTCAATTTTTATCAAAAAAAGAACACACGCAGGAAGAATTTTTCCATACTTTTAATACTTTGCATGAAGCAAATAAACAAATCATCATTTCCAGTGACCGGCCGCCACGTGAAATTCAAACCCTGGAAGACAGGCTTAGATCCCGCTTTGAATGGGGTCTGATTACAGATATTCAGACTCCGGATCTGGAGACAAGGATTGCTGTACTGCGGAAAAAAGCAATGATGGAAAGCCTTAACGTTCCCAATGAAGTTGTTGTATATATTGCCAGCAGAATCGAAAACAATATCCGCGAGCTTGAAGGTGCCCTGATCAGGGTTATCGCCTATGCTTCGCTCAATAACCAACCAATCGATATTGATCTGGCAACCGAAGCCCTCAAAGATATCTTCCCCAACGGCCGCCCCAAACAAGTTACCGCAGAACTTATCCAGGATGTCGTTGCCAGCCACTTTAAACTTAAATTAGAAGATATGTCGGCCAAAAAACGTACCCGCAATGTGGCCTATCCCCGGCAAATTGCCATGTATCTCTGCCGTGAACTAACCGAAACCTCATTGCCTAAGATCGGTGAAATATTCGGCGGCAGAGATCATACTACAGTTATACATGCCCATGACAAAATCAGCCGTGAAAAAAATATGGATGCCAAACTTAATAATACCCTCAAGGATTTGATTAAACGTATTGAGTCCTAGTACAAACCTGTGTATAACTACCGGCTTAACCTGTACACAAAATGTTAATAACCTTATTCAGTACTTTTGCTGTTGATATGTGGATAACCTCGATAACACTTATCGACATATTATAAACAGCCAAATTTCATATACCATCAACACTCGACACATTTATCAACATATCAACAGCCCCTACTACTATTACGGCTATTCTATTAATATATGCGTTAAATAATAATAATATTACAGCCTGATTCAAATTTTTTACTGATCCACAATATGCAAGGAGGCTTCCCTATGAAAATAACCTGTGCCAAAGACCAGCTCAATCATGCAGTGCAAACTGTCCAAAAAGCAGTAACTGCAAAAGCGGCACTTCCCATCTTATCCGGCATCTATATATCAGCCCAAAACAATAAACTTGAGCTGCAGGCCACTGATTATGAAATCGGTATCAGCTGTGCTATTGATGCTCAAATTGATATCCCCGGTCAAATTGTCTTGTCTTGTCGCTATTTTCAGGAGCTGGTAAAAAAACTGCCAGGTGAAACGGTCGAAATAGCCTCATCCGCTGAAGACCGGACAATAAAAATTACAGCAGGTACCTCACAGTTTAATCTTCTAAGCCTGCCGGCAGGAGAATTTCCTGTATTAAAACCATTATTTGATAAGTCGGCCCAGGAGAATTCTTTAGTTATCAAAGATAATCTGCTCCGCGATTTGATCAAAAGAACAGTTTTTGCTTGTGCAACTGAAGAAAGCCGGCCAATCTTTACCGGCGCATTATTAGAATCGACAGAGTCTGACGTCCGTATGGTTGCTACCAATACACACAGGCTGGCATTAAAAAAGAGCATATTGGAAACAACTAATACTAATTACAATCCCCTTAAAATTGTAATCCCCTCTAAAGTTCTTAATGAGCTGGCCCGTTTGTTATCTTCAGAGCTACCGGTTGATGTAAATATCTGCTGGGAAAAAAACCGAGTAGCTTTTCGTTTTGAAAATGTCTATTTGGAATCAAGAATTATTGAAGGCCAATATCCGGATTATAACCGGGTAATACCGCCGCAATTTGGCACTGTAGCCGCAATTAATACAGCACTTTTTATGGATGCTGTCGAACGTGTTTCCTTGATGGCCAAAGACGGCGAATACAATGTTATTAAATTTCAGTTTAATCATGATCAGGTTATTATTACCTCTAATAATCCTGATGTAGGTAAAGCCTATGAAACAGTGCCTGTTACTACAACCGGGACCGAAATAACAATTGCTTTTAATGCCAAGTATGTAACTGATATTTTAAAAAATATTGGCACTCCGGAACTTCATTTTTCATTAAATACACCACTTAGCCCGGCTAGTATAAAACCTGTCAATGATGAAAATTATACCTATATTATCACTCCGGTACGTACAAGCTAATTGCCGGAAAGATTGGCTATACGGAGGAAAACTCATGGAAGAAATCGAAATACATACAGCGGAAATAAATATGGACCAACTGTTGAAATGGGCAGGTATCATTGATAATGGTGCTCACATCAAACCTTTTATTGAAAACCGGCTGATTACCCTTAACGGCACGATTATCACTGAACGCCGCAAAAAGGTTCGGCCTGGGGATATCATTGCCATTAAAGATATTGGCAGTTGGAGAATAGTTACAGGTGAGGTATGAGAGTAAATCGGCTTTTGATGCGTAATTTCCGTAATTATGTAAATATAACTATTAACTTTACGGCAAATATTAACATCTTTGTCGGGCAAAATGCACAAGGAAAAACTAATTTATTAGAGGCTTTGTATTTTTTAGCAATGGGTCGCTCTCACCGTACGAATACCGAGCAGGAATTAATCCGCTGGGAACAGCCTGCTGCCGCTGTCGAGGTTATTTTTAACAGGCAGGATATGGAAAATTCTCTAAAAATCAAGCTTATAACCGGCCAAAATAAGGAAATACTATATAATAGTTACCCCTTGCCGGCCCGAGAACTGGTCGGTTCACTTAATGCCATACTATTTTCGCCAGAAGACTTGTTGCTAATAAAAGGAGCGCCGGCTTTACGTCGGCGCTTTTTGGATAATGAGATTTCTCAGGCCAACCCGGCGTATTATCGGCAGTTACTGAGCTATAACCGGATACTTGGTCAGCGTAATAACCTGCTAAAAAAAATCCGCGAAGGCAAAGCCAGCAGTGATATGCTCTATCCATGGGATGAACAATTAGCCGGAGCTGCTGCCGGTATTGTCAAAAAACGTTTAGAATCAGTTAGAAAGCTGACAATGCTGGCTAATCTCCATCACCGTAAAATTACTGCCAGCCGTGAGAATTTAACTGTGGCATATTTTTTAAATGGCTCAGATCAGGATAAGATTGAGGATTTAAGCGGCTGGTATCATGAACATCTTAATCGTCAGCGTAAACAGGATATTATGAGTGGAAGTACAGCCATTGGGCCACACCGGGATGATTTGATTTTTTCAGTCAATGGCAAAAACATGCGTAATTTTGGCTCGCAAGGGCAGCAACGAACCGGTGTATTAGCTCTAAAGCTGGCCGAATTAGAGTTTATAAAATCAGAAACAGGAGAATATCCTATCTTATTATTGGATGATGTCATGAGTGAACTTGACGCCGGGCGCCGTTCTGAGTTACTCTTATTTATTAGGGAGCGTGTTCAGACCTTTATCACTGCAGCTGACGAACAATACTTTTCTGAAGCAAAACTGGGAAAATTTTACCGGGTATTAGGCGGTACAGTAACGGAGTGATATATTGTTTAAGCTAAAAGATGTATTACCGGCTACGCTTAAATCAATGGGAATGACAAAAAAATATAATGCCCAGTCCGTAATCGTTCACTGGCAGGAGATTGTGGGTGAGGAAATATCCAGCCACTCCTGGCCGATTTCAGTGGAACGGAATATTTTATTTTTAGCTGTGAATAATTCTGTGTGGAGTCATCACTTAATGATGCTTAAACCGGAAATTATCAACAAAATCAATAAATTCTTAAATGAAAAACTAATTTATGATATTAGATTTCAAGCAGGAGATTTAAAAAAATACCAGAATCAACAAGACGATGGGGAAAATATTACTATTTTGCAGCCTACAAAACTTACGACTGACGAATTAGCTGCTATTTGGCAAGCAACGGTAGTGATTCAGGATCACAGTCTCCGGAAAAAATGTTATTATATGTTAATTAAGCAGACTGCTATTACTAAAACAAAACAAAAAGAAGGCTGGAAAACTTGTAAAAACTGTAGTGTCTTGTTGCCTCCGGCTCAAGATTTTTGTACAGCCTGTAGTATTGAACATAAACAGGAACAAAAAATGTCGCTCATTAGGCTTTTAAAGGAGGCTCCCTGGCTTAGTTATCACGATACTTGTCAGTTTGTTGCCTGCAGTCCGCGGGAATACCATGCCACTAAAAAAGGCCTGGTACATAAACTGATCCGTGCCTTATTTGAACCAGGCTGGGACAAGCTGAATGAGGCTGTCTTGGTTATGCTTATGACAGGCATTCCACCAGACAGAATAAATCAAAGCACAATTGATACAGTAATTGGAAAAATTAAAGTGCGACTTGCGGAAAAAGTCAGGAGGAAAAAATATGTTTCTGCACCTGGGCGCTGATACAGCCATTCCTTTACGTAGTGTAATTGCTATTTTTGATTTAAAGATATCCAGTTCAACCGCGACAGAACAATATTTAAAAAAGATCAAATCTCTGAATAAAGTTATTGATATATCCGATAATAGTGCAAAAAGTTTTATTATAACCGACCAAATTGTTTATCTTTCAGCTATATCATCACAAACACTAAAAAAAAGAGCTGGTCATTTATCGGTCGGAGATGAGGAATACGGGGGTTAAGTATTATGGCAGATATGAATGATACAACAGTTAACGGCAATTATGGCGCGCAGCAGATTCAGGTTCTGGAGGGCCTGGAAGCTGTGCGTAAACGTCCGGGCATGTATATTGGCAGTACTTCGTCCAAGGGGCTTCACCATTTGGTATACGAGGTAGTCGATAATAGTATTGATGAAGCATTAGCAGGTTTTTGCGACAGGGTTGAGGTAACTATTCATAATGATAATAGTATAACTGTCATTGACAACGGACGTGGTATTCCGGTTGATATGCACGAAACCGGCAGACCGGCTGTTGAAGTTGTGCTTACCATATTGCATGCCGGCGGTAAATTTGGCGGCGAAGGCTATAAAGTTTCCGGTGGTCTCCACGGTGTCGGTGTATCGGTAGTAAATGCACTGTCAGAGTGGATGGAAGTGGAAGTAAAAAGAAATGGTAAAATTCATTTTATCCGTTTTGAACGGGGGATTACGGCACAAGATCTTACCATCATTGGTGAAACCAGTGAGACTGGTACTAAAGTTTGGTTTAAACCAGACCAGGAGATTTTTGAGGAAATCGAGTATAGCTTTGAAACCTTAAAAAACCGTTTACGGGAACTGGCTTTTCTTAACCGAACCTTGACAATAAACCTTGCGGATGAGCGAAATGAAGTAAAGGCCGAGTTTTATTATGAAGGTGGAATTACCTCTTTTGTTGAGCATCTAAATAAAAGCCGGGATGTTGTGCATAAACCGATTTATTTAAACGGCTCCAAAGAGACAACTCTGGCTGAGATTGCCATTCAATATAACGATGGTTATGTTGAGAGTATCTATTCTTTTGTTAATAATATAAATACCCAGGAAGGCGGAACCCATTTAAGCGGGTTTAAAATTGCCCTGACCCGGACAATTAATGATTTTGCCCGTAAATTCAATGTACTCAAAGATAACGACGAAAATTTAAGTGGCGAAGATGTCCGTGAAGGTTTGACCGCTGTTATCAGTGTAAAGATTCAGGAGCCGCAGTTTGAAGGACAAACAAAGACTAAATTAGGTAACAGTGAAGTCAGAGGGATTATTGACAGTATTGTGTCGGAAGGCCTTAACGAGTTTTTTGAGGAAAACCCAGCTGTTACTAAAAAAATTATTGAAAAATCGGTTACCGCTTCACGAGCCCGTGAGGCTGCCCGTAAAGCGCGCGAATTAACCAGGCGTAAAACAGCGCTTGAATCAAGCTCATTACCTGGAAAACTGGCTGATTGCTCAATTAAAGATCCTGATCAAACAGAGATCTATCTGGTAGAAGGTGACAGCGCCGGCGGTTCGGCCAAACAGGGACGGGACCGGCGGTTCCAGGCTATTCTGCCATTACGGGGAAAAATCCTGAATGTAGAAAAAGCGCGGATGGATAAAATCCTTAACAATTTAGAAATCAGGGCGATGATTACTGCCTTTGGCAATGGAATTGGCGAAGAATTTGACCTTGAAAAACGACGATATGGTAAAATTATTATCATGACAGATGCGGATGTTGACGGCTCACATATTCGCACCTTATTATTGACTTTCTTCTATCGTCACATGCAGCCATTAATTCAAAGCGGACATGTATATATTGCGCAGCCACCGCTATATCTTGTGAAAAAAGGCCGGGAAAGCTGGTATCTCTACAGTGATGCCGAAATGGATAATCTGCTGACCAGAATTGGCCGGGACAATATTAATGTTCAGCGATATAAAGGGTTAGGCGAGATGAATCCTGAACAATTATGGGAAACAACTATGAATCCGGAGACCAGAACTATTCTAAGAGTTGACCTGGATGATGCCATTGCTGCTGATGAGATATTTTCAATACTTATGGGTGATAAAGTAGAACCGCGCAGAAAATTTATTGAGGATAATGCTAGTAAAGTAAGAAATCTGGATATCTAATGACATGAAAAAGAAGCTGTACCGTTTCGTACAAGCTTCTTTTTTACTAGTTAGTTATTTTGCTGACAGTACATTCATATAGCAGCTTTTTAGCCTGGCGGGAGGCCCATTTAATTTCATTTGCGGTTACGGCCACATCAAGTAAAGGGTGGAGATAATAGCTGCCTGTCAGTGTTGCCTGCCACAATTCAATTGCCTGGGTAAGCTTTTCCCAGTAATTTTCACTGATTTCCTCTGGTACGGCTATTTGCCTGTTAATAATGATAGACCGTAACTTGCTATTGACTCTGGTTATCGTAATACAGCCACTTGCCAGTATCTCCAAAATTTCTTGAAATTCCGGGCTAACCGGCTGCAGACCTGATTGCAGCCGCCGGTCAAATCTTGCCGGCAGGAGCTCGTAAATTCTATCAGCCTTACCGATCAGAGATTGGTTATAATCAATAAATTTTTCGGTAATGGTAAACCAGTTGGGCTGTTCCGCTTTACCGGCATTTAATAAATCGCCTTCACGGCTTAGAAATTCCCGTAATTTACGTGTTTCTTTATTGAGTTGATGAACATAATCTTTTTGTTCCGGGTATAATGCCGGTCTGATATTATCGAGTTTGACATAATCTTGAACAGCCTGGCAAAAATATAGGACTGCCTCTTTATTGCTTTCTTCAAGTTTTTCCTTAAATTGTTGCCGGTAGCGGGGCGGCCAGAGGATAATATTGGTGAACATGGCTACACTTAAGCCCACAAATATTACCGCTGACCTGGCCAGGGCATGGGGGATAAATTGTTCGGCGCTGGCGCTTAAGACAAATAATGCAGCAATAATTCCCATTGTTACACTGCTTTGAAAGTTGAATTTAATGTGTAAAGCTATTAGCAGTATGGTGATGAGACCCATAACCATTGGATTACTCCCGGCCAGGTAACCCAAAATGAGGCCGGTTGTTACGCCCAGAATATGTACCAGTATTTGATCCTGGGCTGTTTTTACCGATAGGAAGATGGAAGGCTGCATATTTATAACAGCAGAGACAGCACCAAAAAAAGCAGGCTCAAGGTTAAGCAGTTTGCAAATATACATAGTAATTGTGACTGCAATCCCTGTTTTTATAATGCGGGCACCAATTTTCATGTATAATCCCTTCTTTTTCGCTGTTTTTCAAATAGAATGCTTTATACTATAAGTTGCCTTTAAAAATAAGGATATTAACAGGGTAACACCTAAAAGAAGTAATACATATATGATTAAACAATACATAGCTGCTATCCTGCCTGAACCCCGGTAATTAGTATAATTAACCAAAAATTCGACACTCGCGTAATTTTTATAGCCAGGTACTAATTCTAGGTATTATATGTTAAATTATTGTGGTATAATAGTTTCACTGCTAGGTAATAGAGGTAGGAAACATGAAATGAGGGGGCCCGTTTGTGAAGGAAATATCTGTAGGAATTTTAGGGATAGGCTCATATGTTCCAGAAAAAATTATTACCAATTTTGATTTAGAAAAAACTATTGATACTTCAGATCAGTGGATTGCTGAGCGTACCGGCATTCGGGAGCGGCATGTTGTAGCTGAAGGGCAGGCAACATCAGATTTAGCTACTAAGGCAGCCGAGAGGGCCCTGATAGATGCCGGGATTAGCGGCGGGGAGATTGATTTAATTATTGTTGGCACTGTTACTCCGGATATGCAGTTCCCATCAGTTGCCTGTTTAGTTCAAAACAATATTAAAGCGAATCATGCGGCCGCGTTTGATTTAACCGCAGTATGTTCAGGCTTTGTATACGGACTTGCTACAGGCAGCGCTTTTATTAAAACAGGCACTTATAAAAAAGTTTTAGTTATTGGTGCTGAAGCTTTATCGACAATTACCGATTGGTCGGACCGTAATACGGCCATCCTGTTTGGCGATGGAGCTGGAGCTGTTGTTTTAGGTGAGACAGAGCCCGGAACTGGCATTCTTGGTATTGATTTGGGGGCAGATGGCAATGGGGGTAACCTTTTACGCGTGCCTGCCGGCGGTTCACGTCTGCCGGCCACAGCGGAAACAATCTCCCAAAGACTCCATTATACCCAAATGGATGGCAATGAGGTTTTTAAATTTGCGATTAAAGTAATGGGGGAAACTGTAAATAAAGCTCTGGAAACTGCCCGGCTTACGGCAAAAGATATTACTTGTCTTGTACCACATCAGGCGAACATGAGAATTATCCAGTCAGCAGCTAAGCGATTAGGCTTGCCTATGGATAAGGTTATTGTTAATGTTGATAAATATGGCAATACATCGGCTGCATCGATCCCGCTTGCTCTTGATGAAGGTGTTAAAAGCGGCCGGATAAAGAATGGCGATGTAATTGCTTTAGTTGGTTTTGGCGGGGGTTTAACATGGGGAGCCACAATTATTAAATGGTTTAAATCCTGATTGCAGCTAGAAAAATCCCGCTGGTATTGTCCAGCGGGATTTTTCATTATCAGCAAGTATAGCCCTGCAGCGGCAGCAGGCTTTATTTTACATCAATAACTTTACCTTGAGTGATTGTCAATAATTGCTGGGGTGTAAGACAAAATACATCAAATGGCGTACCGGCAGCTGCCCACACCTCGCTATAGTGGAATAAGTCCGCGTCAATAAAGCATGTAAGCTGGTTAACATGTCCGACAGGTGGAATGCCGCCGATGGCAAAGCCGGTGATTTCCTGAACATAATTAGCATCCGGGCGGGATACAGTTTCGCCCAGATATTCTTTCATCTTTTTTTCATTAATACGATTATTGCCGCTAGCAACAATCAGCACAGGCTGGCCGCTGGTTTTTCCCCGGAAAATCATAGATTTAACGATTTGTCCTACTTCACAGCCAATCGTATTGGCGGCTTCAATACAAGTGCGGGTGGAATCCTGCATTGTCACTACTTTAAGTTCAAGACCGTATTTGTTAAGTTCTGTCTGAATTCTGGCCGCGCTTTTTCCTAATATTCCTGACATAATTGCATCCTCCTGGCTGAACAATAATTAATTATGTATTATTATACAATATTTGTCACAAAAGTGAAGTGTTTTTAGCATTTGCCTAAATTAGGGCATATAATACAGCAACATAATGTTCCAGGAAAGGGAGATGTGTAATGACTGACAGAAAAACAGATAAATTTCAAGGATGTTGTCAGCTCAATTTTAATATATTGCCTGCCAATAAACCGGCCGCTGTAGATGCCGGTTTCTGGGTTCAGGCTACAGCCAGTGGTGAGATATGCGGTTATGATTGCGGCGGCAGTATATCAATTTCGGCAGAAGGGCTCATCCCGTTAGGTGTATATACCGTCTGGTTTGAGACTGACCGGGGCTTGCGCCCCGCAGCCCCTACTGATGCCGTATATACAGCTGACGGCTTTGATCCTAACAGGCTGGTGGTTAATAGTGACGGAATACTTAACTATTATGTGGGACCGCTAAATTTTAATCCGTTTAGAGGTATACCTCTAAATGGCAGTAAAAGTACGGCAATTATTTATGGGGTTGTTATTGGTTTTAACAGTTATCGGACTACCAATGGCACTGTTCCCGGTGAATTTAACGTAAATTTTTTTGAACAGCTGCGGGCCGATGTTAATTTTAGAACAGTAAGCAAAACTGCTCCGGGGAACAGTGTTTAGGATTAATAAAGAATAGTGACCGGGGTGCCGACAGAGATCATTCTTGACAGCTCTAACGCATCCTGGTTATACATACGGATACAGCCTTTTGAGACAGCTCCGCCGATGGACGAGGGATTATTAGTGCCATGGATGCCATAGTGTGGCTGATTTAATCCCATCCATATGGCGCCAAACGGACCGCCGGGATTGGAAACTTTACTTACAATAAGAAAGTTACCTGTTGGAGTAGCAGTAGATACTTTGCCAACGCCGACAGGATAGGTTTTGATAAGTCTGCCGTCTTTAATCAGCGTCAAGGTCCGCCGGGACAGAGAAATTTTAATTAGATTAGCCAATTAGATCACCTCCGTTACTATAGTATGCTGATAGGGGCAGATGTGACGCGATGAAGAGCTGCAGTCCCCCCGGCAGCGTGTTTTGTAAATAATTAAAAGAGTTGTGAATTTTTTAACAGGTAAAAGATAAATAGAAGGAATTTACTGAAATTTACCGAACTAATAAATTTAGTTGGTATTATTTAGTAATTAATAAAATTGAAGGGAGTGACTTACAAAAATGGCGCAATTACTAAAATGGCTGCAAGGAATTAATGGTAAATTGGCACTCTGTCTATTTTTTACAGGCATAGCTCCTTTAATGGGAAGTATGCTGTTGATGGAAATCCTATCTCCGGCTAAGTTTCAGGCATTTATTAATACATATCTTATCGTTGCGATTGTAATATTAGTATTATGGACGCTGTTTGTTACCAGAGCTATAGCCAATCCAGTGCACGAATTACTGGCCAGTTTGAGAGAAATGGCAGCAGGTGGCGGCGACTTGAGCAAAAAGTTAAAAATTCAAACCCAGGATGAAATTGGCCAATTAGCCTACACGGCGAATAATATAATGGGAAAAATTTCGGATTTGGTAGGTGAAATTACTCAGATTAGCGGCAAAGTATCGGTGGCAAGTAAATATCTGTCCGAATATACGACACAGACCACAGAAGCTATGCGGCAAACTACGGAAAATATGGGAGAAATTGCGGCCGGGGCTTGCCGGCAGGTAGCGGATATCGAACAATGCAGTCAGTCTGCGATCCATGCCAGCACACAAGTACAGGATACAAACCGTCTGGCTGCCCAGACCGTTGATCTGGCTAAAGCAGCCAATGCCAGTGCCATAGAGGGTGTCGGCCAGGTTAAAGAAGCGATTATAACCATGACCGGGGTTAAGAATCAGATGGATATATCTGCTCAAGCTATCCATGGGCTGGCGGAAAGGATTAGTCAGATTGGGCAAATTGTTGAAGTAATCACGGCGATTGCGGCGCAGACTAATCTTTTAGCACTCAATGCTGCCATTGAAGCGGCCAGGGCTGGTGAGCAGGGCCGGGGGTTTGCCGTGGTCGCCGATGAAGTGAGAAATTTGGCAGAAAGCTCACGGCAGTCGGCAGAAGAAATAACCAGCCTGGTATTGGGAGTACGCCAGGAGACGATTAATACGGTGGCAGCGATTGAGGATGCTCTTAATCAGGCCAGTAAGGGAGCAGAGATGGCTGGTGGTTCTGAAGCTGCATTAAACCGCATTATCACGATTAGCCGACAGTTAAATGAACAAGTTACATTTATGGCTAAGAATACAGCCGGAGCAGCCACTGATATTGAGAATATCGCTGTCAATATTGGTGAAATTACGGCGATTGCTCGTCAGTTTTCCGGCGCTAGTCAGGAAATTAATGCTGCCAGTGAAGAGGTTTTTGCAACAATTGAGAAAATCGCAACATCTGCGCATGAGCTTGATAGTATGGCGCAAAGTATGGAAGAAATGACAGCTCAGTTTACCGCTGTGGATGAGACCACCAGAAAAAGGATTAAAGAAAAACTTGACAAAGCGCGGGCATTATTAATGCAACATGGAATTATAGCCATAAATAATAATAATCAATTGACTGCGGGTACTGTAGTCATAAATAATAATGACCGGCTTGTTGATGAAATCGCGCAAGCGGTCGGCGCTGCTTTTACTGTTTTCCAGGGCAATACGCGGATTGCCACAACCGTGACTACAAAATCAGGCCGCCGGGCTATTGGTACATCTGCAGCTAATTATGTTGAAAAAGCAGTACTGGAACGGGATACCGAATATATTGGCCGGGCAACGGTAATGCGTCAGTGGTGTATTGTCAATTATGAGCCGCTCAAGGACAAACATGGGCGTATTATCGGTATGTTATTTGTGGGTGAAAAGTTAAAAATCTGACAATAAGCAAAAAAATATGGGCAATTGATGTGATGTATAATCCATCAATTGCTTTTTTTTTATTAGGACAGGCCCAATTTTTTTGTGAAGGTAATAAATTAGTAAAAAGCAGGTTCTTTTCTAATATGACATAATACAAAAGAATATTGAAAAATTTAGAATATTATTTAAATTGCTTTTTTATAAATACAAAAAAGGAGGCATGGAATATGGCCTATGATTTTGAGAAATTAATCAAACAAGATCGGGATGACCATAAACAATACAAGTTTGAGGGGACGCTGTTGGATTATCTGACAATCGTAAAAGAAAACCCCGGTTTAGCGGTACTGTCACATCAGCGGATGTATGAATTGCTTGTAAAATCAGGTGTTGATACAATCCAAACCGAAGAAAATCCGCGGTTAAAAAGGATTTATGGTAATGATACCCTAAAGCGTTATAGTTTTTTTCAAAAAAAGTTTTTTGGTATTGACAAAAGCATTATGAAAATCATGCGTTATTTCCATTCGGCGGCAATGAAAGGGGAAGAATCCCGTCAGGTTTTATATCTGGTCGGTCCGGTTGGGGCCGGTAAATCTTCGATTATGGAAGCCTTAAAACAGGCACTGGAGATGAGCCCGCCGGTCTATGTTCTTAAAGACTGCCCAATGCGGGAAGAGCCGCTTCATCTTATACCGAAACATCTAAGGCCGCAGTTTGAAGAAATGCTGGGGATCAAAATTGAAGGAGATTTGTGCCCTAGCTGCCGGTACCGGCTCAAAAATGAATTTCAGGGCGAGTTTGAGAGGTTCCCGGTGACGACATCTGAATTTTCTATCCGTTCGCGCAAAGGTATTGGCGTTGTACCGCCGGTTGACCCTAACAACCAGGACACATCCGTTTTGTCCGGGTCTGTGGATATCTCTAAACTTGATCTTTATCCTGAGGATGACCCGCGGGTATTGTCTCTTAACGGTGCTTTTAACGTAGGTAACAGAGGGGTTGTAGAATTTATCGAGGTATTTAAAAATGATGTGGAATATCTTCACACAATGATCACTGCTACGCAGGAAAAGTCAATTCCCTCTCCCGGTAAAGGCGCAATGATCTATTTTGACGGCATTATTCTGGCCCATTCCAATGAAGCAGAATGGAACAAGTTTAAATCCGATCATACCAATGAAGCGATTCTTGACCGGATTGTCAAAGTGGAAGTACCCTATTGCCTGGAACTTGACGAAGAAGTTAAGATATACCGCAAAGTATTGAAAAATAGTAGTTTTAATGCTCATATTGCTCCGCATACCATTGAGGTGGCTTCGATGTTTGCTATTCTTACCCGGCTGACACCCTCGGCCAAGGTCGATGCGTTTACTAAATTAAAAATTTATAATGGTGATGAGATCGTTGAAAAGGGATCGACCAAGAAGATTGATATATTTGAACTGCGGGATGAGGCACCACGGGAAGGTATGTCCGGCATTTCTACCCGCTTTATCATGAAAGCTATTGATACTACATTATCAGAATCAGAGTTTAATTGTATTAATCCGATTGCCGTTATTGAGACAATGGTTAAAGCAACAAAAGAACTGGCGATTGCCGATGACGAAAGGAAAAAGTACCTTGGTTTTCTGCAGGATACTGTTAAAAAGGAATACAATAAGATTCTGGAAAAAGAAGTAACTAAAGCCTTTATCCATGGTTACCGGGAGCAAGCGGAGAGCCTGTTTAATAATTATCTTGATCATGCCGAAGCTTATGTTAATGCAACTAAGCTAAAAGATAAAAGTACCGGGGAAGAACTTGAACCGGATATTAAATTTTTACAATCCATTGAAGAACAGATCGGGATTACCGGTACAGCCGCCCAGGGCTTTAGACAGGATGTTACTTCTTATATGTTTTCCGTGATGCGGGGGGGCGGAAAAATTGAATATGAAAGCTATGAGCCCCTGAAAGAAGCTATTGAAAAGAAGCTGACAGCTTCTGTGAAAGAACTTTCCCGTATTATTACCCAATCCAGAGTCCGGGATAAAGAGCAGGACGGCAAGTTTAATGCCATGGTCGAAGCCATGCAAGATAATGGTTATTGCCCGCATTGCTGCAATGTGATATTAAAATATGCCGCCAATAATCTGTGGAAGGACTAGTGGGGCAGCGGAGGTGACCTATGGCAATTTTTAAGGAGGGGCGTACAGGCCAGTCAGATCGCTCTCAATATGATCGCAAACGCCATCGGGAACTGGTGGAGGATGCTATTAAGCGCAACATGGGCGAGATTATTGCCGATGAAAGTATCATTGGTCAAAGTAAAAATAAGAAAATTAAAATACCGGTTCGGGGCATCAAAGAATATCAATTTATCTATGGCAAAAATAATGGGGGAACAGCCAGCGGCACAGGCCAGGAACAGCGTGGCCAGGTAATTGGCCGCAGCAATAATCAGCAGGAAAAAGGGATGGGGCAGGCCGGCAGTGAACAGGGTGAGGACATCTATGAGATTGAAATCACCATGGATGAAATTATTAACTATATGTTTGAGGATATTAAACTGCCGGATCTGGAACGGAAAAAATTTGCCTTGCAGGAGTCAGAGTATAAATTTAAAAAAGCAGGATATCAGCGTAAAGGGATTCCGCCGCGTTTGGCTAAGAAGCGCACAATGGTAGAGAAAATCAAACGTCAGCAAGGGCTTATCCGGGAAAAAGTATATGCAGAACCTGATGGCGAGGATAATCCGCAGGAGCGGGCGCGAGTGCCTTTCCGCGAAGATGACCTGCGTTACTTCCGGGTTAAGGAAGATATTCGGCGGCACTCAAATGCAGTTGTTTTTTGTATTATGGATGTTTCCGGTTCCATGGATCAAAGTAAGAAATATTTGGCCCGCAGTTTCTATTTTTTGCTGTACCAGTTTTTGCGGTGGAAATATGAGCAGGTAGAAGTCGTGTTCATTGCTCATACCACAGAAGCCAAGGAAGTCAATGAACGGGAGTTTTTCCATCACGGCGAATCCGGTGGCACCATGATATCGAGCGGTTATGCAAAAGCGCTTGAAATCGTTGAACAGCGTTACAGCCCTACCGTTTGGAATATCTATTGTTTTCATTGTACAGACGGCGACAACTGGACCGAAGATAATCCGAGAACGATTGACAGAGCAAGGGAGCTGGTTAGTGTCAGTAATTTATTTGGCTATGTGGAGATACTTGCCAATTACGGTTATGGAGCAACGATTCGCCGCGAATTAGAGCAAAAGATCAAAGATGAAAATTTTATTATTGTCTCTATGGGCAGCAAAGATGATATTTGGCCGGCTTTTAGAAGGGTGCTGGAAAAGGAAACAGAAACCGGGGCAGCAACCGGGGGTGAGAATTAATGCCGACAGATTATACGATTAGTGAGCTGCAAAACTGGAATGATCAGGTTGAAATATTGATTAAAAAAAATAAGCTTGATTGTTATGAGCAGCAATTTGAACTTTGCAGCTATGAGGATATGTTATGTTATGAAGCCTATGTCGGTATGCCTTCCCATTATCCCCACTGGAGTTTTGGTAAAACCTATGAGCGGCAAAAAACCTTTTACAGCTATAATCTAACCGGGTTACCTTATGAAATGGTAATTAATTCAGACCCTTGCCTTGCCTATTTAATGCAGGATAATACGCTGCTTTTGCAGGTATTGACGATTGCTCATGTGTATGGGCATAACGACTTTTTTAAAAATAACCGCTTATTTAAGCAAAACACCCGGGCGGAACTGACTGTTGAAATGTTTAAGAGCCATGCCGGCCGGGTACGGGACTATATCGCCGATCCCAGTATCGGACCCAAAAAGGTGGAGCGTATCCTTGATGCTGCTCATGCCCTTAGATTTCAGGTTAGGCGAACAGGCGAAGGTAAACTGCCGAATAGAACTGAGCTGGCGCAGGAGACGTCTGATGAGGTTCCTGAGCGGCTAAAATGTGATTTGCTGAGCTATTTAAGTGAACGTGGTAAACTGACCTATTGGGAGAAGGATTTAATTAATATAGTTAGAGAGGAAACCTTCTATTTTCTGCCCCAGATGGAGACGAAAATAATGAATGAGGGCTGGGCGAGTTATTGGCATTATTTGCTGCTCAATCAAATGAAGCTGGAGCAGGGGCTGCATTTTGAATTTCTACAGCGTCATAATATGGTTATCAGGCCGTTTGAAGGCAGTATCAATCCCTATTTTATTGGCTTCAAAATCTTTGAATATCTTGATAGAACTGTTGGCCGGGAAAAAATCTTTGAAATACGGGCGCAAGAGCGTGATCAATCCTTTTTGCGAAGGTATTTAAACAGGCAGTTATGCGAAGAGTTGTTTTTGTTTAATTATAAGGTGCGTGGCGTTGATATTATCGTGTCTGAGGTAGCTGATGAAGAGGGCTGGAAAGCAATTCGAGATGAATTAGCAAATTCCGTGGGTTTGGGTATGGTGCCGGAAATAAATCCTCAAGGTGTTGAAAATGGAGTATTAATCCTGGAGCATGTTTATGACGGGCGAGAACTAGAAATAAATTATGCTAAAGAGACGATTAAATATATCGCGGATTTATGGGGCGGTAAGGTAGATTTAAAGACCAAGCTGAATAACCGGGATAAGGTTATCCGGTGTACTGATGATAAAATTGTATCTGTCTGGGACTTGTAAAATTTAAGAAACTCCCCCTTGATAATGGCGATGGCCTTCGATCAAGGGGGAGTTTCTTATGCTATGTATTCCCGGGCTGCTTCTTCACCGGTAAGGACGCGGTACGCGCCTTCAGCCAGGGCCTGTAATTCATTTTCACCAGGCATGACAGTAACAGGCGCAAGAAAACCGATATACTCTTTAAGCTTGCCTGTCAGTTGCTCTGAATAGGCGATACCGCCTGTCAGAATAATATGGTCCACTTGGCCGCAGACCGGTACGGCAGCCGCCGCAATACTTTTGGCAATTGTATAAATCATAGCCTGATAGACAAGTGTTGCTTGCTTATCACCGGCTGCAGCGCGGTGTTCAACCTCGCGTACATCATTAGTACCCAGATAGGCTACCAGACCGCCTTGGCCGGCTAACAGCCTGGCGATAGCAGCATAGTCTAGTTTTTCAGCAATCACTCTCGCCGCAAGTTGCCCGGCCGGCAGTGTTCCGGCCCGTTCCGGTGAAAAAGGCCCTTCGCCATCAAGAGCATTATTCACGTCCAAAACTTCACCGCACGCATGGCAGCCTACCGAAATTCCGCCTCCGAGATGGGCCACAATCAGCTTGAGGCTGTCATACGGACGATTAATACTTTTGGCAAAACGTTTGGCAGCAGCTTTTTGGTTAAGGGCATGAAAAATACTTTTGCGGCCTATCTCAGGCCGGCCGGTAATACGGGCTACAGGTGCCAGTTCATCAACAACTACGGGATCGACAATATAGCCAGGGCAGCCGCCTTGCCTGGCAATAAGGTCGGCCAGAATAGCACCCAGATTACTGGCATGGGCTCCATAGCGGCTATGCTTCAAGTCCGCCAGCATACAGTCGTTAATTTGATAAGTACCGCTTACCATTGGTTTTAGCAGGCCGCCGCGGCCAACCACCGCTGAAAAATCTGACGGGTTAACATTTTGACTGGCTAAAAAAGAATTTATGTTTTCCAGACGAAACTGTATCTGATCGGTAATACTGAAAAATTGAGCAATGTCTGTGGTGTTATGGCTAATATTTTGGGCAAATACTTCTTTGGTGTCCTGGTATAGGCCAATTTTAGTCGAGGTTGATCCCGGGTTGATTGTTAAAATTTGATACGTCATGATGACCTCCTAATAGCATCCATGTTATATCCTTATTGTAGTATTAAAACTATAGTTTGTTAAGCAAAAATAAAGGAAATAAAAATACCTGGCTAAACCAGGCGTATAATCCCAAGGATAATTAAAATCGCGCCAGGAACATAAGGAAACCGTTTTTTTAGATCAGCAGAAATTAAGCGGGCAGCGGCGCTTATTCCCACAGCAATCAGCAACATCTGAATAAAAGTCATGATTGCCGGGGTATAAAGGGGGAGGGGCTTAATCAGGGCAGCGGCAAAAGTTGCCACCATATTATCAAGACCTAAGGCTAAACCGAGCAATAGGGCTTCCGAAGGGCTGATAGAGCGGGAACGGTCAAGATCAGCTGTCTCCGGGTCGCTCATAATACTGATAACAATACGCCCGATACGGAGTTTTAAGGGAGGCTTAGCGGTTGGGTCTCCCTGTGGTGCCTTGTTAGTAATATATTCGTGAAATATATTCCAGGCGCCGATAGCAATTAAAAGCAATGATCCGGCAGCAACTGCCAGCGCGGTATTAATAAATGAACCTAAGTAATAGGCGAATGCCATTGCAGTACCGGTGGAGAGTGCAGTGATCACACCGATCACCGCCAGTGACTTGGCCGGCAATTTTATTGATTTTATACCATAAGCTACGCCGGCGGCAAAAGCGTCAATACTGACAGCCAAGCCAAGTAATAGTACATAAAAGATGCTCATAAAATAGATGCCTCCTGTTGTATGATAAAACAGTTGTTCTTTTTCACGATTAGTATATGGAATACAGTAAGCAGCGGTTACCAGTCCGCGATTATTAGATACTTTTTATTGGTTGACGTGATTTTTGCAGGATTTTTTTGCATATATGGGGAAAATATAGTAAGATGTCGAGTATTGAGGTGGTTTTGTGGAAGATGGTTTAGGTTTAGATTTAGGTTTAGGTAAAGTATTGCCTATCAACATTGAAGACGAAATGAAAAATTCATATATCGATTATGCGATGAGTGTAATTGTTATGAGGGCATTGCCTGATGTTCGCGATGGCCTTAAACCTGTTCACCGGCGGATACTTTATGCTATGCATGAAGCTGGTATGGCTGCCAATAAGCCGTATAAAAAGTCAGCACGTATTGTCGGCGAAGTTTTGGGTAAATATCATCCGCATGGTGATTCCTCGGTATATGATGCCATTGTTAGAATGGCGCAAAATTTCTCTACCCGCTATATGCAGGTCGACGGCCACGGTAATTTTGGTTCTGTTGACGGCGATTCGGCGGCAGCTATGCGTTATACTGAAGTGCGTATGTCACGGATTGCTGAAGAAATGCTGGCTGATATCGAAAAAGATACAGTCGACTTTGTCCCCAACTATGATGAATCTTTAAAAGAGCCGTCAGTACTGCCGGCAAAAGTTCCTAACCTGTTGATTAACGGTTCATCCGGTATTGCCGTTGGTATGGCTACTAACATTCCTCCCCACAACCTGGGAGAAGTAGTTGATGGCCTGATCATGATGATTGATAACCCGGCAGTGACTATCAACGAAGTAATGATGGCGATTAAAGGCCCGGATTTTCCTACCGGAGCTTTAATCCTTGGCCGTGAGGGTATTCGCCAGGCGTATACAACCGGACGGGGCAGCGTGAAAATCCGGGCCCAGGCCAGGATTGAAAATATGTCCAGTGGTAAGCAGCGTATTTTAGTTACCGAATTGCCTTATCAGGTTAACAAGGCCAGAATGATTGAAAACATTGCCGGTCTGGTTCGTGATAAGACTATTGAAGGCATTACCGATCTCCGGGATGAGAGCGACCGGAAGGGTATGCGCGTAGTTATTGAGTTAAGGCGTGATGCCAATGCTGATGTTGTTTTAAATCAGCTCTATAAACACACGCAAATGCAGGATACCTTCGGGGTTAATATGCTGGCCCTTGTTAACGGCCGTCCCAAGGTACTTAACCTGTTAGAGGTTCTCCACCATTACATTGAGCATCAAAAAATTGTAATTGTGCGCAGGACAACGTTTGAGCTGGCTAAAGCCCGGGCCAGAGCTCACATTTTAGAAGGCTTAAAAATTGCCCTTGATCATTTGGATGCTGTTATTAGGACGATCAGACAGTCGCAAACCCCGGAAATTGCTAAAAATGCTTTAATAGATGCATTTGACCTCAGTGAAAAGCAGTCCCAGGCTATTTTAGATATGCGCCTCCAGCGCTTAACCGGTCTTGAACGTGAAAAAATTGAGAATGAATACAAGGATATCATGGAGACTATCGAATGGCTGGAAGCTGTGCTGGCTGATGAGGGTAAGGTCATGAATATCATTAAAGAAGAGCTGCTGGATGTCAAAAAGCGTTTTGCCGATGAACGGCGTACCGTAATAACCAGCGATGTATCGAAGATGGAGATGGAAGATCTTATAGCTGAAGAGGATATTGTAATTACTCTGACTCATCAGGGGTACATTAAACGCCTGCCTGTTGACACCTACCGCAGTCAACGGCGGGGCGGTAAGGGTGTAACCGGGATGGGAACCAAAGAAGAGGATTTTGTTGAACATCTCTTTGTGGCTACAACCCATCATAATCTCCTGTTTTTCACCAGCAGAGGCAGAATGTACCGGCTTAAAGGATATGAATTACCGGAGGCTGGGCGTACTGCTAAAGGCACGGCCATTGTTAACCTGCTGCAGGTGGAAAAAGATGAAAAAATTACTGCTGTTATTCCCCTCAAAGAATTTAGCGCTAAAAGATACTTATTTATGGCTACACAAAAAGGTATTGTCAAGAAATCAGAATTGATGGAGTTTGACACCGCCCGTAAAGGTGGTCTGATTGCAATATCCCTGGATGAAGATGATAATTTGATTGGTGTTAAACTCACCAATGGTGAGCATGATATCATCATGGGTACCAGGGATGGTAAGGCTATTGTTTTCCGTGAATCCGATGTACGGGTCATGGGCCGTACAGCCCATGGTGTTCGCGGCATTAATCTTGATGGCAGCGATCAGGTCATTGGTATGGAAGTAGTGAAAAAAGACGGTGAAGTGTTAACCGTAACCTCTGAAGGGTATGGTAAACGTACACAAATTAATGAATACCGTATAACCGGCCGCGGTGGCAAGGGTGTCATTAATATCAAACCGAATTCGACCGAAAAAATTGGTTATGTTATCGGCATAAAGGTGGTTAAACCCGGACAAGAGCTGATGCTGATAACCAGTGACGGTATTATTATCCGGATGGAGATTGATACAATATCGGTAACTAGCCGCAGCACTCAGGGTGTTAAGGTTATGCGTACAGATAAAGACGATCAGGTTGTGGCGTTAGCGGTTGTTGAAAAAAAAGCGAATAATGATTAATTCTCACAGGGTTGGTGCATTCGCGCCAACCCTTTATTTTAGAAGCCGAGTGTCTTGACCACATTATCTTTTTAGTTTGCTGACGGCCAAAATGGCAAATGGCGGCGTCAGCCCCTCCTAGCAGACCCCTGCCAGTATGCGTCGTCGGTGCTTCCTTGCCATTTACCATTTTGTCTCGCCCTAAAACTAAAATATAACATGGCCAAGACACTAATTACCTTTCCTGGATAAGGAAAATGGACTTTTTCGGGAGGCCTGGTTTAAGCCTGGTCTTCTTTTTGCTAAAAATGCTTGTTTTGTCACTGCATATTGGTCTGATGGCAGTGGATTTGAGAAAATGCTATTGACATAAACAAGTCAGGCGTGATAATATAGTCAAGTCGATTCAATTACAAGGTAATTATAACCAAGTATGAATAATGACAGGAAAAAGTACTCAGAATAAAGATGTTGACACGATCAATCAAACGTGATAACATATAAAAGCTGTCGCATTTAAGTAGGCGACAACAAAAAGCACAACGGTTACAGGGCAAAATGTATGATTTGCGATATGCCCGTGATCCTAGCGCATCCATGCACGTCGGTCCCGGGCCAAGCGTATCGTCCTGATACGCCCGTGACACTAGCGCGTCCATGCGCGTCGTTCCCTGAAAACTGAACAATGTAAAGAAATGCATCATAACAAGCCAGATGTGCGGTGTGCTGCTTGCAGCACAAGCAACACAAATTTGATTTAATTGAGCCGATAAAACGGCTTCAATATATATAGTCGTAACCGACTATACACTTTATTGGAGAGTTTGATCCTGGCTCAGGACGAACGCTGGCGGCGTGCCTAACACATGCAAGTCGAACGGAGTAGTTAGCAATAACTACTTAGTGGCGAACGGGTGAGTAACGCGTAGACAACCTGCCTCTTAGCTGGGGACAACACCGCGAAAGTGGTGCTAATACCGAATGTGGTAACTCGGTTGCATAACGGAGTTAAGAAAGATGGCCACTCTAAAGAAGCTATCGCTAAGAGATGGGTCTGCGTCTGATTAGCTGGTTGGTGAGGTAACGGCTCACCAAGGCGACGATCAGTAGCCGGTCTGAGAGGATGAACGGCCACACTGGGACTGAGACACGGCCCAGACTCCTACGGGAGGCAGCAGTGGGGAATCTTCCGCAATGGACGAAAGTCTGACGGAGCAACGCCGCGTGAGTGAAGAAGGCCTTCGGGTCGTAAAGCTCTGTCGTTTGGGACGAACGTGGTCTATGTGAATAATGTAGACTAATGACGGTACCAAAGGAGGAAGCCACGGCTAACTACGTGCCAGCAGCCGCGGTAATACGTAGGTGGCAAGCGTTGTCCGGAATTATTGGGCGTAAAGGGCGTGTAGGTGGCCTGGTAAGTCGTGTGTCTAAGTGCGAAGCTCAACTTCGTATGGGCGCAGGAAACTGTCAGGCTTGAGTGCAGGAGAGGAAAGTGGAATTCCCAGTGTAGCGGTGAAATGCGTAGATATTGGGAGGAACACCAGTGGCGAAGGCGACTTTCTGGACTGTGTCTGACACTGAGGCGCGAAAGCCAGGGGAGCGAACGGGATTAGATACCCCGGTAGTCCTGGCCGTAAACGATGGGTACTAGGTGTAGAGGGTATCGACCCCTTCTGTGCCGGAGTTAACGCAATAAGTACCCCGCCTGGGGAGTACGGCCGCAAGGTTGAAACTCAAAGGAATTGACGGGGGCCCGCACAAGCGGTGGAGTATGTGGTTTAATTCGACGCAACGCGAAGAACCTTACCAGGGCTTGACATTGAGCGAAAGATTCAGAGATGAATCCCTATCTTCGGATACGCGAAAACAGGTGGTGCATGGCTGTCGTCAGCTCGTGTCGTGAGATGTTGGGTTAAGTCCCGCAACGAGCGCAACCCTTATCCTTTGTTGCCAGCGCGTAAAGGCGGGAACTCAAGGGAGACTGCCGCAGAGAATGCGGAGGAAGGCGGGGATGACGTCAAGTCATCATGCCCCTAATGTCCTGGGCTACACACGTACTACAATGGGCTTAAACAAAGCGAAGCAAGCCTGCGAAGGTAAGCAAAACGCAGAAATAAGCTCTCAGTTCGGATCGGAGGCTGCAACTCGCCTCCGTGAAGTCGGAATCGCTAGTAATCGCAGGTCAGCATACTGCGGTGAATACGTTCCCGGGCCTTGTACACACCGCCCGTCACACCACGAAAGTCAGTCACACCCGAAGCCGGTGGGGTAACCGCAAGGAACTAGCCGTCTAAGGTGGGGCCGATGATTGGGGTGAAGTCGTAACAAGGTAGCCGTATCGGAAGGTGCGGCTGGATCACCTCCTTTCTAGGGAGAACCGTTTGGGGTAACCCCCAAACTACTTCCAAGGTCGGTACATCTTGGCAGATGCACAACATTTACATTGTTTGGTTTTGAGGGAATGCTGCTGTTAGCAGAAATTACTTGTTGAAATATACAAGCAACGATGCTAACATAGATATTCCTGAAATAAATGAGGTTAGAAATTAACATTTCTAACTAGCGACCGTAAGGAACTAAAGTTCCGAACGTTTGCTTAAATCCAGTGACGATAGCTGTGGGGCTCCACCTGTTCCCATACCGAACACAGTAGTTAAGCCCACAAACGCCGAAGGTACTTGGCTGGAAACGGCCCGGGAGAGTAGGAAGTTGCTGGTTCCGGAACTGAAATTACCACAACCTACTTGTTGAACTCAACAAGTGGCTGTGATAACATAGATGTTCTGCTGTTCCTTGAAAACTGCACAGAAGAAAGCAAAAGTAAAATTACCTCTCATATGCAAATATGTAGAAGTAACTTAACGAAGCGCAATTAGGATTTATGTAAATGACTTAATCTTAGTCACAAGCTAAGTTTAAGTTGAGGCGGAGACTGGCTAGAAATGGACAGATGCTAGGCGGAGGGAGGACGCGAACGGAGTCGTACTGGAAGTACGTCGAAGAGAGCGCCCGGACTGACAACAACGCAGATGGCCGTTTATAGACAGTCGGAGCAAAGTCAAGTTAGTAAGGGCATATGGTGGATGCCTAGGCGCCAAGAGCCGAAGAAGGACGCGGTAAGCTGCGAAAAGTCATGGGGAGCCGCAAGCAGGCCCTGATCCATGAGTCTCCGAATGGGGGAACCCAATGGTGGTCATGCACCATTACCTAACTTAGGTTAGGGGGGCACCCGGGGAACTGAAACATCTAAGTACCCGGAGGAAAAGTAATCAAACGAGATTCCCTAAGTAGCGGCGAGCGAACGGGGAAGAGCCCAAACCTGTTTGGATGTTGGAGATTAGACATAGGACATTGGATAAAAGGAACGTAAAATATTCTTAGACTTCCAACATCTAAAATCTAACATCCAACATCCAAACAGGGGTTGAGGACTGACAACAATCAAATCAGGCTTAGCCGAATCATCTGGAAAGATGAGTCGCAGAAGGTAACAACCCTGTAGGCGAAAAGCAGAGTTTGAGGGTCAGAATCCAGAGTACCACGGGACACGAGGAACCCTGTGGGAAGCAGGGGGGACCACCCTCCAAGGCAAAATACTCGTGGCGACCGATAGCGCATAGTACCGTGAGGGAAAGGTGAAAAGCACCCCGGGAGGGGAGTGAAAGAGAACCTGAAACCGTATGCCTACAAGCAGTCGAAGGCCCGTATGAGGCTGACGGCGTGCCTATTGAAGAATGAACCGGCGAGTTACAGTATCCAGCAAGGTTAAGTGGCAGACACGGAGCCGAAGCGAAAGCGAGTCTAAAGAGGGCGAGAGTTGGATATTGTAGACCCGAAACCGCAGTGATCTATCCATGGCCAGGTTGAAGCGCAGGTAAAAATGCGTGGAGGACCGAACCCGTGAGCGTTGAAAAGCTTTGGGATGAGTTGTGGATAGGGGTGAAATGCCAATCGAACGCGGAGATAGCTGGTTCTCCCCGAAATAGCTTTAGGGCTAGCCTCAGGAAATTAAGTACAGACGGTAGAGCACTGATAGGGCTAGGGGCCTAATGGGTTACTGAACCTTGTCAAACTACGAATGGATGTACTCGAACCCTGGGAGTCAGACTACGAGTGATAAGACCCGTGGTCAAGAGGGAAACAGCCCAGACCATCAGCTAAGGTCCCGAATGCCGTACTAAGTGGCAAAGGATGTGGAGATACAAAAACAACCAGGATGTTGGCTTAGAAGCAGCCACCATTGAAAGAGTGCGTAATAGCTCACTGGTCGAGTGTCGCTGCGCCGAAGATGTCCGGGGCTAAAGTACGGAACCGAAGCTATGGCATTCCTAACGGAATGGGTAGGGGAGCGTTCTATACCCGGAGAAGGTATACCGTAAGGAGTGCTGGAGAGTATAGAAGTGAGAATGCCGGTATGAGTAGCGAAAAGACAAGTGAGAATCTTGTCCACCGAAAGCCTAAGGATTTCTGAGGAAGGATCGTCCGCTCAGAGTTAGTCGGGCCCTAAGCCGAGGCGAAAAGCGTAGGCGATGGACAACTGGTAAAAAGTCCAGTACCACCTGGAATCGATTGAGCGAGGGAGTGACACAGGAGGGTAGGCAAGCGCGAGGATGGAAATTCGCGTCTAAGCTTGTAGGGTGCATCACAGGCAAATCCGTGATGCTAAAACCTGAGGAGTGATGGGCAGCTGTTAGAGATAATGGCGAAATTGCTGATCCCAGACTGTCAAGAAAAGCTTCTAGTGAGAGACCAGGTGCCCGTACCGTAAACCGACACAGGTAGGCGGGGAGAGAATCCTAAGGTGCGCGGGAGAACCCTCGTTAAGGAACTCGGCAAAATGTCCCCGTAACTTCGGGAAAAGGGGAGCTTGTAAACCGTGTAGATCAGAAGCGAACGAAGCGGGAATGAGTTGCAAAAAAGAGGCCCAAGCGACTGTTTACCACAAACACAGGTGCCTGCTAAAGCGAAAGCTGACGTATAGGTGCTGACACCTGCCCGGTGCCGGAAGGTTAAGAGGAGAGCTTAGAGCAATCGAAGGTTTGAATTGAAGCCCCGGTAAACGGCGGCCGTAACTATAACGGTCCTAAGGTAGCGAAATTCCTTGTCGGGTAAGTTCCGACCCGCACGAAAGGTGTAACGACTTGGGCACTGTCTCAACGAGGGACCCGGTGAAATTGAAATACCTGTGAAGATGCAGGTTACCCGCGACTGGACAGAAAGACCCCATGGAGCTTTACTGCAACCTGACATTGAGTTTTGGTAAATGATGTACAGGATAGGTGGGAGACAGGGAAGTGCGGACGCAAGTCTGTATGGAGTCGATGTTGGGATACCACCCTTTATTTACTGGAGTTCTAACTCAAGGAGTAACGAAACTGAGGACAGTGTCAGGCGGGCAGTTTGACTGGGGCGGTCGCCTCCGAAAGAGTAACGGAGGCGCCCAAAGGTTCCCTCAGCGCGGCTGGAAATCGCGCGAAGAGTGTAAAGGCAGAAGGGAGCTTGACTGCAAGACAGACAAGTCGAGCAGGGACGAAAGTCGGGCTTAGTGATCCGGTGGTACCGAGTGGAAGGGCCATCGCTCAACGGATAAAAGCTACCCTGGGGATAACAGGCTAATCTCTCCCAAGAGTCCATATCGACGGGGAGGTTTGGCACCTCGATGTCGGCTCATCACATCCTGGGGCTGAAGTAGGTCCCAAGGGTTGGGCTGTTCGCCCATTAAAGTGGTACGTGAGCTGGGTTCAGAACGTCGTGAGACAGTTCGGTCCCTATCCATCGCGGGCGTAAGAGACTTGAAGGGAACTGCTCCTAGTACGAGAGGACCGGAGTGGACGGACCGCTGGTGTACCAGTTATCCCGCCAGGGGTAGAGCTGGGTAGCTACGTCCGGAAAGGATAAACGCTGAAAGCATCTAAGCGTGAAACCAGCCTTAAGATGAGGTCTGTCATTCGCAAGAAGTAAGGCCCCTTGAAGAAGACAAGGTAGATAGGCCAGGAGTGGAAGTGGAGCAATTCATGGAGCGGACTGGTACTAATAGGCCGAGGACTTGACTTACACCTCGTTTGCACGACGTGCAAACATAAGCAGCGAACCAGCTTGCCGCGAGCCGAAAGGCGAACCGGGAAGTTGCGTGAGTCGCTTAGTTAGAGCGGAGCGATAACATCCATAATGTATGTTGTAACTCCGAGCTGGCAACCAGTAAATTACTATTGCGCAAATCTTTCTTCTGTGAAGTTTTCAGGGAACAAAGAGATAATTAGGAGGTTCCGCGCTCCGCTTGGAACTAAGCGATTCACGCAGGTTTCCGCGTCGCTATCGCTCCTAAAAACCTGGTTCTCTGCTTATGGTTCTCTGCTTATCCAGTGACGATAGCTGTGGGGCTCCACCTGTTCCCATACCGAACACAGCAGTTAAGCCCACAAACGCCGAAGGTACTTGGCTGGAAACGGCCCGGGAGAGTAGGAAGTTGCTGGTTAGCAAGAAAAGCACTCACTGTTGCAGTGAGTGCTTTTTATTATGGAAAGCGAACAGGCTTAGACCGTTCAGAGTGCCCCAGCTGCGAGGCGGAGCGAGGACGCCGCCGTAGTCGTACTGGAAGTACGTCGGAGGGGGCGCCCGCAGTGCCAACGAAGCAGCTGGGGTGCTATGGACGGTCGTAGCAGCCGAAGGTACTTGGCTGGATGGGCCCGGGAGAGTAGGAAGTTGCCGGTAGCAAGTGTCTGCTTTATGCAGATGCTTTTTTTATTTGCAATAATATATTATAATTACTATTGATATTGGAGAATTTACCAGTAGATTTAATATCAGTAAGACAAACGGCAATACGCGAAGGAGGTTTAATCAAATGGCAAGGCAAATAGGCAAAGAGTTTATGGAGCAAACCAAGTACAAGTTTGCTACACCTTCCGATCAGGCCCGGGGTTTGCCACAGCCACCGGTGGAAATGGATATCGGTAACCCCGGCCTGGTGATCGATTTGCCAGACCATGGGGCATGGCAGGCTGATATTTCTCTAACCCAGGCAATTCTGCAAAGGACCAGTGTCCGTACTTATGCCGCAAAGGCATTGTCATTAACTGAGCTTTCCTATTTGCTGTGGTGTACACAAGGGGTTAAGTCGATTGAACCGCATTTGGTCACGTTCAGAACCGTACCTTCAGCCGGGGCAAGGCATGCTTTTGAGACATATTTGTTAGTGAATCAGGTTGACGGTCTGGAGCCGGGCCTATATAGGTTTTTAGCCGTCGATCATCAATTGGCCAAGGTAGAGGTCACAGGCAGTGCTGCTGATATAATTACTGAGGCCTGTTTGCGGCAAAAATTTGTTAAGGCAAGTGCGGTTACATTTATTTGGACGGCAGCTGCCTATCGCATGACCTATCGCTATGGGCAGCGCGGCTATCGGTATTTACACCTGGATGCCGGTCATGTCTGTCAGAACCTCTACCTGGCGGCAGCGGCAGTGGACTGTGGTGTTTGTGCAATTGCAGCTTTTGATGATGATAAACTTAATGCGGCCCTGGCTATCGATGGTGATAATCAGTTTGCGGTCTATGTAGCTACTGTTGGCAAAAAAGCATAAGGTATAACATATCACATTACAAAGACGGGTGAGGAAACCAACCTTAGCCGCCCGATAAAATTCTTGACAGTTACATATACCTGTGGTAATATTACTCAAGAATAAAAAAAGATACAGTATTTTTCATCAAGAGTTGGCTGAGGGACTGGCCCTATGAAGCTGCGGCAACCATCGCAAAGGCGAACGGTGCCAATTCCTGCAGCCTGTAAGGGTTTGGCAGATGAAGAATAGCATAGTCTTGAATTATGCCTCTTCGACTGCGGAGAGGTTTTTTACATGATTAGCAAGTATATCGGTTTATGATCATAAGTAAGAACGCCAATACCCTAAAGGGCCCCGGCGGCTTCTGCCGGCGTCCATGAAGGACTTGGCACAAGCCAAGTTTTTTCTTATTGTATATCACAACAGGAGGCAGATAACTATGATTTCATTAACAGGCTTACAAAAGATATATAACGGCGAGTCTGGTACGGTAATCGCCCTTGATCATGTATCTTTGAATATAAAGCAGGGAGAGATCTATGGCATTATTGGTAAAAGTGGCGCTGGGAAAAGCACTCTTATCCGCTGCATAAACCTGTTGGAACGTCCTACCGCCGGCCAGGTATTTATTGCTGGCCAGGAAATGACAGCGTTGTCAGAAGTGCAATTACGCGATGCCCGTAAAAGTATCGGCATGATTTTTCAGCATTTTAATCTGTTGTCTTCGCGCACAGTGCTCGACAATGTGGCTTTTCCCTTGGAGATTGCCGGTGTCGGTAGAACTGAACGGGTAAAAAAAGTACTGCCGCTGTTAGAGCTTGTTGGCTTATCTGACAAAAAAGATGTCTATCCGGCCCAGCTCAGCGGCGGGCAAAAACAGCGGGTCGGCATCGCCCGGGCTTTGGCAAGTCAGCCCAAAGTGCTGTTATGCGATGAAGCAACTTCAGCCCTTGACCCGCAGACGACAGAGTCAATTCTGGCTTTATTGAAAGATATTAATAGAAAATTGGGCTTAACGATTGTCCTGATTACCCATGAGATGCATGTAATTAAAGCAATCTGCGATCAAGTGGCTGTAATTGAAGCCGGCCGGCTTGTAGAAACCGGGAGGGTGCTTGATGTATTTACCAGGCCCCAGTCAGACACCGCCCGCGAGTTTATTAAAGCCGTAGTAAATAATAAATTGCCGGAAGCCCTGGCGGAGATTGTATCAGACAAGCCGGTTGCCGGCAGCAACCTGGTTGTGCGCTTATCTTTCTTCGGGGCGGCCACTAATGAACCGGTTATTGCCGGCCTGATCAGGCGTTTTGCCGTTGATGTCAACATTATCTCCGGTAATATTGACCATTTGCAGGCCACACCGTATGGCACGCTGGTTATAGAGTTGTCCGGCCAACAGGAGGATATTCAAAGTGCGTTGCGTTATCTGCAGGCCAGAGATTTGGGAACAGAGGTGATTGGCTATGTCACAAGACATGCTTATGCTGCTGGTTGAGGCTTGCGGGGAAACCGTCTATATGGTAGCTGTTTCAGCCCTGGTCTCCGCCTTGCTGGGAATCCCGCTTGGCGTAATCCTGGTTATCACCGGCAAGGGCCACATAAAAGAGAACCTGGTATTTAATCAGACCTTAGGAGCAATCGTTAATGCTGCCAGGTCAACGCCGTTTATTATTTTAATGGTCGCTATTATACCTTTTACCAGGATTATTGTTGGTACTTCAATCGGCACCAATGCGGCGATTGTACCCCTCACAATTGCAGCAATTCCCTTTGTCGGCCGCGTTGTCGAGTCGGCCCTCAAGGAAGTGGATGCCGGGCTGGTCGAAGCCGCACAGTCAATGGGGGCATCGCCCCGGCAGATTATCCTGAAGGTACTTATTCCGGAAGCCCTGCCGTCTATACTATTGGGACTGACATTAATGGTGATCAGTTTAATTGGTTACTCGGCCATGGCTGGTGCCATTGGCGGCGGTGGCCTGGGAGACCTGGCGATCCGCTATGGTTATCAACGCTTTAGAGCAGATGTCATGCTGGCAACGGTCGTTATTCTGATTGCGCTGGTACAGATCGTCCAGTCCAGTGGTGACTATTTTGCCCAGAGACTTAACAAACGCTAGAATATGGAAACAGAACTATAGGGGGAATACGTAAGCATGGAAGATAATATCCGTAATATTCGTGAAGGCGGTTACGCGTCAGCCAAGGCCCGGCAATTTACCGAATCGGTCATCAGAGAGATGAGCCGGATTGCGGCTGCGCATAATGCGATTAACCTCGCCCAGGGTTTCCCGGATTTCCCGGCCCCGGCAGCGATTAAACAGGCTGCTGTCAGGGCTGTTAATGAGGATTATAATCAATATGCTATAACCTGGGGGACCAAAGGCCTGCGTGATGCCATTGCCGCCAAGGTGGAACGGGACTATGGTGTTGTTATCGACCCTGAAAGTCAGCTTACCGTGTGCTGCGGGGCCACAGAGGGCATGATTGCCACCCTCTTGGCCACTGTTAACCCGGGCGATGAAGTCATTATTTTTGAACCGTTTTATGAAAATTATGGCGCCGATGTCATCCTGTGCGGGGCGGTACCCCGGTATGTCAGCTTAACCCCGCCGGCATTTAACTTTAACCGGGAGGAGCTTATTGCCGCTTTTTCCGATAAAACCAGGGCCATCATCATTAATACCCCCAATAACCCAACCGGCAAAGTCTTTAATCGCGAAGAACTGGAGCTCATTGCCCAGTTGTGCAGGAAGCATGATGTGCTGGCAATCAATGATGAAATCTATGAACATATCCTGTATGACAATACTGAGCATATCCCGCTGTGGACCTTGCCGGGCATGACCGACAGGACGATTGCGGTAAATAGTGTATCTAAAACCTTCAGCGTAACCGGCTGGCGTATTGGTTATGTTCAGGCCTCACCGGCGATCACGGCTTCGGTGCGTAAGGTACATGATTTTCTTACCGTAGGCGCGGCGGCCCCCCTGCAGGTAGCCGCGGCCGAGGCTTTTACTTCTGGCCTGGAATACTATGCGGAATTGGCTGGTTTTTATAGCGAACGGCGGGATTATTTGCTTAATGCCCTGGAGAAGGTTGGCTTTAGCTGTGTGCGTCCACAGGGAGCCTATTATATTATGACCGACATTACACCGTTTGGCTGGGACGACGATGTTGCCTTTGCTAAATACCTGGCCAGCGAGATTGGGGTGGCGGTTGTGCCCGGCTCAAGCTTTTTCCGGCCTGAAAGCAATGCCGGTAAAACCTTGGTCAGGTTTTGTTTTTGCAAAAAGTTTGAAACCCTGCAGGCAGCAGCCGACCGCTTGACCAAGCTGACAGTTAAATAATAGGAGTTATAAAAGGGGGACATGAGAATGAATAAGTACATAAAAGCAGTAGCCTTGGCCACGGTCCTTGTGGCTGCAGTTGCCGGACTTACCGGCTGCAGTAAGCCGGCAGCAACGCCGGCAGCAGATAAAATACTCAAGGTCGGGGTAACGGCCGGCCCGCATGCCGAAATTATGGATGTTGTTAAACAAGTCGCTGATAAAGACGGTCTGAAGATTGAAGTTGTTGAATTCAATGATTATGTTCAGCCTAATGTGGCCTTAAGCCAGGGGGATATTGACGTCAATAGTTTTCAGCATCAGCCGTATCTGGACAATATGGTCCAAGACCGCAAATATGATATAGTGTCAGTTGCTAAAACTGTTATTTATCCTATGGGCATATATTCGAAGAAGATTATCGCGCTTAATGAGCTTAAGCCAGGCGCCACGATTGCCATTCCCAACGACCCGACCAATGGGGGCCGGGCCTTATTACTGCTGGAAAAACAGGGATTAATTAAGCTTAAACCGGGAGTCGGCCTGAAAGCGGCCGCCGCTGATATTGCCGAAAACCCCAAGGGCTTTAAAGTCAAAGAACTTGACGCTGCTCAGGTACCGCGTTCGCTGGAAGATGTTGATCTGGCGGCCGTTAACACCAACTATGCCATGACCGCCGGGCTTGTTCCCAACAAAGATGCGCTGGCGATTGAGGACGGCAATTCTCCGTATGCGAATATTATTGCTGTAAATGCAAAAGACAAGGATAACCCGGCGATTACTAAACTGATCAAGGCCTATCACTCCGAAGAGGTAAAAAAGTTTGTTAATGAGCATTTCAAAGGCTCCGTAATTGCTGTCTGGTAATTGTAATATCGTGCTGAATGAGAAAAACCACGGTCTAGCGGCCGTGGCTTTTTTCTTACTCGGCCTGCAGCCGCAGGTTTTTTATCCTGATAGAAAGGATAACTTTCTCTGGATAAGGGCAACATCGGCTTACGCTTTCGCCAAAGGCTCGGCGCAAGCCGTGTTTTGTGCAGGAGTTTGTCCTGAGTAAAGCGAAAACCCTTTCAACAAGAAAAGTATTGAGAAGATAAGGAGCGACTATGCGCATCTTACATACAGCCGACTGGCATTTTGGCAAAACGATTGAAGGCCGGGACAGACACCGGGAGCAGGTGGCGTTTGTGGAGGAATTAGCGGGCATTTGCGCAGATGAACGCATTGACCTGGTACTGGTGGCCGGAGATGTCTTTCAAAGCCCTAACCCCAGTGCGGCAGCCGAGGAATTGTTTTATTATGCGGTTGACAAGCTGGCTGACCATGGCCGGCGGGGTGTGGTCATTGTGGCCGGCAACCATGATAATCCGGACAGGCTGTGTGCTGCCTCACCCCTGGCCGGCCGTTTAGGCATTACTCTGGCCGGCTTACCTAAAGAAGAGCTTGGCCCAACCAGTCCGGGGCCGGGGAAGGTGTACCGGGTCAATGGCGGTCAGGCCTGGCTGGAATTGGCTGTGCCGGGAATTGACCATACCGCAGTCATTGCGGCTCTGCCTTATCCCTCAGAAGGACGGCTTAAAGAGCTGCTGGCCGCTTCCCTGGAAGAGAGTGATTTGCGTCAGGGCTATAACAACAGGCTCGCCGGGCTGTTTAGTGCAATTAATGCCAGGTACCGGCCTGCTTCTGTTAATCTGGCCATAAGCCATCTGTATGTTCGCGGCGGCATTGAATCAGAATCTGAGCATCAGATTCAGGTGGGCGGGGCCTATGCGGTAGATCCGCTGGTGTTTCCGGCGGCTGCCCAATATATTGCCCTGGGGCATTTGCATCGGCCGCAGTATGTGGGCGGGACGCCGGCCCCCTGCCGCTATGCCGGCTCGCCGCTGGCCTACAGCTTTTCCGAGACCGGCTACGCCAAGTCGGTAACCATCGTTGATGTCCGGCCCGGTCTGGCTGCCCAGATACGGGAGCTGCCGTTAAGTGCCGGCCGGCCGCTGGTGAGATGGCGGGCGACCGGTGGCTTGGCCCAGGTGCGGGCCTGGGTTGACGCCGGGCGCGATAAGGAGGCCTGGATTGAGGTCGAACTGGAGATTACGCAGGCGCTGGCTCTGGATGAAATCCAACAATTACGGGCCATGCATCAGGGTTTTGTTACCATCAGACCGGTGTTTCAGGCAGTAGAAGACAATCAGTCCAAGGTTCCGGCCCGCCTGAACAGTATGCCGCTCAACGAACTGTTTATCCGGTTTTATGAACAGCAAAACGGCGGCCTTAAGCCTGAGGCCCGGCTTGTCGAACTGTTTCTTGAATTAAGTCAGAGTATCCTGGCGGAGGAAGAACAGAGCGACTGCGGGGGGGAGGCGGTGTTATGAAGCCTGTTATGCTGAAGATAGCCGGGTTGCACAGTTTCCGGGAAGAGCAGGAGATTCCTTTTGAACGGCTGTCCGAGCTTGGGGTTTTTGGTATTTTCGGGCCGACCGGCAGCGGTAAATCTTCTATCTTAGATGCGATGACCCTGGCCCTGTACGGGACGGTAGTCAGAGCCGGCCGCCGTACCCAGGGCATCTTAAATCATGCTGAGAAGCATGTGACGGTTATATTTTCGTTTTCGCTGGGTCAGGGCAACGCGCGCCGTCTGTACCGGGTGGAGCGCCGTTATGCCCGCAAAGACCAACTGGCTGTAACTAATACCCACAGCCGGCTGATTCTGATAAATGACAGTCAGGAAGAGCTGCTGGCCGATAAAGACCGCGAGGTTACCGAGCAGATAACCGGACTGTTGGGGCTGAAGGAAGAAGACTTCACCAGGGCGGTTGTGCTGCCGCAGGGGAAGTTTGCCGAGTTTTTAAATCTGGGCGGCAAAGAGCGGCGGGAGATGCTGCAGCGCTTGTTTTCGCTGGAGCAGTACGGCAATGTTCTGATTAATAAAGTAAATGACAGGGTACGAACTGCAGAAACAGGCTATATTGAGGTAGAAAGCGAGCAAAAAGGGTTGGGCGATGCTTCCCCGGCGGCGATTGCCAAGGCCCAGGCCGGGCTGCTGATTGCCGCCCGGACGGAAGAACAGGCCCTGCAGGCATACCGTCTGGCGGAAGCAAGGTATACTGAAGCCAAGACGGTACATAACCTGCAGGAAGAAATAACCCGGAAGCAGGCGGAGCTTACTGCCCATCGTCAACAGGAACCGGCAATGCAGCACCTGGCGGCGGCCCTTGAACAGGCAGAAAAAGCGGAACGGGCGGCCGGTGTTTTGGCAGAGTTTTTAACAAGCCAGACCAACGAGCAGGCAGCGGCTGCGCTTAAGCGGCAGACAGTTGAGCAGGCAGCCCGGCTGGCTGCAGTAAGCAAAGAGCTAAATATTGCCTATAACAGCGCCAGCGAGGTCCGGAGCAGACGCGAGCCTGAACTCATTGAACAACGGACAAAGTTAGCGGCAGCCCGGCAGCTTGAAGAACAGGTAATCCGGCTGCAGGCAGCGGCGGCCGGATTGGCAGCACAGCAACAGCAACAGCAGCTTGTGGCTGCAGGGGCAGGCGAGTCATTAGCCCAGCAGACAAGCCGCAGCCAACAGTTGGAGGAAAGGTTAAAAAAGCTTGAGCAGCAGCTAACGGCCGCCGGTATTAGTGCGGTTCAGCGGGCTAAAGTGCAGGAATGCGTTACCGGTGCGCAGCTTCTCAGGCAAAATCTTACCGCCGCTGAGAAAATCAAGCAGGCCGAGGTTTTGCGCAAACAGCAGTGTGAACAGACGGCAACTGCCGCCAGACAGGCGGAAGGGTTACGGCGGCAGATTGAACTACGGTTAAATACCCTGACGGCAGCTGAGGCGAAAACGGTGGAGTCCCAGCTCCAGGCCGCAGCTGATCAGCTTGACCAGCTGCTGTCAGGTGAAAAGCACGCCGCCGCCATTCGGCTGGCCGGTGAACTGACGGTTGGCCAGCCTTGTCCGGTCTGCGGCTCGGACAAGCATCCCTGTCCGGCAGTGCAGCAATCAAATCATGGTGATATTGATGGTTATAAGCATTTTGAGCAGGAGATTGCCGCCGCCAAACAGCGTATGGCCCTATTGACCCAAACCCTGGCCGAAACTGGTAAAATGGTAGCAGCCGAGCGCCAAAGCCTGGCCGATGCCAGTGCGGCTGCGGCCGCACTTAGTCAGCAGGCAGCGTCGGCAAGCGCCGAACTTGACAAGATCCGGACTGAATATGGCGAAGCCCGGGCTGAGGTCAATGCTGGGCACAGGCAGTTACAGACGGCTTTACAGGCCGCAGACCCCAATCTTGCCGGCCAGCTGACGGTTGATGGCCTCCTTAGGCATGTGGAGGAACTTGCCGCATATATTAGTAATCAGGATATGCTGGCGGAAACCCTGGTAAAACAGTTGGCTAACCACCGGCAGGAATATGAGGGCTGCCAGCGTGAAATTTCTATACTGCACCAGCGCGTCCAGGCGGCGGCGGCCGGTTTGGCAGCAATTACTGCCAGGGTTAGCGCCGCGCAGGAACAGGTAACAGCCAAACAACAGGAGCTTATGGCCATTACTCGGGGGCTACCTGCGAGCCAACTCCTGGCCCGCACTGCCCAGGCCCTTGAGACTGTGCGCCGGGAGGAAGAACTGGCGAAAAACCGTGCTGAACAGGCGGCAGAGGCCTTAATAGCCGCAGAACAGGAGCAGGCCCGGGTGGAAACCAGCTGGCTGGAGGCGGTGAGACGCCGGGAACTCAGCCAGGTAAAACTTGAGGCTAGACTGCGGGAAGAAGGGTTTGCCGACGTTAACGCTATGACTGACGTGCACCTGCCGGCGGCCCGGCGGGAAGAAGGGCGCCGCCGGCTCAGGGTTTATGCGGACGCAGAGCAGCGGCTGAACGCTCAGTGTGACCAGCTGTTGGAGGCTCTGCAAGGCCGGATGGTAACCGGTGCCGACTGGGAACAAATTCAACAATGCCTGGCCCAGGCGGAACTGGAAAAGAATACGGCTACCCGGGAACGGGTAGAGGCTGATAAAGAATACCGGGATCTGTCGGTTAAGCACCACCGCTGGTCGGAGCTGGAGGCGGTGCGGCTGACGCTTAAAGAACAGCGGGAATGCCTAATGGCGCTGCGAACATTGTTACGCGGCAATATCTTTGTCGAATTTCTGGCCCAGGAACAGATGGAATTAGTGGCCCGGCAGGCCTCGGAGCGCTTAAAGCAGATAACCCGGCACCGCTATGCCCTGGAGCTTAATTCTGACGGCGGGTTTCTGATTCGTGATGATGCCAATGGCGGTGTCAGGCGGCCGGTCAGTACTTTGTCAGGAGGAGAAACCTTCCAGGCCGCATTGGCGTTATCCCTGGCGTTATCGGCGCAAATTCAGCTTAAAGGCAAGTATCCGCTCGAATTCTTTTTTCTGGATGAAGGTTTTGGTTCCCTTGACCAGCAGGCCCTGGATGTGGCGATGACCACCTTAGAGAAGCTCCATATCGAGCGGCTGACCATCGGGATTATCAGTCATGTGTCTGAGTTAAAACAGCGCCTGCCGCGACGGTTGGTTGTGGAACCGGCCGAACCGGCCGGGCGGGGCAGCCGCGTATGGGTCGAGGAGGCATAATAATGACGCTTAAGACCGGGCGGTTACTTATTCTTTGTTTGGTTTTACTGGTAAGTATTGCAATCGGCGCAGGTTTATTTATCAGGAATTATACCGGTACCGCCAATGCCGCTACATTTACCTACCGGATGGTGCCGGCAGACGGGGGGGTTATCCAGAGTAAGCAGCCGGAGCTGCAGGTGCAGCTTACTTTGCCGGGAGAAACGCTGGCGTCTTATCAGCTGTATCTTGACGGCCAGGCTATAGCGGCGGCTTATCAGCCCGAACTGGGTTTGATTACCGGCCGTCCTCCCCAGGAACTTCAACCCGGCCGGCATAACCTGAGCCTGACCTTCGTACTTACCGGCTACCAGCCGGTTGAAATTAGCAGCAGCTTTACAATTGAGGATAAACGGTCCGAATATCAGTCGCCAGGCGCCGGGACTGAACAGTCCTCGTTACTGGCGGCGGGTCTTAACGTCCTCAATCAATACCGCACCGCCCTGGCTTTGCCGCCGGTAACAGAACAGTCCCTGCTTACCCGCAGTGCTCAGGCCCATGCCGATTATCTGGCCCGCAACAGGCTGCTTGGCCATTATGAGGATAAGTCTCAGCCCGGTTTTACCGGGGCAACCGTAAAAGAGCGGGCCGAATTGGCCGGGTATTATCAGCCGGTGGGGGAGGGCTTGTCTACCGCAGCTGTCGATGGCGGCGGGGGGGTTGATAGTTTGATGGATGCCCCTTATCACCGACTGGCGCATATAAACCCCAATTTCACGGAGGTTGGTATGGGCTTTACCCTGCGGCCGGATTGCACTGTGATTAACTATGGTGCGCCCCAGGGGCTGACAGATGGCAGAATCGTGGTATATCCCTATCCGGGCCAGACCGATGCCAAGATTGGCTGGAAAGCCGTCGAAACCCCTAACCCCCTGGCCGCCTATGGCCAGGAGGAGACCTATGTCGGTTATCCGATTAGTTTAAGTGTGCATGACAGTGCCACCCGGGAACTGCAGGTTTTATCAGCCAGCCTGGCAACCGCCGGCGGTCAGCCAGTCCCTTTTTTTCTGGTTGATGCCAGCAAGGAGAGTGCCTGGAAACAGCATGTGTTTCTTATTCCCCGGACAGTGTTGGTTCCGGGTATGGCCTATACAGCGCGGATTGAGTCCTTACGCCTAATGGCTGACGGCAGTACCGCCACCCTGGCGAGGGAATGGACCTTCGCCACGCTGCCTAACCTGGAAGCCGCGTCAGCCAGTCTCGGGCAAATGAGCAATGGGGCGGATTTTGTCAGTGTCAAGCTGAAAAATGGCGAGCTTGCCGATTTAGCCTATACAGTTAAACAAGGCGGCCAGATCTGGCAGACCTATCAGGACGGGCGTTACCTGCGCTATAACCCCGGCCAGCCGCTGACCGGTACCTTTACACTTGAGCTTACCAGCAGTTTGTTTCCCGGCCCGGTGGTATATGAATTTGAGATGACAGGCAATGAGCAAAACCGGCAGCTGATGCTGCGCTGACGGCGATATTATTATTAGGTGGAGGCTCGCTATGTATTTTAAACAATTACTCAGTATTCTTGCTCTTAGTTTTACCCTGGTCCTGACGGCCGCCACTGCTGGCAGTGCGGCACCGCTTACCGGCCAACAGGCTGATGAGGTGCTGCCTGAGCCTGCCAAAGTCCGGCTGGGCATTGATAACCTTGACCGGTATCTGACTGTGTTCCAGGGAAAAAGGGTCGGGCTTATTACCAATCAAACCGGGATGACCAGTGATTTTCAAAGCACCATTGATGTGCTTAACGCTAAGACCCGGCTTGTCGCGCTTTTTTCACCCGAACACGGCATCCGGGGTCATGTGCCGGCAGGGGCACCGGTCGGCAGCTATGTTGATGAAAGCACCGGCACACCGGTGTACAGCCTGTATGGGCCAACGAAGAAACCAACTGCCGCCATGCTGGCTGATGTCGATATTCTGGCTTTTGATATGCAGGATATCGGGGCTCGTTTCTATACTTATATGTATACAATGGCGTATGCCATGCAAAGTGCTAAAGAAAACGGCAAAACCTTTGTTGTGTTTGACCGGCCGAATCCGGTGGGCGGGACAGTGGTAGAAGGAAATATTATCCAGGACGGTTATGAGTCGTTCATCGGTATGTATCCGATTCCGGCCCGGCATGGCCTGACAATCGGTGAATTGGCCCGGTTAATGAACCGGGAATATCATATTGACTGCGAGCTTGTGGTTATTCCCATGACCGGCTGGCAGCGCAGTATGTATTTTGCCGATACCCGCTTACCCTGGGTTATGACCTCGCCGAATATCCCGACGCCTGATACGGCGTTAGCCTATAGCGGCACCGGGATTTTTGGCGGTACTAATGTTTCCGAAGGCATTGGCACTACCCGGCCCTTTGAGCTTGTCGGCGCTCCCTGGCTTAATGCCGCTGAGCTGGCTGGGCATATGAATGCCGCCGGCCTGCCGGGGGTTATGTTCCGGCCGGTGTACTTTACGCCCCGCCAGCCGGAGGTCAAATATCAGGGCCGGCTGTGTGGCGGCGTGCAGCTGCATGTTACCGATATGGCGGCCTACCGGCCGGTACGTACCGGTCTTACCCTCTTGTATGTAATTAAGGAGCTGAGTGACGGCAAGTTTGCTTTTAATCAGTCGGCTACTGCCGCCACAGCCACCATCGACATCTATACCGGTGACAGTAATGTCCGCTGGGGTGCGCCTTTGGCGGAAATCCTGCGCCAGTGGGACGACACTGCCGACCAGTTCCAAGCGTTATCCAGGCAATATTATCTCTATCAATAGCTGGCCCAACAAAGTGTCTCCCGGCTGTACTGTCTGACAGGGACGGCCGGGAGACACTTGTGGTTTGCTGACTTAACGGTAATCGTGTGGTATAATCTGGGTAGCAATATGAATCCGTTGACGGAGGGGATGGAATTTGAAAATAAGGCATCTCAGACATGCTACTTTTCAGCTGCATATGAAGGGGCTGAGCTTGTTGGTTGATCCTGTTTTAGGTGCTGCCGGCAGTATGGCGCCAATTGATAATTCGCCTAACCAGCGGCGGAATCCATTGGTAGAGCTGCCGGTTACTGTGGGCGAGGCAATAAGGACGGACAGTTGCCTCATTACTCATAGCCATTGTGATCACTTTGATTCTGCAGCCGGTGAGTTCTTGCCCAAACACATGGCGGTGTTTTGCCAGCCGGAAGATCTGGCTAAACTACAGCAACAGGGGTTTCATAACCTACAGGCGGTTGATCCGGCTGTTACCTGGCAGGGAATAACCATCACGCGTACCGGGGGGCAGCATGGCACCGGGGAAATTGGCCGCAAAATGGCGCCGGTGTCTGGTTATATTCTGAAAGCTGTTGGTGAGCCCACCCTTTATATTGCCGGTGACACCATCTGGTGCCCGGAGGTGGCAGCAGCGCTGGCGGTGCATAAGCCGCAGGTGATTGTACTGAATGGCGGCGCGGCCAGGTTTAATGAGGGCGAGCCAATAACCATGGGGCCGCAGGATATCTATCAGGTATGCCGGCAGGCCCCGGCGGCGATGGTTATTGTTGTGCATCTGGAGGCCATTAATCATTGTCTGTTGACCAGGGCTGAGCTCAATGGCTTTTTGGTTCAGCATGGTTTAGAGAGCAGGGTGCTGGTTCCTGATGATGGTCAGTGGCTTACGTGTTAAACTGCCCGCAGGAGGGTAATATATGAAGAAGTATGTGCTTATCTATAATCCGGTAGCCGGCGATGCTAAATTCAAGACCCGGCTGGATGAGGTAATCGAATACCTGCAAGCGGCAGACGGTATAGTAATCCCCTTTCGCACCAGGCTTAAAGGGGATGTCCGGGCCTTTGTCAGTCAGAGCAAGGGCTTTGCCACCGCTGGCCTGCTTGTGGCCGGTGGTGACGGTACTGTCCATGAGGTTATCAACGCCATGCTGGCCGAATCTGTCGATGTACCTTTAGGGATTATCCCCAGCGGTACCTGCAATGATTTTGCCAGTCACTTAAGCCTGGGAAAAGATTTGGCCGGCTGCCTGCGGGCCGTGACCGGCGGGCAGTGGCGTACGGTTGATGTGGGCATGGTTAATGGCGAGTATTTCCTCAATGTGGCCAGTGCCGGCCTGCTGACCTCGGTAGCCCATAGTGTGGATACAGCCTTAAAGAATACCCTGGGCCGGATGGCCTACTACTTTAAAGGCCTGGGGGAGTTGCCCAGCTTTCGCTCCCTGCGGGTCAGGATAACGGCAGACGGCCGGACGATCAATGATGATATTCTGCTATTTCTGGTCATGAACAGCGGGCTGGTGGGCAGCTTTCCCACTCTCGCCCCCCAGGCCAAGATCGACGATGGCAAGCTGGATCTGCTGATTGTCAATAAATGCAGCATTCCTGAACTTATGGGGCTGTTTTTCAGTATCTTCTCCGGCCGGCACATTGCCAGCAGCCACATCCGGCATCTGCAGGCCGCCAATATCTATATAGAGTGTGATGAACCGGTGGAAAGCGATCTGGATGGGGAATTAGGGCCATTGCTGCCGCTGGCGATTTCTACAGTTACCAATAAACTAAAGGTTTTCCGATTGACATAAAGGAGGGCTACTATGCGATCAACGACTTTATGCCTGCCTGTTCAGGGCCGGCCGGCGGAGCGTATCCTGCTCGGCCTGAAAAAGACCGGATTCGGTTGTGGCAAGTACAACGGGTTTGGCGGCAAATTTGAGGAGGGTGAGACAGCGGCGGCAGCGGCTGTGCGCGAGTTGAAAGAAGAATGCGGCTTAGCCGCCTGTGAGGCTGATCTTGAATATGTGGGCGAATTACAGTTTGTTTTCCCGGCCAGCCCGGAGCTTGACCATGATGTGCAGCTGTATGTCGTGCCTACCTGGCAGGGAGAACCGCAGGAATCGCCGGAAATGAAGCCTGAATGGTTTGCGATTGCCGATATACCTTACAAACAGATGTGGGCAGATGATATCTATTGGCTGCCGGCCGTGCTTAAGGGTAAAAAAATCAGCGGCCGGGTAATTTTTGGTGAGAATAACGAGGATGTTGAGGATATCACTATCAGGAGCTTGTAAAAATTGTAAACGGCAAAATTAAAAAATTAATTGACAGAGAGACCTGTCTTTTGCTATACTTTGCACAAATACATATTGTTATTGTCAATGACCAGGGAAAGTACACACGGCCAGAGAGCCGCAGCGAGCCAACGGTAGTGGGAGTTTGGCGCTGCTCAGCCTGTCGAATGGGCCTGGGAGATGCAGTCTGAGCCGCGATCAGCGGGGTAGGCACTGACGGGTTACTGCCGCCGTTATCAGGGAGCAGGTATCGGGCTGGTTTGCCCTGTACCCAGTTAAGCCGGGCCGGAGTATATATCCAGCCAATCAGGGTGGCACCGCGGGTTATCCCCGTCCCTTAAGTCATACAGTACCTGTATGACTTAAGGGACGGGGTTTTTGTTTTAGTTCTGAGATGTTACAAGGACAGCTAACCTTACTAAGATAAATAAGGAGGAGATTAATGTGGAAAGCAAACAGCAACAAGAATTAATTATCGTCCAAACCGGGCAGGAGGGCCGCTTCCGCTGGGTGGCAGTGACTGCCCTGCTGCTGGCTATTGGCGTTATATTAAAAATCGTTACCCCTTCGATTGCCGGTATTACCCCCAACTGGCTGATTGCCATGTATTGCATTGCCATTAATCTTACCCGGGTCGGCGTTAAACAGGCGGCCGGCATTGGTTTGGTAACAGGCGCTATCTCTATTCCCATCTCCAAGGCGGCGTTGCCTTACGCTAATTTCGTCAGTGAGCCGGTCGGTGCCGTTGTCTGTGCGCTGCTTGTTCATACCTCACTCAGTCTGACGATCGGCAAAATCAACCTGCGGCCGGCCATTACCGCCGGGATCAGTACTGTGGCCAGCGGCTTTACCTTTATTACCATTCTCAAAGTTGTGCTGTCCTTGCCAATGGCGGTGTATCTCTATGGCATGATGCCTGTTGTTTTGACAGTGGCCGCAATTAATATGGTAATTACCCAGCTCTTATATTTTCCGGCAAAAAGGATGTTTGGCGGCAAGGAGGCGTAGTCAATGGCAGCTGTGGAATTTGAAAATTTTTCTTATGCTTATCCTACCGGTGAGGTGGTGCTTGAACAGGTATCCCTAACGGTTGCCAAGGGTGCATTTACTGTAATTACCGGCCCCAGCGGCGCTGGTAAGACGACGCTGGCTCTGGCTGTTGCCGGGGTTGTACCGCATTATTTTGGCGGGCGGCAGGGCGGGAAGGTATTAGTTGGCGGCGTCAATTCGTCGCAAAGAAGTATGGGGGAACTGTCTGAACAGGTTGGTACAGTGCTGGCAGACTATGAAAGCCAGCTGGTCGCGATGACCGTGGCGGAAGAAGTGGCTTTTGGTCTGGAGACCTCCGGTCTTAGCCGCAATGAAATCAAGCAGCAGGTAAGCGTAACACTGGCCAAGGTAGGGCTGGCCGGGCTGGAAGAATGTCAGGTAGCCGGGTTGTCCGGCGGGCAGAAGCAGCGGCTGGCTATTGCTTCGGTCTTGGTGATGTCACCGGCTATCCTGGTGCTTGATGAGCCGGCATCGGCCCTTGATCCGGAAGGCGCGGCCGGGATTTATGAACTGTTGTATGACCTGAATTGCCAGGGAACAACGGTAATTGTGGTTGAACACCAGCTGGCCCGGATTTTGCCCTATGCCAGCCAGGTTGCCGTGCTGCAGGGCGGCAGCCTCGAGTTCACCGGCGATGTAAGCCAGACGCTGGCGTATATGTGGCAGCAGCCTGAGCTCAAGCTCGGCGTACCGTCTTTATGGGCCATAAAGCTGACGCTTGAGCAGGAAACCGGGCTTAGCCTCGGGGCCTGGAAGACAGAGCGCCAGGCAGCCGAGGAACTCAACCGGCTTACTTGTATAAAAGGGGTGGCCAGAAGTGCCTGAATTACTTCTGAACATGAAAGATATTGAATTTACTTATAGCAGTGGCAAAAAGGCACTGGCTAAGGTTGATTTTACTGTGACAGCCGGTGAATTTGTGGCTCTGGCCGGGCGCAACGGCAGTGGCAAAACAACGCTGACCCGGCTGGCCATGGCCCTCTTAAAGCCAGGCAGCGGCAGTATACACCTGCGGGGACACAACACGGCCGCCATGACCACGGCCGACATGGCCCGCAGCATTGGTTATGTATTCCAAAATCCGGATAGACAGATTTTCCGGGACAGTGTGGTGAAAGAAGTGGCTTATGGGCCTGAGCAGCTGGGGTTTGCCCCGGCTGCCGTCACCGAGTCGGCCGCGTGGGCACTCGCCGTGACCGGCCTGACTGAACTAGCCGGCAGTTTTCCCCGCACGCTCAGCCGGGGCCAAAAGCAGAAAGTGGCAATCGCCTCCGCCATTGCCATGCGCCCGCAAATGCTCATTCTGGATGAGCCGACAAGCGGCCAGGACCCCTGGGAAGCACAAAGCCTGATGGAACTTTTAACCGAACTTAATCAGCAGGGGATTACCATTATCCTGGTTACCCATGATATGGAACTGATTAGCCGGTATGCCGTCCGGGCGGTTGTACTGGAGCAAGGCCGCAAGGTATTTGACGGCCCGCCGGCAGAACTGTTTGACGGCAGTCAGGATATTGGCGCCTGGGGGCTGATGCCGCCGTCAGCCCTGGCTTTAAGCCGTCAGCTTACCGGGATGAATGCCCGGAGTGCCGATGAATTGGTGGAACAGCTTGCGGCGGCGATAAAACGCAGGGGGGAGCAATATGCCTAAACTTGCACCGCTTACCAAACTTATTTTAACAGCGGCCGTGTCGGTATGGGCACTGCTGGTGCCGACACTGGCCGGCCAGGCTGCCCTGGTCGGCGGGCAGCTCCTGCTGTTTGTGCTTTATCGCCTGTCAGGCAAACACTTTACAGGTGCCCTCGGCTTAGCTGTTTTTGCTATCATGCTGGCCGGGCTTCAGTATGTATTTGGCAGTACCGTCGAGTTTGCCCTGATGACAGGGCTTAAAATGTTGGCGATGTCGCTGATTTTTATATTTTTATTGGCAACTACCCGCCTGCAGGATTTGACCGCTGCTTTAGTCAGCCAGTGCCGGATTCCTTATGAATATGCGTTTATGTTTACCTCGGCGCTGCGTTTTGTACCTGATTTTCTGGCGGAAAGTCAGGCTGTCCGTGAGGCCCAGGCTTGCCGGGGCTATGTTTTTCGCGGCAATCCCCTGAAGCGGCTGCGGGACTATGTTGCGATCGTTGAACCTCTTGTCCTGCGGGCCGTGTCGCGTTCCGAAACCATGGCGATGAGTCTGGAGCTGCGGGGCTTTGGCAGCCGGGGCCGCCGGCAGTTTACGGCCGATGTAACGCTGGGGCCTGCTGATTTTGCTGTTATGTTCCTGATGCTGGCCCTTACAGCCGGGCTGGCGGTTAACCGGTAAATTGTTCGTTGCTGCCACCAGGTTGCAAAATACGGTGGCAGCAGCTTTTTTTTTGCCTGACCATGAAGGAAAAAAATATATATAGCAGAATATAATACCAAATATCAGTTACTAGTATCTTGCGTCACTTAAAATTTGAGATTAGCTAGCAAGGATTTTTTCGCCCTGCTAGGCGGAGGAGCCGCGCATATCGGACATATGTAAGGCGACGACAACGACGCAGGACGGAAAAAGACTGCTATCTAATCCAAATAGTTAGGTGACGCAAGGTACTAGCTGCATTGACGCTGGTATTTTGGGGAATAATTTAAAATCTGCCAGATGATTTAAACAAGAGAGGAGTTTCAAAGCATGGCCGTAATTAATGAAAATTATCTAAAATTGCCTGGAAGCTATTTGTTTGCTGAAATAGCAAAGCGGGTCGCAACATTCAAAGACGATAATCCCAAGGCAAATATTATCAGACTTGGGATTGGTGATGTGACCAAACCCTTGCCTGAGGCGGTAATTAAAGGACTGCATGCTGCGGTTGACGAAATGGCTGATGCCAGAACCTTCCGCGGCTATGGCCCGGAGCAAGGCTATGCCTTTTTGATAGAAAAAATTATTAAAACCGACTACGAGACACTGGGCGTAACCCTTGCTGTTGACGAAGTTTTCGTAAGCGACGGCTCTAAGAGCGATGTCGGCAATATCCAGGAGATTTTCGGTGTTAATAACAAAGTGGCCATTACTGACCCGGTATATCCAGTGTATCTGGACACCAATGTTATGGCTGGCCGCTCCGGTCAGCTCAGCAGCGGCAAATTTGCCGGTGTAACCTATCTGACCTGCAATGCCGGCAACAATTTTATCCCCGCCCTGCCTGAGGAAAAAGTGGATATTATTTACCTCTGCTATCCTAATAATCCGACCGGCACCACCTTGTCCAAGGCCGAATTGAAGAAATGGGTCGATTATGCCAAGGCCAATGGGTCCATCATTCTTTATGACGCCGCTTATGAAGCCTATATTCAGGAACCGGGAGTGCCTCATAGTATTTATGAGATCGAGGGTGCCAAGGACGTGGCCATTGAGTTTAGAACCTTCTCCAAAAATGCCGGCTTTACCGGCACCCGCTGCGCCTTTACGGTAGTGCCGAAAAGCGTTATGGCCTTTACTGCCGATGGCAGTCAATACCCCTTAAACAGCCTGTGGAACCGCCGTCAGACCACCAAATTTAACGGTGTCCCCTACATAATTCAAAAAGGGGCCGAAGCCGTATATACTCCGGAAGGCCAACAGCAGATCAAAGAGCTGATCAGCTATTACATGGCTAATGCCAAAACCATCCGCGACGGCTTAAAGAGCATTGGCCTGGATGTTTTCGGCGGGGTCAATGCTCCGTATATCTGGCTTAAAACACCCCAAGGCTATGACTCCTGGTCCTTCTTCGACAAGCTCCTGACAGATGCCCACATCGTCGGTACCCCGGGCGCCGGCTTCGGTCCGGCCGGCGAGGGTTATTTCCGGCTTACCGCTTTCGGCAGCCAGGAGAGTACTAAGGAAGCGATTGAGCGGATTAAAGTCAAGTTAAGTTTGTAAGCAATAATAAAGTGAGATTATCCACATAACGTGGGTAATCTCACTTTTTTACGGTACAAGCCGACGGCAGTAAACTTCAGCTCCAGAGCGGTCTTGCGCCTGAGCTATGATTATTGAATTACGGTGATGGCAGCACCATCGCTTATTTCGTCCGCAGGGGCAGCTATAACCATACTTTCCGGCGGGAGGGCGGAGGTTATTTCTGTTAACTCGCCGCTTGTTTCCCCCGTTGTTATTTGCTGGCGCACCGCTTTGCCGTTGGCCGCGAGGTAAATAAAGCTTTGCCCCTGATCGTCCCGGACTATGGCGGAGGAGGGAACGGCAGGTACGGTGGCAGCGGCGCCTGTGTCGATGCGAACCGTAACCGACATGCCGGGCTGGAGTAAGCCGGCCGGGGGCGGGGTGAGAGCAAGGTGGGCCAGGAAGGCCGGGATTTGGTTGTCTGTGACTTGGGGATAGATGCGGGCAACCTGCCCTGGTATTGGCTGTTGCCCGGCCTCTACCGTAACCGGTGTGCCTAAATGGACCAGATACAAGTCATTCTGGTTAAGCTGAACCACAACCTCCACTTCCTGGCCACTCCCTAAAACGAGCAGCTGTTGCCCGGCCTGCACCGTTTTTCCGGGAACAGGCAGACCGGATACGATGCCGCTGACCGGGGCGTTGAAGGTGGTGCCGGCAGCCGGCAGTGTATTCGGCGACGCGGTTACACCGGCTTTCGCCTGTTGGAGTTTGGCAGTGGCAAGCTCCAGCTGCCGCTTGGGGATTGCCCCGATTTCGTATAGTTTCTGATCACGGTTAAATTCTCTCAAGGCCTGTTCATAATTACTCTGGGCGTCCTGCCCGGCTGGCGCTGCTGCCGGTTCGGCCGCTGGCCGGAGCTTAAGCAGCGGCTGGCCGGCTTTAACGGCCTGGCCTTCTGTTACATATAGCTCACTGAGGTAACCGGCGAGTTCGGCAATGACCGGGACAAGGGCCGTGGTTTCGACCGTGCCGGGCCGGACGAGCTGGATTGACTTATTTATCGTACTAACAGGTACCGCTGTTAGGCTGGCAGGCGGGCGGGGAGGCAGGTACTGCTGCAAAAATGAGGCCGGCAGCAGATTGCAGCTGCTTGCTGCCAGGAGCGCCAGGGGAAGCAACAGGGCACTGAATACCGTGAGCAGGCGATACTTGCGGGAAAATTTTTTCACACAGATCATCTCCAGTACTGATTGACTAGCACCGATACTATGTTCTCACTTTTCCCCGCTGGCGTCAAGTGTTGCCGCCAGGGTGGACTTTCCGCTATAATATAGAGAGGCTGGGCCTGTAAGGGGGAAAGAACATATGCGCATTCGACAAATGATAAGTGCTAGTAAGCGGAAGGCCGGCAAACGGTGGATAAAACATATTGCTGTCAGATGGGTGCTCCCGCTGGCAGTGGTATTTAGTATAGTTCTGGCAGGCCGCGCGGCCAATGATCAGCAGCCATTAAGTGCTGTCAGTGGGCCGGCAGTAGGGGTGGAATCTGACCGGTATAGTGGCGGCAGGCAGGTCGAGGCTGTTGAAAGCATGGCGAGGAGTAATGACCGCTTAGCGAATAAGCCTACGATTTGGCCAACAAGCGGCGCCGTTACCTCCGGCTTTGGCGGCCGCAGTTCGCCGGGGGGCATTGGCAGTGAAGTGCATCCGGGCATTGATATTGCCAACAATGCCGGTACACCGGTGGTTGCTACCGCAGACGGCGTGGTTGCCCGCAGCGAGTGGTCTGACGGCTATGGCAATGTTGTTCAGATCGATCATGGCGAGGGTATTTCGACCATTTACGGTCATAATTCACGCCTGGTGGTAACTGTTGGGCAAAGGGTCAGCAAGGGCCAGATTATTGCTTATCTTGGCAGTACCGGGAAAAGTACAGGGCCCCATGTTCATTATGAAGTCAGAGTAAAGGGGACGGCTGTGGATCCCCTGCGCTTTTTGGTGTTATAACTATTTTTATCCCTGCAGGGAAGTAAATAAGGATAAAAAATGCCGGGCCGTTGCGGAGAGAAAGCGGTTGCGAACCCAGATGAGGGCCGCCGCTGTTTCCAGGGCCGGGTTGACGATTACTTTGGTCAGCAGGTCGGCGCTGGGCACGAGACTTACGGCCGAGCGCGGGACGACGGCTATACCGATAGCGGCGGTGGCCCAGGCTAACAGGGGCAGAACATCGTCGCTTTCACAAAGAATTTCAGGTGTAAAACCAGCCTGGTGGCAGTGCTCGGTTAGCATGTGTTTGTATTTGCGGTGAATCATTAACGGTTTACCCGCCAGCTCGGCCAGATTAACCTCCGGCTTATCGCCGTCGCCAAGGCTGCTGTAACCGGACCGGAAGGCAATAATAAGCGGCTCCTTGGGCAGTTCAATCGATTCATAGACTTCCGTGTCAACCGGAACCCGTACCATGCCCAGATCAACGATGCCTTTGTCCAGCAGCTCGGTAATCCGCCGGCTTTCCCCCTCCCGCAGGCGAAAGCGCACATGGGGGTAGCGGTCCCGGAAGGTGTGGATCAGATCAGGCAAAAGTGTGACCCAGGAGGAGGTAACGGCGCCGATTGACAGGGTTCCGCGCACGCCGGTGTCAAACTCCTTTAATTCCCGGATGGTATTAGTAGTTAATTCCAGTATCTGCTCCGCCCGGTGCCGCAGCAGATTGCCGGCTTCGGTGACTTTTATCCGGCGCCGGCCCCGTTCAAACAGCTGCACGCCAAGCTGGGCTTCCAGTTGTTTCATTTGCCTGCTTAGCGGCGGCTGGGCGATATGCAGCCTCTTGGCGGCTGCGGTGATACTCCCCTCTTCGATAATAGCCAGGAAATACTGCATGTCTTGAAGATTCATAATGTCCTCCGGCATACCTGAACGGTATAGTTAGTGGTTGTATTTAGTATTTTACGTATGGTAGTAGACTTGTTACAATCATACGCAAGAACTATGCTTGTCGTCAATGGTATTTCAGCGGAGGGTTACTATGAATTTTACTACGATACACCTGGTGGGCTTTTTGGTTACCATTATAGCCGTGTTTGCGGTTGGTCTTTATTCGGCGCGCCGTGTACAGTCGGCAGAAGCATTTAGTCTTGGCGGGCGTTCCGCCGGACCGGCCCTGGTATCGGGAACTATTGCCGGCACAATTATTGGCGGTGCCGCTACCATCGGCACGACCCAGCTGGCCTATTCAGCCGGCTTGTCAGCCTGGTGGTTTACCCTGGGGTCCGGTATCGGTTTTTTAGTGATGGGTTTTTTTTATGCCAGCCCCTTGCGGAATACCGGGCTGGAGACGATCTCGCAGTATCTTGTCCTGAACTATGGGCGGCCCATCGGGCCTTTGACAAGTATAATTTCCTCTGTCGGCATTTTCTTCAGCATCGTGGCCAGCAGTCTGGCCGGCATTCATTTGTTGACAACCCTTTTTGGGCTGGGGTCCTGGCAGGCGGCCGTGGTTACCGTGCTGCTGGTAGCGGCTTATGTTTTCTGGGGGGGCCTGCAGGGAACCGGCCTATCGGGGCTGATGAAGGTGGGCATCATTTATGTTACCCTGTTTTCCGCCGGCTGGTATGCCTTGCAGTTTTTGCAGCAGATGCCAAGCCTGACTGCCGTGTTTCCCTCGCCGGTATGGTTCAGTCTGTTCGGGACTGATATCTGGGGCGGGCTGGGCAATGTGTTTTCACTGATTGTCGGCATTATCTGCACCCAGACCTATATCCAGGCGATATTTGCCGCCCGTGACTCGCAGACGGCCCTGATCGGCACCTGTACAGCGGCAGTGATAACCATTCCGGTAGGCTTGCCGTCAGTGGCCATCGGTATGTTTATGCGGGTTAACTATCCCGATATTCTGCCGATTGACGCCTTGCCGATGTATCTGCTGCACCATATGCCGGCCTGGCTTGGCGGTATTGGTCTGGCCGGGCTGCTAATCTCGGTAGTGGGCTCAATTGCCGGTCTGTTGCTGGGGATTGCCACGATGGTAGCCCGTGACATCTTTCATGGTGTGTTTGGTGTCAGCGGCAACCGCAGCTTACTCTGGATTAACCGCGGCACAATTGTCGTAATCGCGACTGGGGCCATGCTGACAGCACTGGCTAATCTGCAGTCCTTTGTGTTAAGCTGGAATTACCTGTCCATGGCTTTGCGGGGGGCGGGCGTATTTTTGCCGCTCACGCTGGCCGTGTTTTTGCCGGGAGTTTTAAAGCGTAAGTGGGCGATTTCTTCCATGCTTGTAAGCACACTCTTCTCTATTGCCGGTTATTCTCTGCTGGCACTGTCGGTCAATCCGCTATATACAGGAATAGCAGCAAGCTTGTCAGTCATTTTGGCAGGGAGCTTTTTTTCCTGGTTTACCCAGCGGAAGCACATACTGGAATAGGTTGGACTGAGAACAGCGGATAAAGAGCTTGGCCTGTATTCTGGGGCCAGCTCTTTTTTGCTGCCCGGTCATAGGTTAGCCGTCATCTGGCGGCGGGATGATCACCACTAATGATAGCTGTGATCATTAATGGTGATTTTTAATAATGATCAGGGCGTGTTATACTGTGCCCAGAGAAATTTTCATACTTGCGTTTGCTGTCCCGGGATTAGCAAACGTCAATTTATAAGTAGTCAAAGCAGACTCTTTCATTGTGAAAGGGTCTTTTTTGTTTAGAGGCAGATGCGGCTGCCGGGGGGTGATGTGCGCTTGGGGGCGTCCAAAAGGCCGGATTATGTAATTAAATCTTAAATTATGAGAGGAGTTTGGAAGATGAGCAGCATTCAATGTCAGGAGCCTGTAAGTAAAAAGCAAAGGGGTTTCTTTGACAAACTGGAGGCCAGGGTTCCGTTGTGGCAGCAAATGATAGCGGGGTTGATTATCGGCGCCATAGTGGGAAATTTCTGGCCAGATTTTGGCAAAACACTGGCCCCGGTGGGAACAGCATTTATAAAATCCATTAAGATGATTATCATTCCCCTGGTGTTATCGGCGGTCACTTTGGGTATTTATCATATGGCCAGCGATATGAGGCAGTTGGGGAAGATGGCATTTGTTACTTTCTCCTGGTTTTATATTGCTACCGGCCTGGCCTCGTTGCTGGGGATTGCTCTTAATCAGGTTTTTCATCCGGGAATAGGGGTAGAAATGGCGGCCACCGGTGTAATCCCCAAAGATTTGGCAACATCGATTAATTGGGTGGCGTTTTTCTTAGATATGATTCCTGATAATGTTGTGGCAACTGCCGCCGCCGGCAAAATTTTGCCCTTTTTAACCTTTTGCATTGCCTTGGGGGTGGCTCTGGGGACGATGAAGGACAAAGCCAAGCCAATTGTCGATATTCTGGACACATTATTTGAAGCGACAATAAAAATTGTCAATGGTATTTTACGGGTGACGCCAGTGGCAGTGGCCTGCATTATTGCCTGGGTTTTTGCCTCGCAGGGCAAGACGATGCTTATTGCTTTATCCAAGTTAATCTTCACTTTATATGTGGGACTGTTCGTCTTTGGCGTAATATTTATGGTACTGGTTGCCTTGCTGGGCTATAATCCGATTAAAATGGTAAAAACAATAGCCGATGCCTTATTGTTGGGTTTTGCCACCTGTTCTTCCGAGCCGGCCTTACCCATCTTGTTAAAACAGCTGGAAAAGATGGGTATCCCTACTAAGATACCGGCTTTTTGCCTGCCGCTGGGCTATACGTTTAATCTTGACGGGTCGGCTTTATATCAATCGCTGGCGATCTGCTTTATTGCTGATGCTTATGGCCTGGAGCTGACAATGCCGGCCCTGGCGACTATTCTCATTACCACTCTGATTGCCAACAAGGGGACGGCTAATGTCCCCTCAGCTTCCCTTGTCGTCATGGCCGTTATCCTGACTACGATTGGGCTGCCGGCAGAAGCGATTGCAATTCTTGCCGGTGTGGACCGCCTTATGGATATGGGCCGGACGGTCGTCAATGTATTCGGCAATACCTTTGTCGCTTTGCTGCTGAACCGGTTTTTCGGCAACCCCGACGCCCCTAAACAATTCAACTCCATGCAAGCCTAACCTGCTGAAAAGAGGCCATGGAATTTATGGGCATGACCTTTTACACGGCATCTCTGCTGTCAGGTGAGTAGGGATTGGCGCCGGCCAGTTCTATAAAGGCCCGCATCGCCGGTGTCAGCCATTTCTCACGATGGTAGATTAATTGTGTCCGTACCTTAAACGCCGGTCCGCACCAGTCCAATTCAAGCAGGTTATTGCGATCGATATCGTCGGTGACCGCAATTTTCGGCAAAAACGCAATCCCTAACCCACAAATAGTACACTGTCTGATCGCACCGATGCTGGATAGTTCCATAACTGCACCAGGTTTGACCGCCTGCTCTTTAAACATGGCCAGAATTAAAGGCCGGTAGCCGCAGCCGGGCAATGTCGTTATCAGGCAGTGACCGGCCAAAGCCTGCGGGGTAATTTTTTTCTGCCGGGCCAGCGGGTGAAAGGGACTTGCCACTGCTGTCAATTGTTCGTCGTGTAATGTTCGTACCGTCATTTCCGGGGCTTTGACTGAATCGGTCAGCACTAAGGCCACATCGATGGTGCTGGCCTTGATTAATTCGAAAAAATGCTCACAGCTTTCTGTCTGTACCCGGATCTCGACCTGGGGATAAAGTTTGCGGTACTCAGTCAGAATTTGGGGAAGCCGGTATACGCAAACCGTTTCGGCGGCACCAATATTCAGGACGCCGCGGACAACCTGCGGCAAAAACTCGCCCTTGGCTTTGGTGCATAGATCAAGAATATGTTTTACATTCTCAAGAAATTTTTGGCCGTCGTGCGTGAGCTGGATACCACGGCCCATCCGTTCAAATAACTTCACCTGCAGCTCGTCTTCAAGCTGACGGATTTGCCCGGTGATGTTGGACTGGGCATAACCCAGTTTTAGGCCGGCCTTGGTAAAATTAAGTGTCTGGGCCGCAGCGTAAAAAATTTGTAATTGACGTAGTTCCATATTCTGCTGCTCCTTTCTAACTATCTCTATAAATGATTAATAGCATATAAAATAATCATTATTTTAATTAATAGTTTCATGATATACTATTGCCGGAAATTAGTCTATATACTGCGCACTAAAGTATTTAAACAAGGCCGAAATAATGTTACCTGATTGCTGTTTTTGCATACTCTTGCTTGCAGAGTATAAAGTAATTAAAGCTAAAAGAAAAGGGATGAGGAGTAAATGAGTAATGTGTTTTATCGGGCGGTAAATAAAGAGTACCTGGAGGTCGACTACGGGGAAGGCATTTATTTGTATGATACTGCCGGTAATAAGTATATTGATGCCTGTGCCGGTGCGGCTGTGGCCAACCTTGGGCATGCCCACCCGGGGGTGCTGGCGGCGATGGCCGAGCAGGCCCGGAAAGTGGCCTTCAGCCATTTGTCCCGTTGGACATCAAAGCCTATTCAGGAATTAGCGGATCTGGTAGCGGCGTTGGCACCGGCTTCTCTGAATAAGCTGTATTTGGTATCCGGCGGCTCGGAAGCGACGGAGGCAGCCCTAAAAATGGCCCGTGGTTACTTTGTAGAACGGGATGGACAGAGCGCAAAATACCGCATTATTTCCCGCTGGAAGAGCTTTCATGGCAATACAATCGGCTCCCTGTCAATGACCGGTGATAAACGCCGTAAACAATACACACCCTTGCTGCTCAATTTTCCCCATATTGCCCCAGCCTATTGTTATCGCTGTCCTTTCGGCAAATGCCAGGAAACCTGTCAGGTGGATTGCGCTCTGGATTTGGAGCGGGCCGTTAAAATGGAAGGGGCCGAATCTGTTGCCGCCTTTATTGCCGAGCCGGTGGGCGGTGCAGCCTGCGGCGCGATTGTCCCCCATAAAGATTATTTTAAAATTATCCGCCAGATTTGCGATCATTATGATATCTTGCTGATTGATGACGAGGTAATGGCTGGTTTTGGCCGCACCGGCTCCATGTTCAGCATTGCCGACTGGGGTGTGGTGCCTGATATGATTTGTGCCGCCAAGGGGATGAGTGCCGGTTATTCTCCCCTGGGCGCCGTAATCGCCAGGCAGGAGATCTACGATGCGTTTAAACAGGGGTCAGGCGTGTTTGTGCATGGCCACACCTATGGCGGCAATCCCTTATCGGCGGCAGTCGCACTCGCGGTGGTTAAAGCTTTGGTTGCAGACAACATCGCAGAAAACTCCCGGACCATTGGTGACTATTTACTGGCTCAAATGCAGGCGAAATTATTGCCGTTCGCTTTTGTTGGCGACGTACGGGGCAAAGGCTTGTTGCTTGGCGTTGAAATTGTCAGGGATAAAAAGACGAAAGAGCCGTTTCCGGTGGCGATGGGTATGGCTGAAAAGCTGGCAGTCGCGTTGCTCAGACAGGGGGTAATTGTCTATCCGGGCACAGGCAATGCGGACGGGGAAAACGGGGACCAGTTTCTGCTGGCGCCGCCGCTCATCATTACCAAAGAGCAGGCCGATGAGCTGATTGCCGCCATGGTGGCCGGGTTTAGAGAATTTGAAAAAAATATAGGCCAGTTTAAGTAAAAGGGATGAGCATATGGAAAAATTAATTATTACAATTGCCCCGACCGGCAATGTGCCAACCAAAGCTATGACACCTTATGTCCCGGTAACGGCGGCGGAAATAGCCAAGGATATTATCGCCTGCTATGCAGAGGGGGCTGCTGTTGCCCACATCCACGCCCGGGATGAGCAAGAGCAGCCTACTTGTGAGGTTGCCTGTTTTGCCGAAACGGTGAAGCTCCTCCATGCGGCCGGCTGCCCGATTATCAAACAGCTTTCCACCGGCGCCCGGGGCGGCAAGACTGGTGAAGCCCGGGCCGAGCCGCTGACGCTGAACCCTGAATCAGCCAGCCTGGCGACAGGGTCTTCTAATTTTCCGGCCAGTATTAACGCTAACGAGCCCAGGCTTATTGAATATTTGGCAAAGGTTATGCTGGCTAAAAAAATTAAACCGGAAATTGAAGTGTTTGATGTGGCGATGATTAACAACGCCGTCAGCTTGCAAAAGGCCGGGCTGTTGCGAGGGCCGCTGCTATTCAACCTGGTCCTAGGGGTAAAGGGATCTTTGCCGGCTACTGCGAAAAATTTATTTTTTCTCATTGACAGCTTGCCGGCTGATGCTGTCTGGAGTGTCTCTGTTATTGGGCCGCAGCATGTCAATTTGTCAGCGGTGGCGATCGCTTTAGGCGGCCATGTCCGGGTCGGAATCGAGGATAATGTGTATTATACCAAAGGGGTTTTGGCAACGAATCGTGCTTTAGTTGAGCGGATTGTCACAATCGCCAAAAGTATTGGCCGGGGGCTGGCAACACCGGCAGATGTTAAAAGAATCTGGGGGATTGCCGCCTTGTAGTCTGGCTGGAACCTTCGTCCCTGTGTCTGGTTGGAGGCTGGCCGAAAACCAAAAGAGAGCTTGCTGCACAAGTAGTGGCAAGCTCTCTTTTGGCGTTTCGGCCAGGGCCGTGGTTATTCAGTCTGGTTGCGCCGGCGTACAGGTGATGTAATTAATCTGTCGGCAAATATTTTTGTAGTACGGACCTTACGGCGCCGGTTCCCGCTGTCATTTCCGCAAAGTAATGTTCGATTTTTTCTCCCAACCCTATTTCATACAGGTTAATGCCAAACAGGTCCTCGCGGCCGAGGAGCGGGTGTAAAGCCTGGCCGGCACCTTCAGCTTCACCTAGCCGGATACCGGCAACGGCCGCTGCCAGGCTAGCCAGCAAAGGATCAGGGCTTAAACTCATGGGCCGGCCCTGATCGTCGACGCCCAGCAGATAGCGGCACCAGCCGGCAATAACCAGCGGTATATAGACAAGACGCCGGGGATCTAAATCCGGCTTCAGGGTATAGGCCTTAATTGTTTCACCAAACCGCACGCCTACCTTTTGGGAGGTGTCGGTGGCAATGCGCTGGGGCGTATCCGGAATATAGGGATTAGGCAATCTTACTTCAATGACTTCCCGGATAAAGGCCCCCGGGTCCATAATCCCGGGCTTCATCACTACCGGCAGCCCTTCCTGATAGCCAATTTTTTCCACTAATTTTTTCAGCTGCGGATCTTTCATTTCATCGGCAATTAAAGTATACCCCAGTAGACAGCCAAAAATCGCTAATGCCGTATGCAAGGGGTTTAAGCAGGTGCCTACTTTCATTTTCTCGACCAGATCTACTGTTTGCCTGTCGGTGAAAAATACACCGGCCTGTTCCAACGGCGGGCGCCCATTGGGAAATTTATCTTCAATAACCAGATATTCCGGTTTTTCCGCATTGACAAAAGGCGCAATAAAGGTATTTTTGCCGGTGCAGATAATATCTGTGCTGCTAAAACCGGCTTCCTGCAGGGTTTTCTGAACCCCTGCGGCCGGCCGGGGGGTAATTTTATCAATCATGCTCCAGGGGAAAGATACTATTTGCGGATTGTTAAGGTAAGTAAGGAATCCTGTTTCAGCCAGCCCGTTTTCTACCCATTCCCCGGCAATTGCCGCCATGGCGTTGTGAAGTTTGTCGCCATTGTGAGAACAGTTGTCCATACTAACGAACGCAACCGGCAGGGCGCCGCTCCGGTAGCGTATATAAGCCAGGGCCGTAACTTTAGCCATAGCACTTCGTGGCTGCTCCGGGCCGTTGGCCATGTCTGCCAGCACGTCGGCGGCATAAGTATCGCCACCAGCCTTCAGATTATAGCCTTTTTCAGTTATGGTAAAACTGACAATTTGCAAGGATGGTTTGGTAAATATGGTTGTTAGCCGCTGCCAGTCGTCTGCCGCTGCCGGATCGCCGACTAAACCTTCGCTGATACTGGCAACAAGCTTTTTTTCCAGGCTGCCGTCAGCATTCATAATTGCCAGTAAGCCCAGATTATCATAAGGTGTATATATTTTCTTTATTATTTCAGCATCGTAGGCTTCGACAGCAACGATTCCGGTCTGGGCCTGGCCTGTATTTAAAAGCGTTTGCTGCAATACGGCAATAAATCCGCGGAAGATATTGCCGGCGCCAAAATGTACCCAGGCCGGATTTTCCCGCGTCAGGACAAGCATTCGGTCATAATCAAAATTTATATTTTCTATGCCGGCTTGTGTCCAGGCGGTATTATTTTTTATCGAACTTCTATGTAAACTTACCATATTAAGCTTCCTCGCCTCCGTTAGTATCCGGTTTCTTGGTATATTCCAGGTTCAGGCGGTGAATCGGTGATCAGCGTCTGGCGATGCAGATTAAGGTTTTGAACGGCCGGTTATATTTACAGAAACCGTTTTTAGGGGCAGGAAATAGTGCTCATATTGCTGACGCAGATAAGCAAGGTCAACGACGACTTTATTTAAATGAATGTCAATTGTGGCCTTTGCCAGTCGTGCATCTTTCGCTCTTATGGCCAGCAGCAGGGTTTTATGCTGTTGAATCAACTGGTCCCAGTCATAGCCTACAGCTAAATTGAGCATTCTGACCCGGTTATAGTGCGCATTCATCTGCTGCAGCATAAACCAGATCCGCGCTTTCTTACAGCCTTTAAAAATGGTACCATGCATACTTTCGTCAAGCTCGAAAAATTTAAGATAATTTTTTTCATTTATACACAATTCCTGGAGAGTAACGTTGGACTGTAGCTCAAACAGAGCCTCGCCGGGGAAAGCCCGGCAGGCCTCCTGAATAACTTCCCGTTCCAGTGTTTCTCTGGCAAATTTCGATTCTTCGACCTGATCCGTGTCGATAAGGGAAACATAAGTCCCTTTTTGGGGTACAATATCCAGCAGATTTTCCTGAGCCAGCTTGATAAATGCTTCACGGACAGGAGTACGGCTCACCTGCAAATAGTCTGCGATCTCCTGCTCGGAAATGCTTTGCCCCGGTGGCAGCGTTAAATTAACTATATTTCCTTTTAGTAATCTGTATACATATTCTCTGGCCGATTCCTGCGGAAACCGTTCAATTATGCGCAAGTTCTCACTTAACTCCTTTCACTGTTTTTCTTACATGGTAACATAGTCTTCTAAGGGCGTAAACAGCGTTTATCCACATTGCCCTGCATAGCCTGCACCAGTGCCATACGCTATGCAGGCAGACTAATAGTTGACGTGGACCTGTGACGCATAAATGAATTCGCTGGCCCCAATTTGTATTAGCTGGCCCGGTAATAAGAGCTTAGTCAAAAACCAGGACAATCTTTTGTATGGCGGGGTCTTTGGCGTCAATCATGTCGAAGGCTTTTTGCGCATCAGCGAAGGGGATAATATGAGATACTAAGCCGCTAAGGTCCAGTTGCTTGTTGCGGTACGCTGCAATGACCTCGGCAAATTTATGACATTGTAAACGGGAGCCACGAATATCCAGTTCCTTGGCGGTAATTTTTAACTGGGCAACTGGCGAAGGCTGGTCCAGGAAGGCCATGGTGATTACCCGGCCGGCATTACAGGTGACCTCGGCCAGCTGTGCTAAAGAGTCGGCCACACCGGCCCCGTCAATCGAAACAGTCGGTCCATAGCCGCCAGTCAGCTTGCGAACTGCGGCAATCATATCCTGTTGGCTGGCATTGACGGCATGATGAGCCCCTAGCCTGAGGGCTTCGTTCAGCCGCTCTTCCACGATGTCAGCCACAATAACCGTGGAACCGGTGAGCTGAATTGCCTTAATTAAGCTTTTTCCCAGCGCTCCGGCCCCTAAGACCAGCACCGTATCCTGGGCTGTAATCTGGGCCCGGGCTTTAGCCTGAAAAGCAATGCTGAGCGGTTCAATCATAATGGCATCAGCAAACGGCAGCTCTGGCGGCAAAAGATGCAGGGCTGCCTGATCTGCCACCATATATTCGCGGTAGCCGCCATCGACGTGCACACCGCGTACGTTAAGGTGACAGCAGACATTAGGGCGTCCTATGCTGCAGGGGTAGCAATGACCGCAGCTGATAACCTGGTCAATGATGACATGGTCGCCAGTTTTCACCCGGTTGACACCAGGGCCGGTTTCGGCCACCACCCCAACCACTTCATGGCCCATAACGCGCGGGTAAGTGGCAACCGGTGAGGTTCCATGATAAATATGGACGTCAGAGCCGCAAATACCGGCTGCCTTTATTTTTACCAGGACATCGCCGGGACTTTGCAGTGCCGGTTGCGGTACGTCGCCCATCACAAGCTCTAAAGGCTTTTTCGTTAATAATTGTTTCATTCTACAGTCTCCTCCCGGGGCACTCAGGTTATCTTGTCAGCCAGTTCAGCGGGGCAATGACCAGCGGTGGATACAAAATCATCAGCAGCAGCAGGATGCACTCCACAATGAAGAAGGGAATGATGGCTTTGACAATGGCTTCCATGCTGATTTTGCCTGCCCCGCAGGCTACATTAAGCACTGTTCCCACCGGTGGTGTAAGCAAGCCGATCACATTGTTGATAACGAATATAAGCCCAAAGTAGACCGGATCAATGCCTGCCTGGCGCACAATCGGCATCAGTACCGGTGTCAGAATAAGAATGGTAGGCGTCACATCCATAGCTGTACCCACCAAAATAACAACAAGGTTAATAATCAGCATGAGCAGAATCGGACTATGCATAAATGGCTCTAAAATCTCGGAAACAAGACCGGGAATATTGCCAATTGTCATCAGCCAGGAAGAAACCATGGCCGCTGCCGCCAGGAACATAATAACACTGGTCATTTTGGCGGAAGAGGCCAGGCATTCGAATAAGTCCCGGAAAGTGAGAGCCCGGTAAACAAAGGTGCCGACAAATAAAGCATAGGCCACGGCCACCACACCCGCTTCCGTGGGGGTAAAAATACCGCCGCGCATCCCCACCACAATCAGTACTGGCATGAGCAGTGCCCAGAGCGCCTTACCTACCGCCTGGAGCATTTCCCGGCCGCTTTTGCGGGGCAATACCTGCACCTTGTCCTTGCGGGCCACCCAGGCCCAGGTTGCGGCCAGCGCCACTGAAATATACAAACCGGGCATGATACCGGAGATGAACAGCTTGCTAATGGACACGCCTGCGGTTACGCCAAAAATAATCATTGGCACGCTGGGCGGCATAATCGGCGAAACTATGTTGCCGGCAGCCACCAGGGCGGTGGAGCGGTTGCGGTCATAGCCGGCATTTACCATCATGGGTATGAGAATGGCGCCCAGTGCCGCCGTACTGGCCACCGCTGAACCGACCAGGCTGGCAAACATAACAATGGCTAAAATTGCAACATAGCCAAGGCCGCCGCGGATGTGTCCCACCAGGGCCAGGGCCGCATCGACAATACGCTGGGTAAGGCCGCCACGGTTCATTAAATCCCCGGCCATGACGAAAAAGGGCACTGCCATCATGGCGAAGCTATCGGCGCCAAGCATAAGATTTTGCGCAATAATCTGGGCATCGAACACATCAAGATAGAACATAAGGCAAACGCCGCTGAACAGCAGTGAGAAGGCGATTGGCACACCAATGGCCATGGCAGCACAGAGTGAGACTAAGAAAATGAACATGGACATTAGGATTTTTCCTCCTCTGACTGCGCTGTCTCCACCAGCATGTCTTCTTCAGACTCGTGCATTTTAAGCAACCGCTTCAGGGAACCGGGTATAAACAGAGCCTTATAGCAGTTACTAAGCACATTTACGGCAATGCAAAAGCTGGTTATCAAACCAATTCCATAGATCAGGGTAAGCGGGATATTGGTTGCAGAAGCTTTGCTGTCAACATTGAGCAGGGTAAGCTCCCAACTGCCCTGGAAAAGCAATACCATTAACAACAGAATCAGCACTTGTCCGCAGAGATAGCCGGTTTTCTGGAAAACTGGCGGCAGGCGGCGGATAACGGTGTCAACACCGAGGTGCGTATTGTCGCGCATGGCGCCGATAGCACCAATATAAATAATCCAAACAAACAAATACCGTGCCATTTCCTCTGACCAGGTAATACTGGAATTGAAAAAATACCGCAAAATAACATTCATAAATACCAACAGTATCATCAATCCCAGCATGGTTGCCATGAGTATTTCCACTATTTTAAACAGCTTATCCAGAGCACGGGACATAACTATTCCTCCTAATCGCTTCCCCGGTTATCTAATTTTTTACGTCTCTGATTCGCCGCACCATATCCTCGGCCCAATCATATTTTTGATAAAGCTTTTCATAAACAGGCTGCATCAGCGTGATCAGCTGCTGACGGGTGGCGGCGTTAGGCGTAGTGATCTTAATGCCGTGCTCTTGCAAAAAATTCTTGTCATCAGCGATACTTTTGGCGTACGAATCCCAGGCCTCCTGCGAGGCTTTGAGCGCGGCCTTTTCGATAAGCTCAACCAGTTCCTTGCTCAAGGAACTGTATAATTTATTACTGGCCAGCAGTTCAATTGTAGTGATCATATGATTTGATTCAAAAATATCGCTCTGTACTTCATACCAGCCTTCATTGCGAAAGGTGGAAAGCGGATTATCCTGACCGTCCACAACTTTTTGCTCCAGTGCTGTAAATACCTCGCCCATCGGCATGGGGGTAACATTCGCACCCAGGAGGCTGCCGACCTGAATATGAATAGGGTTGTTGGGCATTCTCAGGCGTAAGCCTTTAAAATCCTCCAGGCTGGCGATAGTGCGATTGCTGCTGAATACGCGCACTCCATTCGGATACCACCCCAGAAAATGCACTTTCGAAATCTTCTCGACGTCGGCCGCCATTTCCTCGCCGATTTTTCCGGTATAAACGGCGCGGGCGTGGTCAAGATCACGGAACAGGAACGGCCAGTCGGGAATTGACATTTTTCCCACTTCGTTCCACATAACAGTACCTACCGCGCACATTTGCAGATTGCCATTGCGTACGCTGTCATACAGCTCTTTTTCCCCGCCCAGGGTGCCGCCTTCGTAAACCTCGACTTTTAACGCTCCGTTGGAGCCTTCCTCAACCATCGGTTTAAATGTTTTTGTCAGAGCCACCGTTGCCGGGTGGGTTGAGGCCAGGGTGGAGCCGACCCGGATTACCACCGGATTTTTACTGGTAGCCTCAGTGCCTTTTGTACCTGACCCGCCGCAGCCTGCCAGTAATAGCGTAGTTAAAGCCCCTGCCAGTAATACCTTGCTAATTTGCCTGATCTTTTTATTCATAAATTAACAGCCTCCTAACCTTATCATCAAAATTATTTGCGCCTATAAGCCGGTTCTTCGCCTGTGCACGTGGTGTGCCCGAATTCCCCCTCTCAGAGACATTGTAATCTTGTTTTCGGCGTTGCTTCCCCCTTCCCTCCCAGGCCGGCCGGCGGCCGGCTGTTCATTTGGCCCTTGAATGTTTTATTGATTATGTATTGCCACAGCGCTCAATGGCGTCCCATAAGCCATTGAGATACAAGGCTCCCAGCGCGCGGTCGTACAAGCCGTATCCGGGTCTGCCGTCTTCGCCCCAGATCATCCGCCCGTGGTCAGGGCGCAGCGGGCCGGTGAAGCCTGTATCGTACAGCGCTTTCATGATACCGTACATATCAAGCGAAGAATCGTCTGCTTTATGAGCGGTTTCGTCGAAAACGCCCGGTCCGTAAACTTTAATATTGCGGACATGGGCAAAATGAAGGCGCTTGATTTTGCTGAAATGGTGAAACATCTCCACAATATCGTTTTCGCGGTTAGCTCCCAGCGAACCGCTGCAAAGAGCAAGGCCGTTAGCAGGACTGTCAACTAAACTCAGGATGCGTTCCAGGTGTTGGCGGGAAATAACGATGCGGGGCAGGCCAAATACCGGCCAGGGTGGGTCATCCGGGTGAATAGCCATTTTTATACCGCACGTTTCCGCTGTGGGAATAATACCCTCTAAAAAATATTTAAGATTGGCCAGCAGCTTTTCTTCATTTACATTTTTATATAATTCAAAAAGCTTCTTGACTTCGGATAGTCTTTCTTTTTCCCAACCCGGCAGTTCAAAGCCGTTTGCTCCTTTTTCCATCTCCGCGGCCAGAACATCCGGTTTTAAACCTGTGAGTATCTTTTCATTATAGGACAGTGCCGTTGAACCATCAGGCAGGACTTTAGCCAGATCAGTGCGCATCCAGTCAAAAACAGGCATAAAATTGTAGCAGACGACATCAATTCCTGCTTTAGCCAGATTATGTAGAGTGATGCAATAATTTTCTATGTAGCGGTCTCTGGCCGGCAGTCCGAGTTTAATGTCCTCATGAACATTGACGCTTTCCACCGTTTTAAACATAAGGCCGGCAGCTTCAATCTTATTTTTGATAGCCAGTATGTCTTCATACGGCCAAACTTCCCCTACCGGGATATGATAGATCGCGCTGACGACATTTTTCATCCCCGGTATTTGTCTGATATAGCTAAGCGGGATCGTATCCAGCTTACTGCCATACCAGCGAAAAGACATTAACACATGTAATTCCTCCCTGTATGCAATCTTTCATGCAGAAACCTGACTGAATATGTAAGATGTCCAGTAACATTTCTCATGGGTAATTTAAAGCTAATTGAATATTACCATACTACCATACTAGTGTAAATAGAGTGCGTAAATATTTTGAAAACATGGAATAAAGTATTAACAGGTTTGGCAAGAACAATATGTATACCTGCAGTCAGATTAGCCGCAGGGAAATAACAAACAGGGCCGATGGCTGCCCGCTTTTTTGTGTTTATGTCAATAGACGGGAATATTGTATTGACATTCGTACTTTGGCTGAGTATAATCATGGTAACAATAAAATATCGGATATAGTAATGACGGAAAAAAGTAATTTTGTCTTTTCCATACAGAGAGCTGGTGGGTGGTGTGAACCAGCTGGAGATACTAAATGAAGTTCCTTCCCGAACTGCAGGCTGAAGATGATAGTAGGCTGGGCCGTGTTGTCTGCGTTACAGACATTAAAGTAGATCTTATGATTTATAAACAGGGTGGTACCGCGGCTTTTCGCCCCTTCGGTGCTGCCTGTTTTTATTTTTGAAGATCTTAATTGGGTGGTACCGCGGTAATTATCGTCCCTCTTCACAGAGGGGCGATTTTTTTTCTCTATAGCCGGCATAGAGGAAATACAAAGATGTTATATTTTAGGAGGCTGCTTATGAATATTCCTTTTATTATTGTTTGTCTGTATATCGTCTTACTGTTTATTATCAGCTATTATGCTAAACGGCGGTCTACCGGCAGTGCGGCAAACTATGTGCTTGCAGGCCGGCAGCTTACCACACCGCTTATTACCGTATCCATTGTCGGCCTGGCTGTAGGTGGCGCGTCAACGATTGGGGTTGCCGAACAAGCCTATAAGGTCGGACTTTCCGCCGGCTGGTATACAACCGCCTGGGGCCTGGGGGCGATTGCTATGGGGCTGCTGGTCGCCAGAAGATACCGTGAGCTCAATATTACAACAATCCCGGAGCTGTTAGGCCGTTATTATGATAAAAAAGGCATGATTGCCGGGATTATCTGCCAGATCCTGATCCAGCTTGTTGTCATGTCGCTCCAGTATATTGCCGGGGGCAGTATTCTTTGCGCGTTAATGCCGGAGGTATTTACCCTGACCTCCGGGATGCTGACAAGTGCTGTGGTATTTATCGGCATCACCTCCATGGGCGGGATGTGGTCAGCCAGTTTATCCAATCTTTTAAATGTCAGTCTGAAATATATAGGGATTATTCTGGCCACAATTGTCGGCGTAACCCATGCCGGTGGTATGGCCAATATCCAAGCCAACCTTCCTGCTGATGTACCGTATCTGGATTTGTTTGACGGAGTCGGCATCATTGGTATTATAAGCTGGATCGTGGTCCTGGTTACTGTCAACCTGTCGCTGCAGAGCATCATTCAGATATCCCTGGGGGCTAAAAATGTAAAAACCGCACAACGCGGTTTTATTATCGGCGGGCTGATGATGCTGCCGATTGGTTTTGTCAGTGCCTTGCTGGGGGTTATTGCCAAGTCTATGTTCCCGGATGTCAGCCCGGCCCTGGCCCTGCCGATGACGATCATGTCGCTGGATCCGGTGCTGGCCGGTATTACCCTGGCGGCACTCTGGGCGGCTGATGTGTCCACAGCCTGTAACCTGCTGCTTAGCTCGGCAACCTTGTTTTCGCAGGACATTTACAAAAAATTTATTAACCCCGCTGCCAGCGAAGAGAAATTCCTTGTTACCACCAAAGTGGCGGTAGTGGCTCTGGGCTTGCTGACTCTGACGCTGGCTATGACCATCAGTGGCATTATCAGCACCCTAATGATTGGGCTCAGCCTTACCGCTGCGTTTAGTGTCATTGTATTGTTTACCCTCTTTGCACCGGCGCTCTGCCGCAGAAATTCCGCCTTTTATACAATCCTGACCGGGGTAGTTGTGCTGGTATTGTGGCAAACCACCCCTGGTATCCGGGTATTGCCCCATGTCATCTATCTGGAATGGCTTGCTTGCCTGGCCGCCTTCTTCCTCACCTATTTGCTTGACCCCAAGCCAATAGCCCGCACCGAGTGTGCGTAATTGCGGCGGACAGGAAAACCTTTGCAGACACAACCACCGTCTTGCGCCTTGGCGGAGTAAATACAAAGCAGACCTGGATTTGGTTCCAGGTCTGCTTTGTAAGCTATATAATAGTTTTATTAACGCCTGATCTCGGCCAGTACTTCATTAATATCCGGCAGCTCGGGAATGGGATATATCTTTACCCAGAGTACTTTCCCTGCCTCATCAATGAGTACATTGGCCCGTTCGGAGAAGCCTTCGCCATCACGAAACAGCCCGTAGGTCTGGGCAACCTGGCCATGCGGCCAAAAGTCTGCCGGCAGCTTGGTCCGGGTAATCTCAAGCTCTTTGGCCCAGGCATTTTTGCTTGGATAAGCATCAACACTTAGTCCTAAGGGAACGGTGTTGAATTTTTCCATTTCCGCATAATTTGCTTCCAGTGATTTCATCTGCTCGGCACAAACCTTGGTCCAGGCCAGGGGGTGCCAGGACAATAGCACTTTTTTTCCCCGGTAGTCGGATAATTTGACGTCCTGACCACGATTGTCCTTGAGGACAAAGTCGGGAGCATAATCACCTGCAGTAATCTGTTTCATGGTATTTACCTCCTATGTATTAGATTATTTAACAGAGTCTTTATACCACTGCCTAATAGTATTCCCTTAACGCTAGCCCAGCAATCGTCAAATCGCATAAGGCTATGGTTATTATTCTCTGATAACCTGATAATTCCTGCGTATTGACAGATTTTATTGATAGAGTGCATACCTGCGCCGCTGTGATGCCAGCCTGGCCGCACCCCTGTATCTGCCGGTAAAATTCCGGTTAAAATATATGCAGAAATAGTTGACAAAGTCAGCAAATAATAATATTATTTAATTGAGAAGCATTATCAATGAAAGGTGTGTGAAATGTATGTCTGTTAAAGTTGGTCAAAAAGCCCCCGGTTTTGCAATGACAACTACCCGTGATATGGAAACTCTTGACCAGGTTGCCAAGCTGGAGGATTTTCAGGGAAAGTGGCTGGTGTTGTTCTTTTATCCGCTAGATTTTACGTTTGTTTGTCCGACTGAGATTCTGGGGTTTAACGCCAGGCTGGCTGAGTTTGAGAGTCTGGGAGCTTCGGTCCTAGGTGTGAGCACTGACAGTGTATACTCACACCGGGCCTGGATCAAGGCTTCGCGGGGAGACGGCGGTCTGGGCGGCCAGCTTAACTACCCGCTGGCCTCTGATATTACCAAGCAGGTTGCCCGTGAGTATGGTGTTCTTATTGAAGAGGAAGGGATTGCCCTTAGAGGCTTGTTTATCATTGATCCTGAGGGCATACTCCGTTATCAGGTGGTCAGCGATTTGAACGTGGGACGCAGTGTTGAAGAAGTGGTGCGGGTTCTGAGTGCGTTGCAAAGCGGCGGTCTTTGCCCGATTGACTGGCATCCTGGTGATAAAACTCTTTAATACATATTACCCTGATTATTCACAGGTCCTCTCCCTGTTATTTGCGGTGAGAGGACCTGTTTTCGTACCGCTTTGTCAGTGTAAGAACCTCGTTTTCGGACAAAACATAATTAATAAAGCTGGTCAGGTTCTTTGCCAGTTCGACCTCTACCCATTCATCGCGGAAGCTACCCTGGTCATCGGTAAGAACCGTTACTGTTGGTCTGGCTTGCAATTTTGGCCGGGCTTCGGTGACCACGCCGATAAAGCCGGTGTCAAGGACAACAAATGTTCCCAGCGGATATAGGGGGGCTTTGGCTAAAAATATATCGGCAATTTCTTTGTCCAGGTAGGTTCCACTCATCGACATGATGGCTTCGTAAGCCTGATGGGGCAAGAGGGCCGGACCTTTTTGGAAATCGGAGACGATGGTATCATAGGCATCAGCTACTGCTGTAATACGGGCATATTCATGCAGCTGATCACCGCTGAGGCCGCGTGGATAGCCAGTTCCGTCCACCTTTTCATGATGCTGGAATATTACATGGCTGGCGACAATGGAATAATCGCGGAGTTTCCGGGCATATTCAAAGCCTTGGCGCGGATGGTCTTCCTCGCTGACACTGCCATTGTCCAGCACTTTGCCAATATCGTGCAATAAGGCCCCCATCACCAGTTCTTGCATTTTTGCCGAGTTATATTCCAGGTCACTGGCGATAACCGCCGCCAGGGCCGCTACGTTTATACAATGGCTATACACATAATCGTCAGCTGTGACCGTGGTGTCCAGCCGAATGAGCTGGTTGCTGCTAATGGTTTCGATAATTGTCCTGGCCATAATATAAATGCTGTGTACATCTATGAGCTTGCCCTCTTTGGCATTATCAAAAGAGGCTTTCAGGATTTTGATCGCTTCTGTTCGCTTATCTTCCGGCAGCGTTTCTTCGTAGACTAAACCAATCCGCTCAATAATCGGATTGGTTACAAATAAGTTCAAAACGCCGAAATTATGGATTTTTTTGATGTAGCTTTCGCTCAGGCGGATGCGGCTGCCCAAAAGCACCCGGCCGTCTGCGGCACACAGGCGTGTGTAGGTAGTCATTCCTTCTGTTAAATTGTGGATGGAAACTTTCTGCATAGAAGTGCCTCGCTTATTTGTAATGTATCTAAGTTATACTCTGCTTTGCAATTTATACCGTATTGTAGATAAACTAAAAGGCATCAGTCTGAGGACAGACTGATGCCTTAATAATAATTACAATGTAATTGCAACCTGGCAGTCATAGACATGTCCTTAGACCCATAGCTTTGCGTCCTTATCTTTCGAATAAGTTTGCCATCTATTCTCTTTTTTGTAAATTGATTACTTGCTATATTATTACTTTTATTATCATATTTGTCAAGAATTTAATTATTTCGACAAAATATGATAATTTAAAGTAGCCGTCTTTGCCTATTGACATCTAGGACGGTGCGTAATATCATAAATAATACTTAACTAGTTAAGTATTGGCGATTTATAAGCGGCAATAAATATATAATGTTTTTTTCAAGGAGTCAAAGAAGATATGAAAACTGAATTACAGCCAGTAGGGAAAGAGTTGTGGACCAGGGATTTTTTGATTTTGTTTTTTACCAATAGTTTGTTTTTTGCAGGGTTTCAATTGTTAATTCCGGTTATACCGCTCTATGTCACCCGCCTGGGCGGGACAAGCGGCCAGGTTGGCCTGATAGCCGGTATTTTTGTATTTTCGGCAATTTTTATTCGCCTGTTTACGGACTGGGGAATTAAAAAATTTGGTAAGAGATATTGTCTCTTTATTGGCATTACAATTTCTTTTTTATCAGTGGCTGGTTATTATCTGTGGCTTTCGGTGGGCGGGCTGCTGGCAATCCGGATTATTCACGGGATTGGCTTCGGTATTGCCACTACTTTTTATGCTACACTTGCCGCCGACATTATTCCTGTTTCCCGCTGCGGTGAGGGAATGGGGTATTTTGGCATGGGGACAACCATGGCTATGGCGGTAGCACCGGCGGCCGGAATCTGGTTAATGAACAGTTATGGCTTCGGTGCTGTTTTTTTCGTATCGGCCTTGTGCCAGATACACGCACTGCTGGGGGTATACTTTTGCTCTGTACCTGCGATGCCAGTGGCTGATGAGGTACGGTCAGACCTAAGCCGGTCTGTTTGGGACCGGTTTATGGTGAGAGGAACACGATTTCCGGCGTTTCTTGCCATGCTATTTGGTATTTGCTACGGCAGCGTGCTTACTTTTATTGCGGTATTTGCCAAAGAGGTCAATATAGCAAACCCTGGCTATTTTTTTCTGCTGGGCACGTTGTGTATGTGTCTGTCACGTACTGTGACCGGAAAAATTTTTGACCGTAAAGGCCCGGCCTGGGTCATTCTGCCTGGGGCCATTTTATTTTTGGCAGGCCTGGCAATCCTCACTGCCACTACTACGCTGACCGCAATATTAGCGGCCGCCGTTTTCTATGGTTTTGGTGTTGGCGCCCTTTTCCCGGCTCTGCAAACCTGGATATTGAATCTGGTGCCGGCCAGCCGGCGCAGTGCTGCCAGTGCGACTTTCTATAATGTATTGGATATTGGTGCCGGCGGGGGCGCTATTATGCTGGGGCTGCTGGCCGGCGCAACAGGCTATGCGTCGGTGTATATATATTCCACTGGGGTGATGTTTGTATTTTTGGCAGCTTATAGTTATTATTATGTTAATGAAAAGAAGGGTGCAGCTACGGCAATGAAATGACAGGAGGGTGTATGGAAATAACCGAAAAGATTATTCACCAGCTTTATCAGACAACCCGGATTATTTCTACAGGCTTGAACCAGCAGCTGGAGCCATGCGGTATTTATAGCTCTGAGTGGGCCATTATTACAACCGTTAAAACCAAGGGCGCCATGTCCCAGACTGCTTTGGCCAAGTATCTGAATATTGAACCGCCGGCCATATCTAAGAGCCTGGCCAATCTGGAACGGAAGGGGCTGATAGAGCGGCGGGAAGGCTGTAACAAACGGGAAAAAACAGTGATGCTGACTGCCTTAGCCCTGGGCCGGTACACTCATTGGCAGGCTATTGTCAGACAGCAGCGGCAGCAGCTGTTAGCAGGCCTAAGCGAAGAGCGGCTAAACAGCTGTTATGGAATATTAAAAGATATTTGCAATAATGCGCAGCCTTCCAAGTAACGGCCTGGGGCAGTTAGGCACAGAAGCGGAAAGAGTCTGGCCAGCCATTTGGCTGCCAGACTCTTTCCAATATGTACCCTTATTCAAACACAACAATGGCATCTTTGCGTTTAATACGCAGTAAAATCGTCTCCAATACCCGGAAGGCGTGGTTGAGTTTCTCTGAGCCTAAGTAACCGGTAATCAAATCCTGGCCGATTACCAGGTCGAGGTTTTGCGGTTCGGCACAGACCAGCACCGCTTTATTGTTGCCGAGCACCGGGGTTTGGTACAGATTACCCTCCAGCAGGCTTTTTACCCTGTCGCTTTCCAGCAAGCCCGTATTGGCCTGGATTCGCTGCAGTTGCATATATAGGTCCGGGCTGACTGTTAAGGCAAACTTACCGACAAACCCTTTGGCTGTCAGGATCTCCAACCCTTTTACAATATCATTGAACGCATTTTCTCCCTCTTGCCAGTCTTTCTTGGCCAGCTTGGTTGAGCCGGCGACATTGGCAAGTCCGTCATAACCCAGCGCCGCATTGCCCAGAAAAATCAGTTCGTCTTCTTTTTTGGAACAAATAGCGGCGGCACCGGCCGTACTTGCCAGATCCAGCGGCAAGCCGAATTGCTTGCTGTTCTCAATATCACGCCAGGAGATATAAAAATCCTTATAGACCATAGGAATTTCGATAAAGCGCCGCCCCTGTGTTTTTACCGGGGCTGCATCATCATCATCGCCAAAAAAGCCAATTTCACCTTGGCCGGCAGTACCGAAGTCATCAACATTGATACTTTGGGCACCGGCTCCCAGAGGACCGTATATTGTTACGAATTTTCGTCCGACAAGCGTGGCTTTGGCGGTTTTAACAACAACCTCATCAATTTTTTCCCATTGTTCTTCAGAAAACTGAGCATCGTCCCGTAACAAAAATTCCATAATATACACCCCTTTATTTTTGAATTAAGCTGCCTACCGTAGATTGGGCGGCAATAATTTTTTTCTGGTTGGCAGTTGATTCGCCGGTCAGACCCAGTTCTTCCAGCATTTCCTGGACCTCGCCTTCGCCGGCGGCAAAATGGTTGGCCTCTTCGGGATCAAGATATTTCAATAAAGCCATCAGTTCGCCGACATGCGCTTTTTCTTCATCCCGAATGTCGCCGATAACTTTTTTGGCAACAGGATCGTCAGTCGCCTGAACATGAGCATCATAAATATAAATTGCCTCCAGTTCTCCCGCAATATTTAGCCTGATGGCCTGAAGAAGCTCATCCCGGGTTAGCTTCCTGTTTACATTCCCCTGAAACGGATTTGCGAAATTTGGCATAATGTTGTTAATCTCCTTTCTTTATAACCAAAATTTAGCTGCTAAACGGTTAGTAATTTCATGCGTAATACCCCAGCGGGCTAATTACCATAATTCTACCATATTTATTAATAGTATTCAATAAATAACAATAAATATCCGTCTTGATTTGGGGCCGCAGTAGAATGGCGGCCTGGTGGATTAGTTGCCGGTTTTCCGTAAAACCCATTTAGTAAGCTCGGTAGTAAAAAATGGAATAGGCGTCAGCAGGAGAAAGAGCAGCCAATGGTGGAAACTAGGCTCAATTGTCTTAAAGACAATATGCAGCGGGCCATAAACGGAGACTAAGAGCAATGCTAAAGAAAGCGCTACGCCGGCATTTAAATATTTGTTGCTGAAAAATCCTAATTGAAATACTGAATAGTATTCGGAGCGGGCGGCATAAGCACACATTACCTGGGTTGTTATCAGGGTGATGAAAGCAAAGGTCCGGGCGATACCCAAGTCGCCATGATAGGCATGCAGGCCATAATAGAAGGCACCTAATACGGTAACCGCCATGGACAGGCTTTGCATAGCAATCATAATCTGAAAGTTTCTGGTTAGCAGCGGTTCGGCCGGATCGCGTGGCTTTATATTCATGACATTGGGTTCACTTTTTTCTACGCCCAGGGCCAGCGCGGGAAACGCATCTGTAACCAGATTGACCCATAAGAGCTGAATGGGCAGCAGGGGAATGGGCCAGCCGAGGGCGATCGCAAAGAAGATAACCAGTATCTCCGCCGCATTGCAGGACAAGAGGAAGTAGACGAATTTACGGATGTTGGCATAGATAACCCGTCCTTCCTCCACGGCGGCGACAATGGTGGCAAAATTATCGTCAGCCACTACCATATCGGCAGTTTCTTTAGTGACGTCAGTTCCGGTTATACCCATGGCAACACCAATATCCGCTTTTTTTAAAGCCGGAGCGTCGTTAACACCGTCACCGGTCATGGCGACAATCTGATGATTGCTGCGCAAAGCTTCAATGATAGACATTTTATGCTCAGGTGACACCCGGGCAAATACACTGGCTGACTGAACGAGATTCTGCAAATCGTTTTTGCTTAAGGTATCCAGCTGTGTGCCGACAATCGCCTGGTCATCGCCGGTGGCAAGCCCGAGGTCTTTGGCAATGGCCAGGGCGGTGTCCGGGTGATCACCGGTAATCATAATTGGGCGGATACCCGCATTGCGGCATGTGTTGACAGCCTCGCGGACCTCAGCGCGGGGCGGGTCAATCATCCCCAATAGTCCAATGAATACCAGCTCATTTTCCACGGTGGGCGGGGCGGCTACCGCCGGCAGCTCCGCCCACCGGCGGTAGGCTACGGCCAAAACCCGCAGTGCCTGCGAGGCCATTTCCCGGTTGGCGGCGTCAACCGCCAGTCTTACCGCCGGTGTTAATAGCTGAATTGCGCCATTAACAACAATATGCGTGCAGCGGCTGATTAATACATCGGGAGCCCCTTTGGTAAAGGCCAGCAGTTCCCCGTCAACCTGGTGAAACGTGGTCATCATTTTTCTGACAGAATCAAAAGGCAGCTCCTGCAGGCGCGGGTAGCCGGCCGTCAGTGTTTGCTGATGGTAACCGCCTTTTTCCGCTGCGACCACCAGCGCGCCTTCCGTTGGATCCCCCACGATGTGCCAGGCCTGATCAGCCGTTTGCTTAAGCTGCGCGTCATTGCAAAGTGCGGCTCCCTGCAGCAGCCGGGTTAGATCCTGCTCGGCGGAAATCGCCACCGGTGTGTCCTGCTGCTGAAAGTCGCCGGCCGGTGTATAGCCTTCGCCACTAACAGCATACATTTTATCTAAGGTATAGCATTTGACTACAGTCATTTGATTTTGGGTTAGTGTGCCTGTTTTGTCTGAGCAAATAACGGAAATACTCCCCAGTGTTTCCACTGCATGCAGTTTTTTCATAATCGCCCGTTTCTTCGCCATGCGCTGCATACCCAGGGCCAGCACGATCGTAACTACCGTAGGCAGCCCCTCCGGGATGGCAGCAACAGCCAGACTGATCGCTGTCATCAGCATCAATTGCACCTCGGCGAATTCCAGGATGCCGTCGCTATAGCTGTTATAAATACCCATACCAAAAACGGCTGCGCAAACAACCAGACAGAGGTACCCGAGCAGGTGGCCGAATTCAGCCAGTTTTTTCTGCAGGGGCGAGTTTTCTGTTTCGACAGTTTGCAGCATTTCGGCAATTTTACCGATTTCCGTATTCATGCCGGTATTTACGATGATCCCTTTGCCCCGGCCGTAGGTGACAACCGTACTCATAAAGCCCATATTATGGCGGTCAGCCAAAGCGGCGTCAGTGGCTGCGGTCTCCGTATTTTTGTCGACTGGCACCGATTCACCGGTAAGAGAAGCCTCTTCCACTTTGAGATTGAATGATTCTATAATACGCAAATCTCCCGGCAGGTAGTCCCCGGCCTCCAGGAGAACAATATCGCCTGGAACCAGTTCTCTGGAGGGGAGGACGGTAGTCTCGCCGTCGCGCAGAACTTTGGTAGTGGGGGCAGACATTTCTTTCAGGGCTGCCAAGGCTTTTTCGGCTTTGGCTTCCTGAAATACGCCCAGACATGCGTTTAACAGCACAATGGCAATAATAACGACAGAATCGGCTATCTCACCCACTAACACAGAAATCAGACTGGCGGCAATAAGAATCAGCACCAGGAAGTCTTTAAACTGATTGATGAATTTTTGCCAAAGCGGCTCCAACGCTTTTTCCTTCAGTTCGTTATAGCCATGGGTTGCCAGCCGCTCGGCTGCCGAAGCTGTGGATAAGCCAGTGACGGCATCGGATTGCAGTAAGGAAGTGGTCTCCTGAGAAGTTAATTCATGCCAGTGTTTTTTCATAAAACTCCTCCTCTAATTATTCTTTTACCGAGAGTTTTTTCAAAAAGGAACACTTTTTTCTTCGTCCAGGATCTTAAAGGCCCGGAAAGAATAGCCTAGAAAAACGAATGTGGAGATATCAGGGATAAGGCACAGCCCGGCGGCAATGCCTCCCCAAACGGCTTCCAGCCATTTGCCGGTCTTCTTTTTTAAAAAGACACCCAGGGAAAATATGGCATAGGACCAGAGAAGCCGTCCCCAGCGTACGATCTCCTCAGTTTCTTCGAGGTTCCGGTAGTCTGGTACAATAGTGGCGATAATTTGCGCTAATGCAGCAATAACGATATGTAATAGACCCACATAACCCGTTATTCGCGCCCATTTCCAGTTCATCATCCCACCGCTTGTGTATAATGACCGGTGTTGCCTTTACTCTGTACCCTTCCCGAAAAATTCATCAGGTTTACCTTCCTTTCATCGTTTTTTTATTAGAAAAACTTGGCTTATTCCAAGTCCTTTAGGACGCCGGCAAAGCCGCCTGTACCCTGCAGGGGTATAGATTTTTTATCCCTTGTATTATGACTTTTATATTTTTAAAATGCATGGGGTAATAAAAAGGCCTTGCCTCAAAAGGCAAGGTCTTACCAACAACCTGACAGTTGCCAACAAAGCCGGGAATCGTACCGCACTGACGACGTTGTTGTAAAGGTTACTCCCCTTGGATATAATTAAATTAATTTAATTATATCCAACCAAATAAAGGAAGTCAATGGAAGCTGGTACTTTTTGTAAAGGAATAATTGTACCGGTTTTCGGTGTGGTGTATGGGCCGGTTATAAAACCGGGGGCAATCATTGACAGTTGCCTGTTGTTATAGTATATTAAGTTAAAAATAGAGTTTATCATAATTTAATGAATTTTTGGCTAATTGGAAAACCAAAGGCTAAGAGAACTCCCCCTGTGTTGGCGGCATTCTCATAACCTTTGTTTTTTTTGCATGATAGAAAGGATAGCGGATTTCTGATCGTAAGTAAGAAAAACTAAGGCTTCTGCCGGCGTCCTAAGGACTTGGCACAAGCCCAGTCTTTCCTTATGCTATAAATCCTTTAATTTGTAAGTTAATAACAGAACAGGGAGGGATAAGCAAGCGGTGCCGGGCAGAGTGGGGTATTATTTATTAAAATAGGAGGTTCTATAATGAAAAAGGTTAGTTTATTCCTGGTTATTACCTTGATTCTTGCGGTATTTATGGTGGGGTGCGGATCACAGCCTGCAAAGGTGGAAGAGCCTCAAAAGCAGACCTTGCTGGATGTTATAAAAAAGCGCGGAACAATAAAGGTTGGAACGGAAGGGACCTACCCGCCGTTCACATTTAAAAATGAAAAAGGCGAATTGGAGGGCTTTGATGTTGAGATCATCAACGAAGTGGCAAAGCGGCTGGGTGTTAAGGCCGAATTTGTACCCACCGAATGGAAAGCAATGTTTGCCGGTCTTGATTCCGAGCGGTTTGATGTTATTGCAAATCAGGTAGGTATTAATGAAAAAAGGCTGGAAAAATACGACTTCTCAGTTCCCTATACTGTTTCCGGTGCTCAGGTTATCGTAAATAAGGATACTACCGATATAAACAGCATAGAAGACATTAAAGGGCGTAAAGTTGGCGTAACGCAGGGCAGCAACTGGGAAGAACTTGCCAAGAAGTCCGGGGCGAATGTCCAGTTTTATAAAGGGGCAAACGAAATTTTTGCCGACCTGGGAGCCAAACGTATTGAGGCAGCCTTGAATGACCGTCTGTTTGTCTCCGAGTATCTTCTGAAAAATCCTAATCAGAATCTTAAAGTTACAGGCAAAACCTTCAATGTAGAACAGTCAGGGCTTGCATTCCGTAAAGGATCTCCCGAGCTTATTGAAGCGGTAAATAATGCGCTTAAGGAAATACAAGCAGATGGCACCTATCTAAAGATATCGAACAAGTGGTTTGGGGAAGATGTTAGTAAGTAGAGAATGGGGAATTGTCATTGACTCCCTGCCTGTTTTAGGGCAGGGAGCCTTGGTTACTCTTTATTTAAGCCTGGCAGCAATGGCAGGCGCAGTCTTGCTCGGGCTGTTAGTCGCATTAATGAGAATATCTAAGGTTAAGGTATTCATACAAGCCGCCAGAGTTTATATATCATTTTTCCGCGGAACGCCGCTGCTTGTGCAGCTGCTAATATTATATTTCGGGTTAACCTCTTTTCATATTGTGCTTAATCCCTTTACTGCAGCACTTATTGGCCTGATTTTGCATTTCGGGGCTTATATCTCGGAAATTTTCCGGGCGACTATCCTGTCCATCAGCCGGGGGCAGTGGGAGGCCGCGCTGTCTCTGGGGATGACTAACTCGCAAGTACTGAGAAGAATCGTTTTGCCCCAGGCTACCCGCATTTCCATTCCGCCATTATGGAATTGCCTTATTGATATTTTAAAATCATCATCTTTAGCCTCGGTCGTTACTGTACCGGAATTAACTCGCCAGGTAGAAGAGCAAAGCGCGGCCCAGTTTGTTTTTATGCCCTATTTTATTACCTTGGCGATGTTTTACTGGGTAATGGTTGCGGCTATGGGCTGGGTTCAGGAATGGCTGGAGAGAAAGCTTGAAATACCGGGAGGCTCCGGATGATTGAGGTCGTGGATTTATACAAAAATTTTGGTGGCACAAGTGTTCTGAAAAGTGTGAGCCTGGCGGTGCGGGCGGGAGAAGTCTGTGTTATTATCGGGCCTAGTGGCTCAGGTAAAACCACGTTGCTGCGCTGCCTGAACTATTTAGAGGTTCCTGACGCCGGGCAAATCCGGGTAGGCGGCTTTACCAGTGCTGTAAATCACCTTGCCGGGAACAACCGGCTGATCCGGCAGTTGCGCCAGCAGACCGGTATGGTATTTCAGCAATTTAATCTTTTTCCCCATAGAACTGCGTTAGAGAATGTTATGGAAGGGTTGCTTACCGTCAAGAACACCCCCCGGCAGGAAGCCCAAAGGCAGGGGTTGCTTTGGTTGGCGAAAATGGGGCTGGAAGAAAAGGCGGCAGCGTATCCGGGACAACTTTCGGGCGGACAAAAACAGCGGGTGGCAATAGCCCGGGCGATGGCGATGGAGCCAGCGGTGCTATTGCTGGATGAGCCCACGTCAGCCCTTGATCCGGAACTTGTCGGCGAAGTCCTGCTTGCTTTAAAAAAGCTGGCGCAAGAAGGAATTACCATGGTTGTGGTTACCCATGAAATGGGCTTTGCCCGGGAGGTCGCGCATAAGGTGGTGTTTATGGATGAAGGCATAATTGTGGCGGAGGGCCCGCCACAGCAGGTATTCGCGTCCGCCAACCCTAGAATAAAAGCATTTACAGCTCAACTGCTGCGGAAATAAATTTAAAGCGGTATAAATCATAGATTAAGAAATTACAATCCGGCTTCTTAGCCTGAAATAAAAAGCAGTTAAGAAAGTTTGATTTTGGGAAGTGCTGTCAATGCTGCGGGCGGGATTACCGGCGGGTGACAGCCGGGTTTGGCGGGGCCTTTAGATTAGCGCCGCAGTAGGGGCAATTAACCCATTCTGCCTGTACTTCCTTCCGGCAATTACTACAGGCCGGTTTCGCCGGCACTCCACATACCGGACAGAAATTGTAATGGGGATGTAATTTGGTTTGGCAACGCTGGCATTTCATAAAAACAGCCTCCCTTATTTATTAAAATGTATTTTTGTTAAATAATGAATGACCTAAGGTGCAAAGCTGCTTGTTACCTTAGGTCATTAAACGTTAGGGAATAAGCCAGACCTTTAGTACGGTAAGCACCATACTAAAGGTCTGGCTTATTGGCTACCCAACGCTAGTACCAGGCTGTACTACAGCCATGCTGTTGATACTATCTGTAAAGCTACTCCCCTTTAGAGAATATTAAATTATCTTATTATAACCTGGTTTGCAAAATATGTCAAAATGTGCGTCACTTAAAAGCAGGGGTAATTTTGCCGTCTTTTTCCGCCCTGCTTCGTTGCCGTCACCGTACAGATGTCTGCTGTGCGCGGCCCGCGCAAGTAATAAGCGGGCACATAGCCTCCAGCCCATTAAAGCAGAGCTTAATGGCTCAGTTAGCGTCCTCCGCCGTGCCGGCCAAAAATTTCGCAACCTAACCTGAGATACGAGGTACTCAAAAAAACTGATCCTTTGTCAATAAAGGATCAGACTGAGGAATCGATATTTATTTACCAACACAGCCAAACTGCCCGGGCTGTTGAGCTACTGCAATAATCGTAGCGTTACCGCCACATTTTTCGCAGGTCTCCGGCTTCTTCCCTTCCGCTGCCTCAAGAATCCAACCACATTCCACGCATTTGTAAAAGATATCTGCCATTGGCAAACCTCCTTTGTATAATTATTATCTAATTATATTTATTCTCTACTAACCAGACTTATCCTTTTTTGGATTAATATGTATTCAATATACATGAACGACTATTAATTTTATGGTCTAGCCTAAACCGGTATCTTGAATTTCGCCAGTTAAGTAAGAAGCTGCAGCCACCGTCCCTGTAGCTGGTAATTGCGAAAAAATAGTTGACTAAGTCAAGTATTTTTATTATATTATTACTATATTCCTCTACATGGCAGGCTAGGGCAAGGAGGGTTTTTATGGATGAAAGTATGAGAAACAGGGCCACTGTAATTCGGGAGTTTAATCGGTTTTATACGCACTTTATTGGGCTGATTAATAAAAATATATTGGCAAGCCCGTATTCTCTGGCCGAGGCAAGGGTATTGCTGGAGGTGGACAAGGCCGGTCAGTGTACTGCGAGTGAGTTAACCAGCTTATTACAGATTGATCCCGGCTATCTGAGCCGTATACTGAAACGGCTAATAGCAGAGAAATTAGTGATAAAGTCCCGGTCACCGGCTGACGGCCGGGTTCAGGTTCTGTCATTAACCGGGCTGGGGCAGGCAACGTTCAGCAATCTGGCTGAAGCATCGACTCAGCAGATTGGCCGTATTCTGGCAGAACTGCCTTTATATCAGCAACAAGAGTTGATTGACCTTCTGGGCGGGGTTCGTAAAATTTTAGCGCCGGCCGGTGAGCAGGCGATTACGATCCGTACAGGACAGCCGGGAGACTTAGGCTATATTGCTTACAGGCATTGCGTGCTCTATCACCAGGAATATAGTTTAGAGCCGGCGGTATTTGAGCGTTATGTGCTGGCAGGTCTTTTAAAATATGCAGAGGAGCGACAAGCCGGTGCAATCTGGGTGGCACAGGTTAATGACAAAATTGCCGGCTTTATTGGTATGGTTGGCTTGGCTGAGGAAACCGCTCAGTTAAGATGGTTTCTCATTGAGCCTCAATTCCGCGGGCTGGGTATGGGACGGCGTTTATTGCAAGCTGCCATGGACTATGCCAGGGAGAATAAATATAAAAAAGTTTTGTTATGGACATTCCAAGGACTTGACACGGCCTGTCATTTATATAAAAGTTTTGGTTTTACGCCTACGCAGCAGGCGGGGAATGATACCTGGAAGAAGGGGCTGCAGGAGGAACGGTGGGAGATAACTTTATAAACGGCAGTTCTGGTATTAATGGTGTTTATATGGTGTTTATCAGGATTGCTCTCAGGGCAATAATATGTTAAAATAAAGGTAATCTAAGATGAACGTCAACTTGAATATGTCCAACCTACTTTAATAATTAGGGAATTCAATGGTGTGCGGCTGCCGGGCCAGCTACTGCGTGGAGGGCAAAAACAGATCTCAGGATACCCACCTGCCGGGTGCAGGTTTGGACATATAAAGGAACGGCATTTTGGATTGACAGGACTTGCCATATACTGGTAAGTCCTTTTTGTTTACTTTACTCTATTTAGGCATCCTCACAGTTGCTTAACAGACGCTGCTGTCACTACGCCGGCCCAAAAAGAGGGGACTGCCCCAAGCGCAAGCTGCGGCAGTCCCCTCTTTTTAGGCCGGACTGGATTTTTTGAGACGCAGTCCGGGATTATTTTATATTTTGGTTATACTGCATATATACTACATGGGTTTGCAGATATTCTTCGAGGCCATGCTTACCGTCCGCACCGCCGATTCCTGATTTGCGCCAGCCGGCATGGAACCCTTGCATAGCTTCGAAGTTTTCTCTGTTCACATAGGTCTCGCCAAACTTGATTTCCTTGCAGGCACGCATGGCCACATCAAGGCTCTTGGTATATATGGACGAGGTCAGCCCGTATTCACAATCGTTAGCTAACTCAAGCGCCTCGTCCAAATCTTTAAATGTGGCAATTGGCAATACTGGACCGAAAACTTCTTTTTGCATAATCGCAGTGTGTTGCTGGCAGTGAGTAAGGACGGTAGGCTCAAAATAAAAACCTTCTTTTGTTGGGGCCCGCTTACCCCCTAAGGCCAGCTGGGCTCCATCAGCCAGAGCCTGTTTGACAGCTGCTTCCACAAGCTCGAGTTGTGTTTTGCTGACCATTGGCCCCATGTCAATATCTGGCTGCGTGAGCGGATTGCCATAGGTAGTATTCCGCATGGCGGCTATTATTTTTTCAGTAAATTGGTCGGCTACTGATTCATGCACATATACCCTTTCGGCGCAGTTGCATACCTGACCGCTATTAATAATACGCGAATCGCGAATGCTGGCTGCGGCTAAATCAAGGTCAGCATCAGGCATTACAATCGCAGGGGCCTTGCCTCCCAGCTCCAAAGAAACCTTAGTAACATTTTCTGCTGCCGCCCGCATAATGGCAATGCCGCCGTCAACGCTGCCGGTGAAACTAACCATACCTACTTTCGGATGGCCGGCAAGAGCATTGCCGACAACGGCCCCTGCTCCGGAAACCAGGTTGAACACCCCTTTAGGCAGTGCGGTTTGGGCAACAATTTTAGCAAATTCAAAAGCGTTATTTGGTGTTTCTCTACTTGGTTTTATTACGATAGTATTACCTGTTACCAGGGCCGGTGCCATTTTCCGGGCAATTAGGAAGAAAGGAAAGTTCCAGGGCAGTATGCCGGCAATAACACCGATTGGCATTTTAAATAAAAAAATATTTTCATTGGGCCGGTCACTTTGGATGATCTCGCCCTCATAGCGGCGGGCAAACTCAGCCATATAATCCATATAATCGGCAGTAAAGTTGGCTTCAACCCGCGCCAGCGGCAAAATCTTGCCTTGTTCCTCGGCAATAACCCTGGCGATTTCTTCAGCATTTTCACGGACTTTTTGGGCAATTTCCTTGATATACCTGGCTCTTTCAATTGCTGGTAGTTTAGCCCACGATTTTTGTGCCTGTTCAGCCGCATTTACGGCTGCATTGACATCTGCCGGCGTACCTTCGGGAATTTCGGAAATTACCTGTTCTGTGGCTGGATTAATTACCGCAATCATCCTGCCTGAGCGGTTTTGAATAAACTCACCATTAATGAACATCTGATGGATTTTCACGCCTATTCCCCCTCGATTGTCATTGTCTCTAAACCATAGTGCTGTTTTCCGCGTGGATGATATCTGCATCTGGAAAACATGCAGCCAACAGTTTAAATAGTCTGACTGTATATATTTGACAAAAAACAGGATACTCCTTTAGCAAACGGCCGGGTTGACAAATAACTGCTAAGGGCTGTTTATTTATTGCTATTTTGCTGAAGTCCTTTTGCATGCAAGTCAGCCCGGCGGGAACAATACAGGTGAAGAAAAGAATCCGGAGGTGATTAAACTATGAGCCGGTACTTTGAGCTTAGCCGCCACAGTGGCAATCAGGAGCTCTTCCGGGTGGTTGAAATGTCGGTAGCGGCGCTGCTGGCTGATCACCCGTTTCATATTCTGGCCGAGGGTTTGCATGGTACAGGCAAGACAACCATTTTCCGGGCGGCCCGGGAATTGCTGCCGCCGATTAAACGCATTAAAAATTGCCTCTATAATTGCGATCCCGCGAGACCCCATTGCCCCCTGCACCGCGATTTACCGCCGCCGGTTATTGCAGAAATCGGGATAGAAGAGGTTCCCCGGCCCTTTCTTGAAATCTCTCAGGCGGCAAAAGTGGGGTCAGTTGTCGGCAGTATCGATCTTGCCAGACTGACAGATCCGGTGAAGCCGCTGGCGGCTCTTTTGCCAGGGACCATTCCCCGGGCGCACCGGGGCATTATTTTTATTGACGGAATTAACAGGCTGGCCGATACGGCACCGGAAGTGGCCGAGGTATTGTTAGACGTTATGGGAACCAGACCAGGGCAAATACAAATGGAAGAACCAGGTCTGCCAGCCGTAACGCTGCCGGTTGCGGTAGGTATCTGGGCGGCCTCCAATCCGGATGAGGAACCCGGCCCGCTTAGCCGGGTCAGGAAGCAGCTGTCTGACCGGTTTGATTTAACTGTGGCCATGGGCCGGCCGGATAATTATCAGGCTGTTGTCGATATTCTGGCCGGGAGTGCGCAAGCGGCGATGGCAGCCCTGCCCGGACAGCTGGCCGGTAATCTGGCGAATAGCACTGTAAGTCCGGAGCTCCGGCAGGTACTGGCAAAAATTTATATTGACTTCAGGCTGGATAGTCCGCGGGGGGCTCAGGCCATGGAGACGGCGGCCCGCTTAACTGCCTTATTGAGCGGCCGCAGCAACGCAACTGTGGCTGATTTGGCGCAAGTAGTGTCCTTGGCACTGGCGCATAGGGTTAGCGGTGACACAATTACCGCAATTACTGCTTATCTGACTGGTTTGTCCTATCCGCAGTCTCAGCGGCAGGGACAACAGGACCGTAAGCTTGAGGACCGGATGCTTTCACGCTGGGTTATGCTGTGGGCAGCTGTTAAAAGACAATTAGCTGCCGTAATGAGGGCGCGGTGTCACCGGCCTGCGGCTGAAACCAGTGAAGGTGGTAAGGGGGCAGGGGCCGGTGGGCCAGCCCGGATCGTTGACCCGCTGGCGACGACAATTATCGCTCCGCCTAAACCAGCCATCCCGATTGCCAATCTGCCTGATGATCAGCTAGTGACCAGGGATACCCACGCCCATGGCTGAGGGATTGGCAGCCACTCTTGCCAGTTTGTCTTTAGAGCGGCTGGCAGGACCGGAGGAAGTGATTATTCAGGCCCTCGCGGCCGGCGGGGGGGTGCGGCTGGGGCAATGTGCTGTTCTCAGCACCAAGGTTCATGCGTTTAATTCTCACAGCCCTGAACATGTGCAGATCATGGTGAATGCCGATGCCGGGCAGGTATTCTACCACCGCCGGGACAGCGGTATGATTTGCCATCTGGATATTTTTCATCAGTGCGGAACCGTTGATCATGCTCTTGCGGCCAGGTATGTGTGCCAGGCAGTTGACGTTTATCATAAGCTGGCCGGGGCTCAGGCCGTAGCTAGTCAGGGCGGCTTAGTCAATCCTGATTTAATTGATATTCAGACAGCCGCAGGCGGCGGGCGGATAACCGGGACGCTCACCGGCGGGCAGAAGGAATCTCTGCGCCGTGTTCACGAAAATCATGTTCATCTTGCCCTTCACTTACCCAGTGACCATATACGTTGTTTATTTTTCATTGTTGCCGCTATTGAAACTGCGATTCTCACTTGCGGTTGCGAATTAAGGTGCAATGAGCAGATTACCTGTATTCATTCTACTGATACTCAGGCCGACCTGAGCCCCTATACCGGTCAGACCGATTCGCAGCTTACTGGTCAGCGGGAAGAAGCACAACCTTGCAGCCTGGATAATGCGGTTACCGGCAAGCAGCCAGGACCTGCTGACCAGGCGGTTAAGCCGAGTGGCGCCGGGAACAAACAGGAACAAGGGCTGTGCAAAAGCCAGACACTTGTTACTACTAGGGAAAAGGGCCCGGCTTTTACGGAATTTCGCGACCGGGAGCCAGTGGCGCGGGTAACACCGTCAAGCAGTTTTTTCGCGGCTGGCCTGTCAGACAGTGTAAAGCAGGCTCTTGCCTGTGCCCGGAACCGGCCGGAAATCGCGGCCGGCAGCAGCAGTACCCAGCACAAGCGGCCTTTGGCCGGCGGGTTGATTGCCGGTTCTGACCGCCCGGCTGCGATTGCCCTTGATGTTGCGGCTACTGTCACGGCTGCTGCCCGTCAGTTTGCGGAGCAAAGCGAAGGCCGGTTGCGGATTCGGCCTGCGGATCTGCGGTTTACGGCCCGACGACCCTGCCTCAGCCGCATTTATGAGGAAACAGCCAAGTCGCTGATCGAGGCTCTGACTGCTGCCAATGAGGTTAAACAATCACAGTACAGTTCTTATGCATAGGGCTGGATACTGATGCTGGTTTTCTCAAACAGCTGACGGTGGCGGCGGGCGGTGTATTACATCTGTTCACTGAGTTTGAGTACCAGCTTATGTTATAGACGCAGCCTGGTGCTGATGTTAAGGGCGGCAGCCAACTCGCGAACAGGGACAAATATCTGCCCGTTTTGCCTATAAGGGGGGTGCGGCAGCAGCAAAGTTTCGCCATTTACGCTCATTCGGTTTTGTCCTGCCGTCAGGACGGCTTTTTTTTGCCCCTGGGTAAAGGTAACGGTATCGCCTTGCTGGTTAATACCGGCTGCAAGAGCATCGGCTGTTGCGACGGCCGGCAGAAAAAGGTGCTGAGTTTTTCCTGACCTGGTAATGGCAGCCGGGGCCGGCAGAACGATTTTACGGCCGTTGACTGTTATAAAATTAGCGTTGACTTTAGCCCTTAGCTCCCGGCTTAGATTAGCCGCTGGGGGGGCAAAGGCGGCTAACAAGGTGATGGCGATGGTATTCTCGACCCTGTAAAAGGGATCGGCATTATTTAAGTTGGCCCCATTCAACATAAATACGAACCCTATTCTGCTGTCCGGATCGTAATAAGCATCCCCTGACAGACCGTAGGCTTCGCCCGAATGGCCGATCAGACGCCTGCCGGGCACTAAGTCATCGGTAATGTGAAAGTTTAGTCCTTTTTGTTTATAAAAACCGTCCATACTGTAGCCAAACCACTGCATACTATGCATGAGATCGGCCGTATCGGCTTTGAGAATCCGGATACGGTTATAGCTGCCGCCGTTCATATGGGCTTGCATAAACTTGGCAAAGTCAGTTGTGCTGGCCCGCAGCCCCCCGGCAGGGGAATAGCCGAGCGCACTGCCCAGCGGGGCAGTAATTGTTGCCGGTGCCGGCTTAATGCCGGTATAAGTGTCTTTGGTCGGCCGGAAATGAATAAACTGCCCATCCGGTCTGTATAAGGTAGCAATATTCTGCCAGTTATTAATGTCAGCCGGCTCAAAGCTGGCATCCATTCCGAGCGGTTTAAATATGAAGGTGCTGCAATACTCTGCAAAGGGCAAGCCGGAGATTTTCTCAACAAGCGAGCCGGCAATGCCGGTGCCGAAATTGGAGTAATTAAAGCAGGTGCCAGGGGCTTGGGGCGCAAAGGTGGCGGCGCTATAATACTGTCCCCCGGGAACCAGCAGCTCTTTAATGTCCAGCGCCGGCAGCAGCGCAGGGGTTGACTCGACGATGGCATCATATGCCCCGCTGTCAATAATGCTTGAGGTGTGATTCAGGAGCTGGCGGAACGTGATTTTCACAGCTGGATAGTGGGGGTTTCTTACCTGATAACCAAGGCTGCTGCTGATATCATCATCCAGGCCGAATTTGCCCTGCTCGTACAGCTGCATGAGTGCTGTAGCGGTTACCATTTTGGAGAGGGAAGCCACCCTGAATAAAGTGGCCGGTGTTACTGCCCGCCCGGTGTTAAGATCAGCCCAGCCATAGCCGCCGCTCCAGATTATTTTATTATCGCGATATACGGCAGCTGACAGGCCGACAACACGATAGTCGGCCATGATCGCCAGCAGTTGTTTATCAAGGGCTGTGGGGTTGGCCGGCTGTTGATAAGACGGCAGCGCAAAATAGCCCGGTGGTGCCTCTGGCCCGGCGGCCAGGGCCGGCAGACTGGCGGCGGCCAGGGTTATGCCGGCCAGCATTACCGGCAGGCATTTAAATAAACGGGAACAAGACATGAACGTTTCCTCCTTATAGCCTGAAGAACAGGTGATGATAGTAAAGCGTCTTATTGGTGATTATTACCGGTTGCGGGCCAACCCCTAAATCACAGATCAATTTTTGTTTTTTTGTGGTCGCATTCAGCTGATATAAGGCATGATTGGCTGAGGTGTTGGTATAGTAGATATCGTTGCCGGCAATGGCAATAAACCCTGTTTTGTCATCGGTGAGCTTAGTACGGTTTTGGCCATCGGTGCCAATCGCATACAGCTTTTGCCCGTCATCATAATTGCTGTAATAGATAGTCTTGCCGGCTGCTGTCAGGCTGATGGCCCGGTCATTACCCACTTTGCTGCGGCCGCTGCCGTCAAGCTTCACTTTATATATTCTGTAACCATCGGCGGCATTGAGATAATATACCCAGTCGCCTGACAGACTGAGGTTTTCTGACGGGTCGCAATTTAGCTGTTGCGTTACCTGACCGTCCAAGGAGGTTTTATAAATGAAGTTGGCCGGTGCGGAATGCCGGTTGCCTCCCTGTATATAGACAAGCCAATTGCCGGTCAGTACTACCTGACTGACCGGGGCATCGGTAATCCTTGTTTTTTCTTTACCGTCCCTGCTCAGTCTGTAAATGCGGTGATTGTCAGACCAGTTGCTGTAATATAAATATTTCCCGGAAATATTTAGGCTCCAGGCTTCATCACTGCTAAGGACAGTGGGGGCAGTTGCGCCGGGATTAAGGCGGTGAATGTTCTCCCTAATGCCGGTGCGGGGGTCAGGGGCTAGCGCCAGGTAGTAAAGGGGCTTGCGGGTAGATGACAGCGTCCGGCGCTGGCCGGCCGCAACTGCCGGGGCTGGCGCCGGACGGGGCTGGGGTCTCCGGTTAAAATAGTCATCTGTTGCCTGGACAATCGCTTTAGCAGCCTCCAGGCGGTAGACCCGCCGGGATATCAGTTTGGCATCCTGGGGATGGGGCAGCATGGCAATTTCGGCAATGACCGCCGGTATCCAGGTTGCGTTTAGCAGGACCAGGCCTGGCCGGTCCTGCAAGGGCGATTGCGGGATCCGCAGGTTTTGGGCTAGATTAGCCGCAATCAGGGTGGCCAGGTCTTGCGCCGGCCTGGGGGCCGAGGAGTTATAGAGCGCGGTAGTGCCCCGGCTCAGCTTGTTGACGGCCTTGTCTGCCGGTACTGAATTATTATGAATCGAGATTAAGGCCGCAGCCTCTAAAATATTGGCGGCGTCAGCCCGGTCCAGCAGACTGGGCCGGGAATCGTCCGTGCGGGTCATATAGACGTCATAACCGTGTTGGGCAAATAAATCGCGGCTTAAGCGGGCAATATCAAGATTAAGGTCCTTTTCCCGGAGAAAGTTACTGGTGGTACCTAAATCCGGTCCGCCGTGACCAGGATCAAGCACAATGGTTGCAGGCAAGTCTGTTCCGCTATCTGTAAAGCGTAACACAAGATAGGTACGGTGCGTGACTGTGTTGTCAGGATTGGGTAGCGGTTTCCGTTTGACGGTGACAATCTGCAGGTTAGCGATTTGACGGTTATAGGCAATCGCAATGCTGAGTTCATTGGCGGCGATTGCTGCGATTGTTACCTGGTGCACACGGGACGAAGCAATGGCTTTGGTAAAGGTGCCCTGCTCTGCCAGTTCCGGCATTGCCGGCCGTGCAGCCAGTGTTATTGCAACTGTGCTGCCTTGCCGCGTTACCCGGTATTCCGGTTCCAGGCGATCATCAGCGGCGAGGGCTGTGCAGGCCTGCCTGGTTTCTACGGCAATGGCGACAGCATCGGTATGTTCCAGCTGAAAAAGCTTTAGCTCGGTTGCCGACTGGGCAGCTGGCGCCGATACGGCCAGGCCGGCAGCTGCCGGGCCTGGGCAGAATAATAAGGTAATCGCCAGCAGCAGTGGCAGCAGGGATATCTGTACAGGCATAATACACCTCTTTATTGTTTATAAACTAAGGAAAGATGTTCGCTTTCAAAAGCAAAACACCTGCAGGATTTTCCTTATTGACATTTGTATCTGTCCCTTGGTATGCTATATACAAACTAATAATAAAACAAACATCAATGACCAGGGATAGTAAACATACGCAGGAAGCTGCAGCGAGCCAATGCCAGTGAGAGTTTGGCGCCGTCCGGTATGTTGAATGGGCCTGGGAGGTACAGCCTGAGCCGCAGGGGCGGGGTAGGCGCTGTCGGGCTTCTTCCGCCGTTACCAGGAAGCGGGTATCGGAGTTCGTCCTGTACTTAGTAAGCCGGGCCATGCTTGTCGTGGCCAATGAGGGTGGCACCGCGGGTTAAACCCCGTCCCTTTGCGCATGTTGACACATGCGCAAAGGGACGGGGTTTTATATTTTTTACGAGGAGGATATGTACTGATGGAAAACAAACAGACAGAAATGGTTACGGTCACAACAGGCCGGGAAGGGCGGTTCCGGTGGGCGGCGGTAACAGCAATGCTGCTGGCTATCGGGGCGATACTCAGGCTGGTGAGTCCCAGTATTGCCGGGGTTTCGCCTAACTGGATCATTGCCATGTATTGTCTGGCTATTGTGCTGTTCCGGCCCTCCTTCAGGCGGGCCATGAGTATTGGGCTGGTGGCCGGCGCGTTGTGCCTGGCTACGTCAAAATCAGTTTTTCCGTATGGAAATCTGATCAGTGAGCCGGTTGGCGCCCTGGTTTGTGCCTGTATCGTCAGCCTGCCTGTTAACATGAAAGCGGGACGGCTGGATTTACGGCCGGCGCTGGGAACTGTTGGCGGGACCCTGGCCAGCGGCCTGACTTTTACGACCCTGGCCAAGATTATTCTGGGTTTGCCGCTGCAAGTCTATCTCTACGGGATGCTGCCGGTGGTGCTGACCGTGGCGGCAGCCAACACGGTTATTGCTCAGGCGCTCTATTATCCGGTGGCGGCGTTGCTGGGCGGGCGGGCTGGCAAAAGCAAGGAAACGGAGGGAATCGGCCAATGACCATCTGGAATCAGGAGATTGAAACAATGCCTGTGGCCGCTATGCGGCAATTGCAGCTGGGGCGGCTGCAGGAACTTGTGGACAGAGTGTACCGCAATGCTCCCTTTTACCGGTATAAAATGGAGGCGGTGGGGGTAATGCCGGCTGACATCCGGTCGCTGGCGGATATAACAAAATTGCCGCTGATGACTAAGCAGGATATGCGGGATAATTATCCCTATGGGCTTCTGGCCGTCCCCCTTAAGCAAATTGTCAGGTTTCATTCATCCAGCGGTACGACGGGCCGGCCAACGGCTGTTGCGTATACGAAAAACGATGTGGATATGTGGGCGGAATCCCTGGCTAGAACCCTGGTAGCCGGCGGCCTGGAGCCTGACTCGGTATTTCAGGTTGCTGTTAACTACGGTATGTTTACAGGCGGTCTGGGGATGCATTATGCTGCAGAAAAGGCGGGGGCTGCCATCGTACCGGCCTCATCCGGTAATCCTGTCCGGCAGGCGATGCTGATGCAGGACTTTGGGGTGACGGCAATTATTATTACGCCGTCCTATGCCCTGCATTTGGCCGAGGCGCTGCAGGCCAGGGGGATTGATCCCCGCAGCCTGGCTTTAAAATCAATATTTTGCGGGGCTGAGGCCTGGTCGGACAGTATGCGGCTGGAGATTGAAAAAGTGTTTGGCACCAATACCTATGATGTATACGGGTTAAGTGAGATTATTGGCCCCGGTGTGGCCACCGACTGCCGTTTGCAGGCCGGGCTTCATCTGCATGAGGACCTGTTTTACCCGGAAATAATTGACCCTGTTACGGCCGAGCCCCTCCCTGACGGCCAGGTCGGAGAACTGGTGATTACCACCTTAACTAAAGAAGGGATGCCGATGCTGCGGTACCGCACCCGTGACCTTACCGCCCTTGGCCGCACCCCGTGTGCCTGTGGCCGGACCGGTGTGACCATGCAGCGGGTTACCGGGCGCAGTGATGATATGCTGATTATTCGCGGTGTTAATGTATTTCCGTCGCAGATCGAAAGTGTTTTATTGGAAATGGGCGCTACCGCTCCCCATTATCAACTGATTATTGAGCGTAAGAATAACCTTGATGAACTGACTGTGCTGGTGGAACCTACGGAAGCCGGTTATGCGGAGCTGGGCGATGAAGGGCTGCGCAACCTGGAAAAAACAATTCAAAACCAATTAAAAGCGGTACTGAATATCAAGTCCATCGTTCGGCTGGTATTGCCGCACACCATTGAACGCAGCGAAGGAAAAGCCAAACGCGTGGTGGACAACAGAAAATAGGCATAAGCAAACAGGTCTGTTCTGAATGCTTGAATCAGAACAGACCTGTTGTTACCGTGGATATTACGCCGGTATGGGCTTGCCTTAGTTGGCGTTCGCTAAATATTCCTGGTTGACCAGGCGTTTAATAGCAACATTCTGAGTGGCGGCCAGATCAATGATTGTGCCGTTATCTGTTTTAATCACCGGCCGGTCAAGCTTGTTGGCATTAAAGAAAATGACCTGACCTGTGGTCTCATCGCTTAAGAGTACCGGTGAGTTTATCAGGCAGTCGCGAATGTGGCGGATAAAAGGCTGGCACACCCCCTGATCCAGCTTGCCGAACATCTCCTTGGCCATGGCTTCCAAAACCGGGAACGGATTGGCATGCTCGCCGATATAAGAGCGCTGGTGAAAGAAATCGGCAACAGCAATGATCCTGGCATAGAGGTGGATTTTATCCCCGGTCGAACCTAAGGGGCGGCCACTGCCGTCCATATATTCATGATGCTGCAGGATGCTCAGCATAACTTCCTGGGGGATAGCAGGCACATGCTGGAGCAGTTTACCACCGTTTATGATATGTGAATTGGGATGCGCATCGGCCTCTTTGGCGATGACCAGTTTCCCCACATCATGCAATAGGGCTGCCAGAATTAAAACGTGGATTTGATCTTCGGTCATTCTCAGCTTCCGCCCGATAATACTGCTGATAAAAGCCACCATGACCGAATGCCGGGCTACTTTGTCGGCTAGATTATAGTCACTGACCAGCAGATAATCCATAATTGCCGGCCCGGTGGAAAGTACGGCTGAGTAAATGCTGAAGGAGGTATCCTTAAGTTCCTGTACCGGAAGCTGATTGTTGTTTCTAATAAAATCAAAAGAATGGACCGCCGCTGTCATCACGCTGTCATACTCTTTAAAGAAGGTAATAAAATCTGCCGCCAGACTGCTCGGCTGGGCAACCGGCGCCGGCGGTTCCTCCGGGCTCTCCGTTGCTTGGCCGGCCGTTTTATCTATAATAATAATGCTGTGAACATCCCACATGAGCAGCAAGGAGATGATGCGGGGGTTGACAACAATATCTTTCCCCAATAAGGTCTTACCGCTGGCAGACAGGACTGGTTCACCGATAACCATTCCGGAAACTAACTCATTGACGCTGATCATCCTTGTTGACATACTCCCAACCCCCTTTTAAAGTAGACTCATGCAATCCAAAACTAGAATTTTTTGCCGGCCAGTTCGCTAGCTGCTGATATCGGCCTGGTAATCGTTCAGGATAACTATCTATAATGGCAATATAAGTATAAAATTGATTCGTCTGAATTGCAATCGGCCTAAAGTCATGGGGGATAGTACCGAGGTCCTAGAAAAAAATCCCCGCCAAGCGGGGATTTTTTAGCAGGCTTATAGTTATAAGGTAATGAGTGGTGAGGGTTAGTTAAGCACTTTTATGAATATTTTGCCGGCGGGGGCGTGTAATTGTACTTTGCTGCCCTCCGGTACCTCGCCCCTGATGATCATTTTGCTCAATTCGGTCTCAACCAGGCGGCTGATTAAACGTTTCAGGGGTCTGGCGCCGAATTGCGGGTCATAGCCCTCCCTTGACAATAACTCCAGGGCATTGTTTTCCCAGGTCAGAGTAATGTTCAGTTGTTTCTGCAGGCGCTTGTTGAGGGTTTCCAGCATAATCGCGGCAATGGCTCCAACCTGCCCGGCAGTCAGGGCATTAAAGACGATGATATCGTCAATGCGGTTTAAGAACTCCGGCCGGAAATTGTGTTTCAGTAAATCCAGTACCCGGTCTTTGGCGGTGGTAAAATCACTGTGCAAAATTTCATGGGAACCGATATTGGAGGTCATGATGATAACCGTATTTTTAAAATCAACAGTACGGCCCTTGCTGTCGGTAAGGCGGCCATCATCCAGAATTTGCAGCAGGACATTAAACACATCAGGATGGGCCTTTTCAATTTCATCCAGCAGCAGGACACTGTAAGGGCGGCGACGGACAGCTTCCGTCAGTTGTCCCCCCTCATCATGGCCGATATAACCGGGCGGGGCCCCAATCAGGCGGGCAACAGCGTGCTTTTCCATATATTCACTCATGTCAAGCCGGATCATGCTGCGCTCATCATCAAACAGTACTTCGGCCAGGGTTTTTGCCAGTTCGGTTTTGCCAACACCGGTCGGGCCCAGAAAAATAAAGGAACCGATTGGCCGGCTCGGGTCTTTAATACCGGCCCGGGCTCTGATGATTGCCTCGCTGATGGCTGTGACGGCCGCCTCCTGGCCGACGACCCGCTGGTGGAGAATGTCTTCCAGATTCACCAGTTTTTCCCTCTCGCCGGTCATCAGCTTGGTTACAGGCACGCCCGTCCAGCGGCTGACCACTTTGGCGATATCATCCTCATCGACCTCTTCCTTAAGCATGGTTTTATGGGAGCGGCTATGGGTGAGCTGCTCTTCTTCGGTGTTGAGTTTCTTTTCAAGCTCCGGTAACCGGCCATATTTGAGTTCTGCCAGCCGGTTCAGATCATAGGCCCGTTCGGCTGCTTCCATCTGAGTGCGGACAGTTTCAAGCTCTTCCTTTAAATCCCTAAGCCGGATGATGGCCTGTTTCTCCAGCTGCCACTGCGCTTTTAGCGCCTCTGCCTGCTCCTTAAGGGTGGATAGCTCCTGACCGATGCGGCTAAGTTTGTCTTTGGAGGAAGGGTCGGTTTCTTTTTTCAGGGCCTGTTCTTCAATTTCCAGCTGCATAACCCGGCGCAAGGTCTCATCCAGCTCTGTCGGCATGGAATCGATCTCAGTACGCAGCTTGGCAGCCGCTTCATCAATCAGGTCAATCGCCTTATCTGGCAAAAAACGGTCGGAAATATACCGGTCGGACAGAACCGCGGCGGCGACAAGGGCGGCATCTTTTATTTTTACCCCATGGTGAACCTCGTAACGTTCTCTTAACCCGCGTAAAATCGAAATCGTATCCTCGGCGTTTGGCTGATTTACCATGATTGGCTGGAAGCGGCGCTCCAGGGCCGTATCCTTTTCAATATGCTTGCGGTATTCATTCAGCGTGGTTGCACCGATGCACCGGAGCTCGCCCCTGGCCAGCATTGGCTTAAGGATGTTGCCGGCATCCATGGCTCCTTCCGCCGCTCCGGCTCCCACCACGGTGTGCAGCTCGTCGATAAACAAGATGATTTTGCCTTCTGATTTGGAGATTTCACTTAATACTGTTTTCAGCCGCTCCTCAAATTCACCGCGGTATTTGGCACCGGCGAGCATGGCTCCCAGATCGAGCGAGTACACGGCTTTATTTTTTAAGGTCTCCGGTATGTCGCCGGCAATAATACGCCTGGCCAGGCCTTCGACAATCGCTGTTTTACCCACCCCGGGCTCGCCAATCAGTACCGGATTGTTTTTCGTGCGGCGGGACAGGATTTCAATAACCCGGCGAATCTCCTCGTCCCGGCCGATTACCGGGTCAAGCTTGCCCTGGCGGGCCAGTTCGGTCAGATCCCGGCCATATTTTGCCAGGGCCTGCAGGTTTTCGTCCGGGTTATCGGTGGTGATGTTTTGTCCGCGCCGGAACTCAGTAATAATCTCCTGCAGCCGGTTTTTTGTCAGGCCAAAATCGCGGCAGACTTTTACCAAATCGGCATCCCCGTCGTCGGCGATGGCCATAAGTAAATGTTCAACACTGATATAATCATCTTTCATAGTTTTAGCATGTTTTTCGGCTAACGCCAGTACCCGCACCAGGGCGGTATTCATGCGCAGTCCGCTATCCTGGCCCCGGACCGCGGGAATGGTTTGTAGCAGCTGCTCAAGTTTACCTGTAAACAGCCGGCTGTCGATGGCTAACTGCGCCAGGAGATAAGCCATAATGCCCTCGGCATCTTTGACAAGCGCCAGTGCCAGGTGCTTGGTGGTTAGTTCCTGATGGTAGTGCAGGGCGGCCAGCTGCTGCGCTTCCTGCAGGGCGGCCGCGGCTTTTTGCGTATATTTTTCACTATTCATTATTTATACCTCCCTAAACAATTATTTGAGGTTACTTTAAGGATTATGTGCTAAAATAAGCTTACAGTTAAATATTAGCAGAAAAACGTTATTAATAGGAGCCGGATTAAGGGCAATGTGCGTTGATTTTAGGCCTAATTGGCTGATTTTTTGCCTATTAATGAGAGCAGGCGCACGGATACTCACCTTTTCTGACCTTTTGACTTTGTTTGACTTTTAATATTGCCGACTACCCCCTTATTTTATTAGCGGCGTTGCAAAAGCTGCCGTTAATAGCCCTGTTGGTGTCATTTAATTAGAGCTATGTAAGTGCCGGTATTGGTTTAGCGTTGGCCTGAGCCCCTTGACGTGCTTGCCCTGGGGCAGGTCGCTGATAGCTGGACTCGGCCTGCAGTAATTGAATAACCTAAGACGCCGGCGGCTGCTTGTCCGTAACGGCCCGGATAGCAAGGCTTGTTTTTTCAGGTAAAATATGTTAAAATTTAATTGATTTTTATATGGTATGGGCTAGGGGCGCTGGATAGGCCAGCTGAGATAAAGATCCTTTGATATCTTTGACTCTTTAACCTGATTCTGGATAATACCAGCGTAGGGAAGCTAATTGCTGTCATCAACTGAGGGCACAGGTATTCCTATATGGTTACCTGTGCCTATTATTTTGCCGTGAGGTGAGGATATGAAAAATGTATTAACAATTGCCGGTTCCGATTCCAGCGGCGGGGCTGGTATTCAGGCCGACCTCAAAACCTTTGCTGCCCATGGGGTATACGGGATGAGTGTCATTACCGCGATTACTGCACAAAATACCCAGGGGGTATTTGCGGTTCAGGATGTTACGCCAGCTATTATCGCCCAACAGCTTGATGCAATTTTTGATGATATTGAGGTGGCTGCCGTTAAAATCGGCATGGTATCTCAAGTCGAGACTATTAAAGTGATTGCAGCCAAACTAAAGGAATATGGCGCTAAAAATATTGTCGTCGATCCGGTTATGATCTCCAAAAGCGGCTATCATTTACTGAATCCGGCCGCTGAGAGTACGCTGGTTGCGTATTTACTGCCCCTGGCGGCGATTGTGACCCCCAATATACCTGAAGCAGAGGTAATTACCGGTCAGTCAATCACTACCCTTGCCGATATGGAAACCGCAGCCCGGGCGATTTTGGGCCTGGGACCGCAGAGTGTGCTGCTGAAAGGCGGACACCTGAACGGTGATGCGACCGATGTCTTATTTGACGGCAGCCAGTCAGCCTATTTGCCGTCACGGCGGATTAGCACCAAGAATACCCATGGCACAGGTTGTACTCTTTCCTCGGCCATTGCAGCCAACATCGGCCGGGGGCTGCCGGTGGCGGCTGCGGTAAAAGCGGCCAAAGAATACATAACAACGGCGATTGAACATTCTTTGTCTGTGGGCAAAGGCGTGGGGCCTACGCATCATTTTTACAGCCTGTATAAGCAGGCCGGCATGTTGGAAGAATAGTGTAATGCTTGCAGGGGAAAGCGGCGTTGCTGATTGGCTGACCAGTCTGGCTGCCGCATGGTTAAGGCTAGATGTGCTTGCGGGTTAAAGGACTTTGGGGCCGGGGTATTGATTTGGCAACAGGAGTAACCTCTGTTTCCAGCTCCGCCGTTGTTTCCAGGTCGCTCTGCACAGGTGGCAGCGGTGTTTGTGACGGGGTGGGTGGTGGCTGGGGGGTAATTCCTGCCGGCGGGGGGCCAAAGCAGGAAGTAGTGCTGCAGCGGTTGAAGAGTGTTTGGCGGAGTGCTTCCAGCACAACAATCTGCTCGGCGGTAGCGCATTGGTCATCGGCAGAGGGTGAGAGGCAGTTTGTCACAAGCTTTACTATATCAATGGGGGCGCAGGTAATGCTGAGAAGTTCGCTGCTGAAAGCAATTTTACAGCAGAGCAGCTCGTTAAGCATGTCGATCAGTGTGCCTGCCCGGTCATAACGGATCACGGACCGCTCGAAGATTTCAAATGGTACGCCGGGAGTACGCTGAATTTCTTCCGAGGCGCCGACCAGCAGCCGGTAAGAAGCAACAAGTGAGGAATAGTTGGGGATAACAGCATTGATATCAGCTAACAGGGTATTAATAATTGAAATATTGTCGCTGGTCGTGCTGGTCGTGGTGTTGGTGGTAGTTGTTGTACTGTCGGTGGTATTAGTGTCAGTGTTAGTGGTAGAACTGGTATTGTTGCAGGTGTTGGTACAAGTGTTGGTAATAACCGCCATTGTAACCCCTCCTCTCCTGGCAAAGTGCATCTGCAAAGCAAACACTGTACTATATGCCGTATGTTTTTGCCTAAAAAAATATGCCGTTATTAACAAAAAAACAATAAGTTATAGCATAAACTGGTAATTTGTATATCGGTTTCTTTGCTTTTTATCTATCATTTTTAAACAGATGGATATGCAGCTTTTTTTTTGCCTGAGATCCACTATACTAAAGATATTTTACGGAGATAATTACAGATAAAGGTGGTAAGGAGGCTAACATGCAGCATGGTCCGTCAATCTATGGAATCTTGTTCATACTGGCGCTTTTTGCTGGGCTAACATGGCTGGGGGTCCGGCTGTTACCTAAATGGCATCCTGTCTATGCCGGTAAGCCGGTTAGGTATGGCTACTGGCTGGCCACAATCTTATCAATCGGGATTCTGTTCTGCAGCCGCTGGTTACGTACGGCCGGCAGCTTGGCCGGCGAAGGGGTCCGGTATGCCAGTTACGCGGCGTATGTGTGGCTGTTTGGGCTGTTGTTCATGCTGGTGGTACTGCTGGCCGGCTATGCTGTCAGACTGCTGGTAAGGAAGTTTAGCCGTCCGCAAACCGGCCACCTGGCAACAGAGCCGGCAGCGGGGGGAGTACCGGTTCCGGGCAGGTTAACCCGCCGGCAGTTCTTGCAGGGGGCGGTGGCTGTGGTCCCGGCAGTACCGCTGGCGGTTACTGCCTATGGGGTGATTGGCGGGGATACAAATATTGTTGTTAACCGGTATACCCTGGCTTTTCCGCAACTGCTGCCGGCGCTGGACGGCTATGTTATTGCCCAAATCAGTGACACCCATATTGGCTCATTTTTTGGTATGGATAAACTGGACCGGGTACTGGCCATGGTTAAGCAGGAAAAGCCGCAGCTATTGACACTTACCGGCGATTTGGTAGACGATCTGGATTTGCTGTCACCAACAATGGCACGACTGACGGCTTTCCATTCTGAACTGTCGCACGGTATTTTCTATTGCTGGGGCAACCATGAATACTTCCGGGATATTGGCCGCATTCGCCAGGCTTTGTATGCCAGCCCGGTCACTGTGCTGGAAAACCGCAGCCAGGCAATCGGCAACGGGTTGTATCTGGCTGGTGTGGATTATCCCTGGGGCAGAAATAAAGCAGAGCAGGAAGCTAAACGGCGCGATTTTTTTGCTCAGGCTGTGCGGACAATACCGGCAGAAGCCTTTACTGTCTTGCTGGCCCATCATCCCGATTTTCTGGATAACGCGTTTGCCGCTAACGTGCCCTTGGCTTTAGCCGGGCATACCCATGGCGGCCAGGTGTCGGTTTTTGGTGTTTCGCTGTTGCCGGTGCAATATCGCTACATGCGCGGGCTGTTCCGGCAGCATGGCTCCTACGGCTATGTCAGTGCCGGCACCGGTCATTGGATGCCGCTAAGAATCGGCTGCCCGGCAGAGGTTAGCCTGTTTACACTCCAGCGGGGAGGCTCATAGCGATGGCGCGGTGGTTTTATGAAGCAGGTACCTGATATTATTGACTATGACCTGAAAATTTTATTTATCGGCTTTAACCCCGGCCTCAGGTCCGCCGCAACGGGGCATCACTTTGCCGGCTATTCGAATAAGTTTTGGAAGCTGCTAGCCGCGGCCGGTCTTACACCCTACCGGTTCCGGCCGGAAGAAGACCGGGCCTTGCTGGCTGTAGGTCTGGGAGTCACCAATATCGTAGCCCGCCCCAGCCGGGCTGCCGCTGAGATTACCAAAGCGGAATATCAGGCCGGGAAGGAAATTCTGGCCGCTAAGCTCAGCCTGTACAGACCCCGGCTTGCCTGCTTTGCGGGAGTGGGAGTATACAAGGAGTTTGCCGGGCGGTCCAATATCAAATGCGGCCGGCAGCCGGTGCCAACGGTGGCAGGGGTAACTGATTTTGTTGTGCCGTCTCCCAGCGGGTTAACGCGGATTGTGTTTGCCGAGCAGTTGGCTTATTATCAGGAACTGGCGCGGCTCCTGGCGTGTTCAACTCAGTTGGAAGAACGATAATGCCCATGAGGGCAGGACGATAGTGATGAAAATTTGACATGAACATTAGGAAAAAGGATGAGGCCGGCGTTTAGCGGCGAAAATGTCTGCTTATCTCATAAATTCAGCTGTTGGCGCTGCTTGGCTGCCATTTAAAAGTTAAGTATAATTATGAATAGATTATGCAGATGAGAGGGGTACGTACATATTATGTCAAAAAAATGGCTTACATTTATTGTTTTGGCCCTGTTTGTACTGACTGTAGGCTTAACCGGCTGCGGCGGCAGCCAGCAGGCTCAGCCGGCGGCGGCAAAAGTCCTTAAAGTTGGGGCTGAGGCGACGTTCCCGCCTTTTGAATTCCAGGACGAACAAAGCAAAGATTATGTTGGGTTTGACGTGGATCTGATGAAGGCGATTGGTAAGCAGATGGGCGTGGAAGTACAGATTGTTAACACCGCTTTTGACGGTCTGATTCCTGCGCTGGAGAGCGGACAGATTGACGTTATTGCATCAGCGATGACTATTACCGATGAACGGGCGCAAAAAGTCAGCTTCTCTCAACCCTATTACAAATCCGGTTTATCGATTATTGTAAAAGCCGACAATAATGACATTAAAGCCTTTAAAGACCTGGAAGGCAAACGGATTGCCGTACAGATCGGCACTACCGGCGCTGAAGCAGCTAGAAGAATTACAGACGCCAAGGTCCGTGAGTTTAACAGTGCCTCGGAAGCCTTCCTGGAGTTAAAGGCCGGCGGCGCTGATGCTGTTGTCAACGATCTGCCTGTCAATGAGTATTATCTGGCTAAGGGCGGCAGTAAAGACGCTAAACTGGTGGGTGAGGTTCTCAGTGCAGAAGAGTACGGTGTGGCTGTTACTAAGAAAAACACCGAACTGGCCGAAAAGATTAATAAAGCCTTAGAGGATATCAAGCAAAATGGCGAATATGCTAAAATCTACGAAAAATGGTTTGGCAGGAAGCCGCAATAATTATCAATCTAGCTGTACCAGTCTAAGCCGCTGGTACAGCTTTTCCTTTTATGGCAGGTATAATGCCGTTTTTGTCCAATTCCTATTAAAAGCAAAGTCGATATAATAAGCAATCATTGTCCTGCCGGTGTATTGGTTATGGGGATAAGACCCCGGGAACTGTGAGGAGGCGACAATTGCTTGAAAAAAATACTGTTGGTGGTCAGGTGGTTTTCACCGGCTCCGGCTCAATTACTGCGTTAAAATCAGTGAAAGCCGAACGGCTGATTTTGACGCCTGAGCAGTAACTGCCTGCAAGGGCCTACCCGAGTTAAGCCGGTAACGGTCACGGCTGAACAAATGGCCGGTGTACTGAAACAGGTACACAGCGGGTTATAATTTTACAATTATAACCAGAAGGAAAGCTGTTTGACAGCGGCGAAATTATATTGCAGATTCTGTCTAGACAGGAACCTTGGGGAAAGGCAGGGATGATATATGCTTGATATATACCGTCTGAACGCCTATCTAACGGCACTTCATGATACCGCGATGACTTTAATGAACCATCTTGATATTCAGGAATTGCTGGAAAGTATGGTGGGCCGGGCTGGGGAACTTGTTGGCACTAAGAACGGTTATATTGCCCTGCAGGACGAAGCCGACGGCAGCTTTACCCTTAAGGTTACTGCCGGCTTTTATACCCGCTATCTTGGCATGGTGATTACACCCGGGGATGGCGTTATGGGGCAGGTCCTGCTGCATGGTGACACCTGTATCATTAATAATTATACTGCCTGGTGCCACCGCAAGCAGGGTCCTGAATACAATGTTCTCAGGGCCGTAATGGGAATGCCGCTCAAAGCCGGCGGAGACCTGGTGGGCATTATTGGCCTGGCCTACGATGAGCCCAAAGAATTTGGTCAAGAGGAAGCTGCTGTACTCAGCCGGTTTGCTGATCTGGCATCCATCGCTCTTACCAATGCCACCCTGTATACGGCATTGCAGCAGGAACTGGCCGAGCGCAGGAAGATTGAGAAAAAGCTAAGGTATATGAGTTATCACGATGCCCTCACCGGGTTATACAACAGGACGTTTTTTAAGCGGGAAATGGGACGGTTTGAGCGTTCCGGCCACAAGCCTGTTGCCATTATTTTATGTGATGTGGACGGTCTTAAACTGATCAATGATACCCTAGGGCACGAGCAGGGGGATCTGCTGCTGGATGCGGTCGCCGGGGTCATAAAAGCCAGTGTCCGTTCCCGTGATATTGTTGCCAGGATTGGCGGCGATGAATTCGCTATTTTGCTGCCGGATACGGACAATAAGCGGGTAGGGTCCATCTGCAGCCGGATACGCAGGGCCGTCGATGCGTATAATGCCGGGCATCTGGAGCTGCCGCTCAGTATGTCGCTGGGCTTTGCCGTCAGGGACGGCAGTGTAGCGGGTACCGGTACCATGAATGAGCTGTTCCGGGAAGCTGATGATAATATGTACCGGGAAAAACTGCACCGGAGCCGTAATACCCGCACGGCAATTGTGAAGGCTTTATTGAAAGCCCTGGAGGTTCGCGATTTTATTACCGAGGGCCATGGGGACCGGCTGCAGGCCTGGGCGGCAGAGCTGGCTGCAGCCCTTGATTTAACTGAACGGCGCACAAATGATATTAAATTGCTGGCTCAGTTCCATGATATCGGGAAAGTGGGGATACCGGACCGGCTTCTGTTTAAGCCAGGCCTGTTAACGCCGGAAGAGCATCTGGAGGTGCAGCGGCACGCCGATATCGGCTACCGGATTGCCCAGTCGATCTCCGATCTGCTTCCTATTGCCGATTTCATTTTAAAACACCATGAATGGTGGAACGGCAGGGGTTATCCGATTGGTCTGAAAGGTGAGGAAATTCCCCTGGAATGCCGGATTTTGGCCATTATTGATGCCTATGATGCGATGACCAGTGACCGGCCATACCGTAAAGCCCTGCAGCCTGATGCGGCCCTGACGGAACTGAGGCAGCAGGCCGGCAGCCAGTTTGATCCGGAGCTTACGGCAATTTTTTGTGAGCTTATCGTAAAGCACTTTAGGAGGGACGGCGTTTGACTCTTAAACTAATCCTGGGCCGGGCCGGCTATGGCAAGACCTGGCAGTGTTTTGATGCTGTTTTATCCCGGCTGGCCGAATCGCCTGATGGCCGGCCGCTTATTTTTATTGTCCCGGAACAGGCTACCTATGAGGTCGAGCGGGCTCTGGCTTCCGCCTGCCCGGCTAGCGGGTTTGTGCGGGCCTATGTTCTCGGCTTCCGCCGGCTGGCCCACCGGGTGCTGAATGAGACGGGGGGGGCCGTCAGGCCTCATATTTCCGAACTAGGCAAGCGGATGGTCTTTCGCCGCCTGTTAATGGAACACAAAGCCAGCCTAAGACTGCTTACCCGGGCGGCTGCCGAAAAAAGCTTTGCCGAAACCATTGAAGGCTTGGTTAAAGAGTGTAAGACCTATAAGATCAGCCCGGCTATGCTGGCGGCGGCGGCTGAGCAGGAGCGGCTGGACAGTCCGGCGCTGGCCGGCAAGCTCCACGATGTAGCCCTGCTGTACCAGGGGTTTGAAAATTTTTTGGCCGAACGGTATATCGACCCCGAGGACTTCCTTAACCTTTTGGCCGAAAAGATTCCCGCATCAGGGCTTTTAGCTCAGTCTGAGGTGTGGATCGACGGCTTTAGCTGGTTTACGCCCCAGGAATATGCAGTCCTGGAGGCCTTGCTGCAAGCTGCGGCAAGTGTTACGGTTACCCTTTGCCTGGACCGGCCTGACAATCCCTTTAACACCCGGGAAGAAGCGCTGTTTCACCGGCAATGGCAAACATATGAGAAATTGAAAACAACGGCCGCAAAGCTAAAGGTGCCGGTAAGTCAGCAAGAATTAGCCAGGCCGCACCGTTTTGAAAAAAGGTCGTTAGCCGCCATTGAACAGAATTTCTTTGGCGGGCGTAAAGCCGGGGCAGCAGGAGTCCGGAATAACGGCAGCGGCTTTATGCTGGCTGAGGCCGCTAACCGGCGGGTTGAAGCTGAGGCCATTGCCTGTGAAATGATCAGATTAAGCCGCGAAGAAGGCCTGCGGTGGCGGGATATGGCTGTTTTGATTCGTGATACAGACAGTTATGTCGAATTGATGACAACAGTCCTGGCTGACTATGATATTCCGTTTTTCAGTGACGGCAGCCGGCCGGCTGTGCACCATCCCCTGGCTGAGCTTGTGCGGTCGGCCCTTGAGCTTGTACTGGAAAAATGGAGCTATGAGCCGGTATTTCGCTGCCTTAAAACCGATTTGCTGCCGGTAACCCGGGATGAAGTTGATATTCTGGAAAATTACTGTCTGGAGTTTGGCATTCGTGGTTCGCGCTGGACAAGCCTGGAAGCCTGGACATTTCGCCGCCGCTTTTCGCTGGCAGAGGACGAGGGGGCCGGTGATGAATTAAGTGAGTCCGGGCAGGCGTATCTGGAACGGGTTAATCACATTCGCCGTCAGAGTACGGCCGCACTGGTACAGTTTACCGGCCGGCTGCTGCCGGCCGGGCGTCAGGGGTTGCCGCCGGTGGAATTGGCGCAGGCCGTTTATGAACTGTTGACAGGCTTGCAGGTACCGGACACGCTGGAGACCTGGGCTGCTGCCGCTGAACGGGACGGGGACCTGGAACAGGCCCGTGAACACCGGCAAATATGGGCCAAAGTAGTCGATTTGTTTGATCAGATTGTGGATACTTTTGCTGAGCAGCCGTTAACACTGGCGGATTTTGCGGCGATTGTCGGCGAGGGGCTGGAAGGGACCAGGCTAAGTCTGATTCCACCCAGTCTGGACTATGTAACCATTGCCGCGCTGGAAAGAACCAGGCGGCTTAATATCAAAGCCGCCTTTGTGCCGGGGGCGAGCGATGGGGCGCTGCCGCGCCGGCGGCGGGAAGAAGGCCTGCTGACCGATAATGAAAGGGCGCTGTTGACCCGGCTGGGGCTGGAGCTTGGCGGCGGCGCCGTTGCTGATACTTTTGCGGAGCAGTTTTTGGTCTATACGGCCTTAACCCGGGCCAGCCGCTGGTTGTGGGTGAGCTATTCAATGGCTGATGCAGAGGGCAAAGCTCAGGGGCCGTCCCCCATTGTACGCCGGCTTAAAGAAATTACCGGTAACCAAGTGCGGGCATTGCCGGTTGAGCCGCCGCCCGGGCAGGAGGCGCAATATCTGGCCAGATCCGAACGGGCGCTGGCGGCCCTGGCCTGTGCCCTCAGGCTGTATAAGCAGACAGGCCGTATCAGTCCTGCCTGGTGGGATGTCTATAACTGGGCCTTGGCTAAAACCAGTCTGCGTCCACAGCTGGCTGCCGCCCTGGGAGGCTTGTTTCATTATAACCAGGTCGAACGGCTGCCGCAGAATCTCTCAGGCCGGCTCTACCTGAATAATGGAGTGCTGCGCGGCAGTGTCACCCGGTTTGAGGCCTTTCGGGCCTGCCCGTTTAAGCATTTTGCCCAATATGGCCTGGGGTTAAAGGAGCGGGCTGTTTATCAGCTTAAAGCCCCTGATTTAGGCCAGTTCCTCCATGCCGTCATTAAAGAGTTTGGTGATAAACTGACGGCAAGCAGGCAGGAATGGGGCGATGTGACACAACCCCAGATCAGCGAGCTGTGCACCGGTATTGTGGCCACCCTGGCCCCTAAACTGCAAAATGAGATCTTGTTAAGCAGCAAGCAGCATGCCCATTTAGTCACCAGGCTGACCCGGCGGGCTGTCCGGTCCATCAGCCGGCTGGTAGCCTGGGCCCGGGTCAGCAAATTTAAGCCGTTGGCGTTGGAACAATCCTTCGGGCGCGGCCCCGGTGCCTTGCCGCCGTTGACATTTCCCTTACCGGCCGGCACCTTGGAGGTAGGCGGACAGATTGACCGGCTGGATGGGGGTGTGCTTGACGGGCGGCAGTATGCGCTGGTCATTGATTATAAATCCGGCGGCGCCTGGCTTAGCCTGGCCGAGGTCTATTATGGTCTTAAGCTGCAGCTTTTAACCTATCTCCTGGTTGCCGTCAGCAAGCGGCCGGGCGTAAATGCCTGTCTGCCGGCCGGGGTGCTGTATTACTTCCTGAAGAATCCGGTGGTGTCCGGAGCAACCCTGAAGAGCGCCGAGCAAATTGAAAAAGAGATCAACGGTAAACTCAAAATGCCGGGCTGGCTGCTGGCTGATGTCAACCTGGCCGGACTTTTGGATGAGTCCTTAAACGGCTGGTCCGAGTTTTTCAAGATTGCTTTAGGCAAGAACGGTTTCTATGAAAGCTGCCTGGACAAACTTAAGACCGGGGAAGAATTTACCCTGTTGCTGGCTCATGTTGAACAGGAGCTGGTGGCTGTGGCTGAGGCGATTCTGGCGGGAGAAACGGCGATCAGGCCGTACCGTCTGGCCAAAACGACCCCGTGCGGTTATTGTGCCTTCCGGCCGGTCTGCCAGTTTGACCGAAATCTGCCGGAAAACGACTATCTGCTGTTGCCGCAGTTGGATGATCAGACCATTATGAGCGAACTGCGCCAGCGGAAAGGAGGCCAGAGTGATGCAATGCTCCCCTGAACAGCTCGCCGCCATTGAAACACGCGGCCATAACCTCTTAGTAGCCGCCGCAGCCGGGTCAGGCAAGACCTGGGTGCTGGTCGAGCGGATTATCCGGCGTATTATCGATCCCGGGGAACGGTTGAGTGTGGACCGCGTGCTTGTTGTTACCTTTACCAATGCGGCGGCCAGCGAGATGCGCAGCCGGGTGGGCGAAGCCTTAGCGGCGGCAATTGCCGATCCGGGCTTAACAGACCCCGAACTGAAGCGCCATCTGGAACGGCAGCTGGTATTGCTGAACTCGGCCAGCATTTCTACCCTGCATGCCTTTTGTCAAAGCCTTGTCCGCCAGCATTTTTACTTGCTGGATATCGAACCTAATTTCCGGATTGCGAACGAGACTGAGGTTACATTAATCAAGAGTGATGTGCTGGAGGCGGTGTTTGAGGAGGGGTATACCCAGGCCGATCCTGAGTTTTTAGCGCTGATTGAGCATTATGGCGATGAAGACGGTGACAACTCGCTGGCCGGGCTTGTGCTCAGACTGTATAATTTTTCGCAGAGTCATCCCTGGCCGGAAGACTGGCTGGCCGGGTTGCCGGCTGCGTTTGCCTTGCCGCCGGCAACTGATTTTGATGCTACACCCTGGTCGGCTTTAGTGCGGGACAGAATGATGCTGGACTGGGAGGAGGCCAGGCAGTCGCTGACGGCTCTTATGGCCCAGGCGGCGGCACCGGGCAACCCTGCCGCATATGCGGCCACCTTTGCGGAAGATATTCTAATTATTGACAACCTTTTGCTGGCGGCCGGCAAGTCCTGGTCAGCCCTGGCACCGGCGATGGCGGACCTCAGCTTTCCCCGGATTGCGCCAGTAGGCAAGGACGTCGCCAAAGAGGTTAAGGATTACTTTCAAAGCCAGCGCAACAAGGCGAAAAAGCGGGTGACTGATGCCAAGGCTGCCTATTTTGAGCGCAGTGGCAGCGAGCTTATTGGCGATTTGCGGCAGGTTGCCCCGCTGGTTACGGCCCTGGTCAGGCTGGTTGCCCGGTTTGCGGCCGGCTATACCACTGCCAAACAGGGCAAAGGCGTCGTTGATTTTAATGATCTGGAGCACCTGTGCCTGGCGGTGCTGCGCGAGGCAGACGCCGGGCCGGAGGCCTGCAGCCCGTCGGCTGTGGCGAGAAGCCTGCGGTCCAGGTTTAGTGAGATTATGGTTGACGAGTATCAGGACACCAACCGGGTACAGGAAGAGATTATCCGCCTTGTGGCCAGTGATGAGCAACCCAATCTGTTTATGGTGGGAGATGTCAAACAAAGTATTTACCGCTTCCGGCTGGCCGAACCGGAGCTGTTTATGGATAAGTACTACCGGTATCAAAGCGGCAGGGAGGCTGGCTGCCGGCGTATTGATCTCAGCCAGAACTTCCGCAGCCGGGCCGGTGTGCTTCATGCCGCCAACTTTTTGTTTTGTCAGTTGATGACCCGGCGGACGGCTGAGCTTGATTACGGGCAGGCCGAGCAGCTTAACCCCGGCCCCGCCTATCCGGTAACAGACCTGCCTGGTTTGAACGGTCCGGCCGAATTTATTATGATTGACAGTGATGGTGCTGATGAGGACCAGCAGGCAAATGACGACAGCAAAGCCGCGGACCCGGATCATGAAGGCGGACCTGCGGCTTCCGCCAGCCTGCTGGCCGAGGAGGAACTGAGCTCTTTTGAGCAGGAGGCAGTACTGATTACCCACCGTATCCAGCAATTGCTGAACAGCGGCAGTCACGTTTTTGATAAACACAGTGGCGGCTACCGGCCGCTGTGTTACCGGGATATTGTTATTTTATTGCGGTCCGTACAGGGGAAGGCCCAGGTTTTGCAGGATATCCTGCGGCAAAACGGCATTCCCTGTTATGCAGAGCTGGCGGCCGGTTATTTTGCCGAGACCGAGATTACCATTATGCTGGCTCTGCTGCATGTTATTGATAATCCGCATCAGGATATTCCCCTGGCAGCGGTGCTCCGGTCCCCCCTGGCCGGCCTGGCCGGGGACGAGCTGGCAGACCTGCGGCTGTGCAAGCCTGAGGGCAGTCTCTGGGAGGCGGTGGTGGCTGCCGGTACTGCCGGTGCAGCCTCGGCTAAGGTGGTGCTGCTGACCGAGCGGATCACTGCCTGGCGCAGCCTGGCCCGGCGTAAAGGGGTTGCTGATTTAATCTGGCGTATTTTCCGTGATACCGGTTACTATGATTATGTGGGCGGTATGCCGGGCGGGGGGCTGCGCCAGGCTAATCTGCGGGCTCTCTATGACCGCGCCCGGCAGTATGAAACAACTAATTTTCGCGGGTTGTTCCGTTTTCTGCGCTTTATTGAGCGACTTAAGGAAAAGAAGTCTGACCTGTCAGTGGCGCGGGCGCTGGGGGAGAGCGAAGATGTTGTCCGGGTCATGAGTATCCATAAGAGCAAAGGACTTGAGTTCCCGGTTGTCATTGTCGCCGATGTTGGCAAAAATATTAATCTGCAGGATACGACAGCTCTGGTATTATGTCACAAAGAGCTGGGCGTTGGCCCCTATGTCACACTGCCGGAGCTTAGGTTTCGCTATCCGACACCGGCCCGCTGGGGCATTCAGCATAAGCTCGAACTGGAGACAAAAGCCGAGGAGCTAAGAATTCTCTATGTTGCCCTGACCCGGGCCCGGGAAAAGCTGATCCTGGTCGGCTCGGCCAAGAAGCTGGCGCAAAAATGCGCTGGCTGGTGCCGGCGTGTTGGTGAGCCGGCGATTACACTTCCGGCCAGCCAGGTCATCAAGGCCAAAAGCTATCTGGAGTGGATTGGCATGGCCGTAGCCCGCCATGCCGACGGCGACGTGATCAGGCAATATGCCGGCTGCTCTGAGCTGCCGGCAACTGAACTGGCCCGGCACCCTTCCCAGTGGGAAGTGAAAATTTTTCAGCCTGGTGACATCAAACAACCGGCGCAGTCGGCTGCGGCCGATGATGCGCTGCTGGCGGCGGTGCGGCAATTAGCCCCGGCTGCCTGTGGTACTGACACCGGCTGGGTCGCTGAGATCCTGGACTGGGAGTATGGTTGTACCGCGGCTGCCGGCAGACCGGCCAAGCTGGCTGTATCTGAAATCAAGCGGCGGCTGGAGCTGGTTGAACTGGGGGAAAACCAAGCCGAGCATTTGTTTCGGCCGCCAGAGGTTCATTCCCGGCCCCGGTTTCTTCAGGCGGCATCAGAGCTGACTGCCGTGGAATACGGGGTTATGATGCACACCGTCATGCAGCATGTTTCCCTGGCCGGTCCGCATACGGCAGCCGCCATCGCTGCGCAGGTCCGGCAGCTGGAGGCCTGTCAGCTTTTGCTGCCTGGTCAGGCCCAGACTGTTGATGCCGCCGGGATCGCCGCTTTTTTTGCCTCACCTTTGGGCCAGCGGCTCATACAGTCGCCGCAGGTGTGGCGTGAGCTGCCTTTTAGCCTGATGCTGCCGGCTGAAAAATTCTTTCCCGAATTAAACGGCTGCGGTGAGCAGATTTTTGTCCAAGGGGTGATTGACTGCCTGTTTGCGGAGGAGGGTGGCCTGGTACTTGTTGATTACAAGACTGACCGGGCGGCTACAACCGATGAGCTGGCAGCTAAATATGCGGTTCAGCTCAGCATGTATAGCTGCGCGGTGGAGCGTATTTTTGAGCGCCCAGTAAAGGAGCAGATCCTGTATGCCTTTGGTTTGGGCCAGGCAGTCAGTTTAACGGCCTGGGGATAAAAACAAAAAAGGATGTGCAAAATGCACATCCTTTTTGTTAGTGACTACTGCCGTACACAAACCATGGCTCGCGGGAGGAAATTGCTCTGGGCGTTCGCAGCCAGTATCCTGTCAGCGTCAGCCTGACTAATAATGATATTTACGTTATGATCGCGGAGACCGATTGCTTTGACCATAATGGGGGTGGTACCGGCGCGGGACTGGCCCAGCTCAACCGCGCGGATATCTTCCGTAGTGCACATGTAATCGACCATTCCCTGCGATATGGCATACTCCGGAATAATATTGGTGTGGCCGTAGACGGCGCGGCCTGTATCATCAAAAATAACCGGGGACATCGCCCGTTCCAGCGGCAGGCCGCTTACATCAACAACTAAACCAGTATATACCGGCAATGCAACCGGGGGGGAGGACGGTGAGGGCGACGGCAGGGGAGCAGGCGTAACCGGTGCGGTGGCATCGACAATAACCTCGGCCAGGCTGCCGTGGCCATAGAGGTTAACCCGCAGCGTTACCTGATAAGTGCCGTCAAACACTTGTTGTTCATTGACGATTTTAGAGCCTTTAACAATGCCGGTGACCTGGGTTCTCACCGTATCATTGGTTGTTTCGAAGTTTTTCACCGTAGTTTCGGCTGTGATCTTTACCCCCTCAATGCTTTCCAGCAGATTACGCTGGGCGTCGACAATGGCTGCGCGTCTGGCCATTAGGCGGGCTTGCGCCGGAGACTTGGCGATACTTGACGGCACACCGGTACCGGTCGCCTCGACAAAACCCTCATCCCAGTTGATGGAACCATTGGCACCTACCTGATCAACAGCGGAGACAGAAACATTTACATTGGTATTTACGGTGGCTGCACCGGCTGCCAGCGGTAAGCCGGCAATAAGCAGCGCGCAGATTGTGAAGCAGATCAAAGTTCTTTTAAACATGGGATATCCTCCTCTGGATTAATATTTCATGACAGACTGAATGCCGCTGCTGGTAATGTCCGTGATATTCAGGGTAATACCACTTAATCTCTCCAGTTCATTGGCCAGGTTTTTAGGGGCATACGTATAGTTGATGTCGATTGTTACAATCCCGCCACCATAACTGCGGACATACACATTTTTGACACCTCGAACCTGCTTAAGCTCATTTTCCAGCAGGCTGACCTTGGCGTAACTGGTAACCCCTCTTACCACCAGCTGCACCCCCTTTTCCGGATTGCCGGCAAAGGCCATCAGCCGCTGGACCATATAATCGCCCATCTTTTCACCCGCTTCGGTAAGGGCTAATTTCGCGGCGATAAACTCTGACGAATGGACGCCTGTACCGTACAGACCGTTGGTGGCGATAACTTCACCGGTGTCAGCCTTTATGATTTTGGCCTCCAGCCGGGCCCCGCAGGATATTAAGCCGTATTGGAAGCTGCTGCGGGTGCTGAAAGCTTCCCCGACAATGAGATAATCAAGCCCCTGGCTGCTGGCAAAGGCCAGGGCTTCGTCCCGGTTGCCCTGAATAATAGCTTTAACGGTATTGGTATACCGGATATTCTGGATTTGCCCGATATCCACCAGCCGGCTAAAGCCGGCTGCCAGCAATTTTTTTATCATTGCTGTTTCGCCGGCCGGGTCCGGTATTCGTGCGGAAAGATGGTATTCAGGGATGATGACCCCAATGCGCGGATCACGCAAGCCCTGCTCAATCAGCTTTAACCGCTGCAACTGTCCCGTTAACCGGGAACTCGGCTGGGTGTCAACCTGAACGCGGGCGGTTACAACTGTTTGCCCTGGCTGGCTTTGCTCACTGATAATTGTCCAGTCCTGCACGAAGCCACGGGATTTGGTATAGATCTCGTCCTGGACTACTTCGGCATTTTGTATCAGCGTCTGGGAGTCAACCAGGGTGCCGACCGCCTGCTCAACCGCATTTCGCAGCGCATCAGTAACCGCTTCTTCCCTGCTAAGCCCATAGCCCTGGACGGTAACCTCCCTGGCCAGCGCCAGCGGTATGACTGCCGATAAACCCAGGAGGGCCATGGTTATAATCAGGATGAATCTTTGCAAACTTTTCACCACCTAATCATTGGGTACCCTATTTCTTTCTTACTTTGTCACTGGCTTGAATGCCCAGTGCTGAGCCCTGAACCTCACCAATAGCCATATCATTTTCAACACTGGTAATTTTGATTGTTGCAATATCAAACTTCTCTGCCCCCAGAACCCGGCCGGTTACAGGGTGGATAATAAGCTTGCCCTCGCGGAAAATGATATAGGATTGGCCAGGTTGCACGCCATGTTCGCGGCCAAGGTCGATATATACTTTTTTACCGGAGATTTGTACGACAAAACCTTCCAGGGGGTTAACCTGATTGATCTTATCCACAACCTTGATCACGGCTTTGCGGGCCGCTTCTGAAAATGCGGAGTTGCTTTGGCCCTGCGCGAAAATGGGCCGGCCGCTGTTATCGTTGAGAGAGCCCAAAGACACTGTGCCGTCTGCCTGCTCGGCCCATAAAATATTGCCGCTGTTGGCATCAATCATGCGGACCGATAAAACCACCTTGACCTGAGTTTGTGTGGCTAAACCGAACAGGTTAACCTGTTCGGCGCCGGCTTCGACGATCTTGCCGACAACCAGATAATCAAGGCCGTCAAACTTAACATATTGGGCAGGACCGGTACTGAATCCGTCCAGCCCTAGCTTTTTCTCCCGCATCATCTGAGCCAGCTGCTCACGCTCAATCACCAGATATGATTTGTTTTTTACAAGCTCGTTTACCAGGGTGTCACAAACGCCGCGTCCCAGCGCCCGGTCTGAGACCTGGGAAGCATTTTCAAAATCGACAATACCGATGCGTTTTTTCTCACCGGCCCAGGCGGTAGACGGACTCATAACCCCTATCAGGCAGGTGAATAAAAATAAAATAAGTAGTAAGACGGGGATATTCTTTTTTGACACCGATAACCAGTCCTCTCCAATTTTTCATGATTTTAGTATTTCGCGTAACAGAACTAATTTCCTGCCCTTTTTCCAGCAATAATCAAATATCCCGATATTAATAGCTTGGCAAAACATAAAAAAACCGGGGGTTCTCCCCGGTTTTAAACACTGATCCATTAAAACATATCTTTTCGCCACAGACCAAAAGCACTAAGGGCGGTAACTGCTCCGGCGAACAGCAGGGTAGCTAAAAAGCCGCCATGAATACCGCCCAGCGGTATATCGACATTCATGCCCATAAAACTGGCTACCATGGTGGGGATGGCCAGTATAATCGTCATAGAAGCGAGGAATTTCATAACCCGGTTAAGATTGTTGGAGATGATGGAGGTGAAGGTATCCATCATGCCATTCAAAATACGGCTGTACATCTCAACCATCTCAATGGCCTGCTTGTTTTCGATAATAACATCTTCCAACAGGTCCTCATCCTCTTCATAGATCTTAATGAGATGCTGAACCTGACTGGTGGAACGCAGTCTGAGCAGTTTTTCCAGGACAATACCGTTAGACCGTAAGGAGGCGGCAAAATAGGTTAAGCCCTTTTGCAGCTCCAGGAGCTGAAATATTTCCTTGTTTTGCATTGATCGCCGTAGATAGCGCTCAATCTCATCGGTGCGGCGGTTAATCTGTTTTAAGTATTTTAGATATAAAGCCGCCGATTTGTATAAGATCTGGAAAAGAAAGCGGGTTTTTTTAAAAGTACTGAAAGCCCGGGCGTTTTCCGGATTAAAATCTGCCAGCACATCGTTGGCTTCCAAACAGACGGTGATAATAAATTCGGGTGTCAGAATAATGCCTAATGGCAGGGTGTCGTAGCTGTCATGTCCGCGGGTCACAGGAATATTGGTAATGACCAGCATAAAATCTTCATCAAGTTCAATACGGGAACGTTCTTCTTCATCCAACGCCGCTTTCAGAAAATCCAGCGGGCAGCCGGTTGCTGCCACCACTTGTTCCAGTTCTTCCGGGGTTGGATTTACCAGTTTGAGCCAGGCACCCTTTTCAAGTGTCTGGAGTGTTAATTCAAATAGACGCGTACAGTTGCTGCGAAAAACTTTTAGCATAATTGCTCCCCCTTTCTTTAATTGAGGGGAATACAAAATTCTGCTGCGCTGCCAACGAGCAGGAAAAAACAATCAAACTGTGCAATCCTGTACGCTCAGACAAACACCAGGCAAGACAAAATGGAATATTCCCCTGTATTTAATTAAAATCGGCAGAATCGGCCCGCCAGGTCGGTCTATATCCATCTATCTCACCTACTTTTAGATTTCTACTGATTAGCTTTCGATAACTCTATAAAGAATATAATTCTGTTTACGTTATTAGTCAACCTTTTTATGCAAAATTAATCTGATTTTTACCGTTTCTTAGCATAACGTCAGATCCCTCTATGGTAGAATGTTACTAAACGCCCTGTTCTATGTATTAATGTATTATATGGGCAGGCTGAGTGTGACCGCAATGCTGATAAGAAGGGGTTAAAAGATGGAGGCTGCATTAGTGGATATAAAATTAACGGAAGAGGAACTGGATGAATTGCTGCGTGCTTTACCGCAGATCGTCCGGGAACTGGAAACTGCCTGCCGGGCCGAGGAAAACTAATCCTGTTTGCCTAACCGAGAAAAATTACCTGCAGCTGTTTTGTTGACAAGGACAATTGCCGTTTGTTATAATACTTAATGTGTCGGATGCGGAGGGGTGTCCGAGCGGTTTATGGAGCTGGTCTTGAAAACCAGTGATCCCGCAAGGGACCGTGGGTTCGAATCCCACCCCCTCCGCCATTATATTCAGTTGACTTACCCCATAGCGGCTGATATAATACTGTGTATAATTCATCAAACACGGAGTGGTACTCAAGTGGCTGAAGAGGACGGTTTGCTAAATCGTTAGAGGTCGTGAGGCCTGCCAGGGTTCAAATCCCTGCCACTCCGCCATACATTTAACAGAAACAGCTGTCGGTTATTTAACTGACAGCTGTTTCTGTGTGCAAACTTCCAAGGGATTTTTTCCTAACGGTTCTTTTAGAGTCGCTGTAGGCATATAAGGGCGGGGCCGGTACGGCAATGAGTATAAAATATGGTAAGTAAGGATTGACAAATAGAAGCAGGTTTAGTGTAAAATTAAAAATAAATGAATTATTTACCAGGAAGCAGAGACCGGAAGCATGGGGACGTTCATTTTGCTTCTCTTTGATTAAGGGAAGCAAAATGACATCCCGGCGCTTTTCTGGCTGCTGGAAAGCGCTAGAAAAAGCTTGCCGTTGTATTTAATTATGTAGATAGTGAAGAAAGATAAGGAGGTAGAGGGGCGTATGAAAAAAGCTGGGATTATTGGCGGAATCGGCCCTGCATCGACGTTAGACTATTATAGCGGCATTATTGAAGGATACCGTGCCGCAAGGCAGGACGGGCAATATCCGGGTCTTGTAATCGACAGCATAAATATGACAGAAATGTTGGGCTATGTTGCCGGGGAGAATTGGGATGGGTTGATTGCCATGTTGCTGGCGGCAGTAAAAAATGTGAAAAATGCGGGCGCTGACGTTGCGGCGATAGCATCAAATACACCGCATATTGTTTTTGACCAGTTGCAAGAGCAGTCCCCCGTACCTCTGATCAGCATTGTGGAGGCGACCTGTCAATATGTTCGGGAAACGGGATGTACCCGGGTCATTGTAATGGGGACAAAATTCACCATGACAAATGGTCTTTATACCGAAAAATTCCGCCAATATGGACTGCAGGCATTTGTTCCCGATGAACAGGAAAAAGAGGCTATTCATAATATTATTTTTCCTAAACTGGAGGATGGAATCGTCGTGCCGGAGGATAAGAAAAAATTGCTGGGAATTGCAGAAAAACTTATAACGAAACATCATGCCAATGGACTTGTTTTAGGTTGTACAGAACTCCCGCTGATGGTTCATGCCGGCGATTTGCCTATAGAAATTCTGAATACAGCCCAAATTCATGTGCGGTCAATTGTCAAATATATGCTGGCTTAATGGAGTGTCGTGGCAATATCTGGATGATATGCGAGCGCAGCTCCGAAGCAAAATGAACGTCCCGGTGCTTCTTCTGAACGTCCCGGTGCTTCTTCTTTGCCGGCTGTCACTTGTCAGGCTTTTTAAACGTATTGCCAATGATACTATGGAGGTAAAATAAATGGAGCTTAGGGTTTCGCTCGACCAAGATTTAGAGCAGATTTTAGCGGTTCATGCCGCTGCTTTTGGTGGAAGAAAAGGAGAGGAGATTGCTAATCTCGTCAATGATTTGTTAGTAGATGTTACAGCCTTACCACTGTTATCCCTGGTCGCAACTGTAAAAAATAATATTGTCGGACATATTATTTTTTCCAAAGCAAAAATTAGTCCTGACCAGGCAGTTTCATCAGTTATACTAGCACCACTTGCAGTCCATTCAGATTTTCAAGCCGAGGAATTGGCGGCAAATTAATAAAATGCGGATTAGTCAAATTGCTAACAGCAAGGGTAGAATTGGTTTTTGTCCTTGGTCACCCTACATATTATCCAAAACATGGTTTTTGTGTGGCGGGAAAACATGGACTTGATGCACCTTATCCCATCCCGGATGAACATGCTAATGCATGGATGGTTCAAGAGCTGCACCCTGGTTTAATAGGCCGAATTAAAGGCAGGGTTCAGTGCTCTGATGTGCTTAATCAGCCCCAGCATTGGCAGGAATAAAGGCAGGATAGGATTCAGTGCCTGGCTAGAACCGGATACAACGGTATAGGAGAAGCAAATGGACGCTGATTGATTATGAACGGCGGCAGGAATAGATCTGATACCCCGGCGGCGCTATTAGGAGATAATTAATGAAATATAATATCAATGGAATAGAATACACTTAATGCCAGCATACTTGCTAATGAACGGATACGAATTAGTTTTAGTGAGCTAGCCCAAAAAATATTTGGGTTAAATTTCGAAACTTGGTATCAGAATGGTTACTGGGGAAAAAGCAGAGATCTTGATGGAAGCAAAAGGACCGTCCCGTGCGCCAAGAAGCACACGGAGTATAGCGGGTGGGAATCCCGCCTGGGAAGGCCTAGCCAGTCACCCAGTATCCAGCCTTGGGACTGAAGCGGTAACGCCAGGTCTAAGCGTAGGCAGGAAAGGTAGTAGGGCGAAAGCGCAAGCTGAAGATGTAGAATCCCGAAATCCCTAATGGGAAAGGTCGATGCATGGGACGAGCAGAAGACAATACCGAGTTTAGCGATAAAGGCGAGCTAAGCCCGGCGCCCCGGGATCGAAGGTCTTGGCATGCTACACACTGTTACTCCGTGTGAACTTGGGAGACCCTGCCGCTCTCCGATAGGAGTATGGCCGACAAGTTGAAGACAAGGAAGCCAAATAAGTGGCAGGGAGTCGGATTACGTAGTAGTACCAAGGAAGCAGGGTAATGCCTGCGGAGGGAAGGACGTAACATAGTAGAGCCCTTGGAAAGAGAAACAATGGCTGCACTAGAGGCAGAGAAACCATTGGAAACAAAACTGACAAGGATAGCTGAGTTGGCCAAACAATAGCTATGGCTAAGCGTAAGTAAATGCTGCTATGAAGAGCCGGATGCCTTAATAGGGCAAGTCTTGTTCTGTGAGGGGGGGCTGGAACGTGAGTTCCGCCTCTACTCGACCCTGCTTCTCCCTAATTATGCAGGCCAAGTACTGGCTGGCGGAGCCGGGTGGTACATAAACCACGAAATGAGGAAGCAGAATGAGTCAATATGTCCTCAATTTCTCTGACATTAATAAATCAAGTCTGGCCGAGGTCGGCGGCAAAGGGGCAAACCTGGGCGAGCTGGGCCGTATTCCCGGAATCCGGGTGCCGGCAGGTTTTTGTGTTTCAACTAGGGCCTACGCTGATTTTATAAATACAAGTGGGGCGTTTGCGGCGTTATTAAACGGCTTGTCAGGCACTCTTCTATCGCCTGAACAGCTTAAAACGGCAGGGAAGCAGATCAGGGATCATATCGAAACCCTTGCTATTCCAAGTTTGATTCAGCAGGACATTATTCTGGCCTGGCAGGAGACCGGGAGTCAGCTTGCCTATGCTGTCCGTTCCAGCGCGACAGCGGAAGATTTGCCAGGGGCATCTTTTGCCGGCCAGCAGGATACCTTTCTCAATGTTAAGGGAGAGCAGCAGCTCCTGGATTGTATCCGGAAATGCTGGGCATCCCTGTTTACTGAACGGGCTATTGTTTACCGGCAGCAAAATGGGTTTGAACATGATAAGGTACTGTTGTCTGTTGTTGTCCAGCAGATGGTTTTTCCCGAGGTGTCGGGCATCATGTTTACTGCTGACCCGGTTAGCGGCAACCGGAAAACTGTAGTTATCGATGCCGGTTTTGGTCTCGGGGATGCGCTGGTATCAGGTATTGTTGCGGCCGATTTATACCAGGTGCAAGGCGGTACGTTAATTAAGCAGCAGATTGCCAGGAAAGAAACCGCTATTTATGCCAAACCTGAAGGGGGCACAGTTAATGTTGAGATTGCCGGTGAACGGCAGCTGGTTCCGGCTTTAGCGGCTGCCGATGCTATCCGGCTGGCCTCGCTGGGGCGAAGTATTGAAGCGCACTTCGGCAATCCTCAGGATATTGAGTGGGGTATTGCCGGTAACGAAATATTTATTTTACAAAGCCGGCCGATTACCACTCTTTATCCTGTGCCGCCTGCAAGCGGGGATCAGCTGCGTCTGTTCGTGTCAATCGGTCATCAGCAGATGATGACTGAAGCTATGAAACCTCTGGGCATATCGGTGCTGAAAACCCTGGTTCCGGTCGGAAAAAGCCGGCCTCAGGAGGAGAGTCCTTACCTGCAGGAAGTCGGCGCCAGGCTGTATCTGGATCTTACCGATCTGCTCGGCTACCCGCAGGTGAGAAAGAGGCTGCCCGAATTATTGCTGAATATTGACGAAATGATTGGCCGGGCGGTACGGGATTTTATCAGCAGAGATGAGTTCCAGCCGTCATTACAGCCTGACAAAAAGGTGGAACCGGCTTGGCTTACTACAGCCTTTCCTACCATCTTTGCAGTTTTCAGAAATATTCTGTATCGTGATAATGCAGCGGCAATGGAAGAGATAAACGGGTTTATTGAGCGTCAGATTCATGAAAACAGAACAAAACTGCTGGCGGTTGCGGGCGTGGCACGAATTACGGAGGTGCAGGAAATACTGTCCTCGCTGATACCGACAGTGCTGCCCAGGATAGCGCCCTATCTGGGAGCGGGGCTAATTACCTATAAGCTTATTGCGGCCCTGTCTCAAAAATGGGTGGGTGATGCCCAGGAACTGGGTGACATCAGCAAGTCACCAACCGGCAATGTAACCACCGAAATGGGGTTGGCACTGGGCGATGTAGCCGATGCAGCCCGGCCATATCCGGCGGTAGCGGCTTATCTTAAGCAGGCAGCAGACGACTCCTTTTTTGCAGGCTTGCGGGCTGTTGACGGCGGGGCCGAGGTTTTACCTGTGTTGTTAGCTTTCTTTGAGCAATATGGCATGCGGGGGACCGGCGAGATTGATGTCACCCGGCCGCGATGGCGTGAGGCTCCCACCGCTTTGGTGCCTGCTATTCTGAGCCAGATTGCAGGCATCCGGCCGGGGCAGCACCGCCTGGTTTTTGCAGCAGGAAAAAAAGAAGCTGAGCTTGCGGCCGACCGGTTGTTGGAACGATTACAGGCCAAACCGGGCGGTTTTTTCAAAGCCAGATGCATGCGGCGGCTGATCAAGGTTCATCGGGCCTTTATCGGACTGAGAGAACATCCCAAATTTTTTATTGTTCAGAATCTGGCTATCATTAAACAGGTGCTTTTGCAGGAGGCGGCTCAACTGACCGCCGCCGGCGTGCTGGCGGCTCATGAAGATGTTTATTGGTTTTCACTGCAGGAGTTCAAGACAATTATTGCAACCCAACAGGCTGACTATGCAGTTGTCGCCGGGCGCAAGGAGCAATTCAGCAACGTTGCCAAGCTGAAGCCGCCGCGTGTTATGACCAGTGAAGGGGAAATCATTACTGCCAACCCGGGGGCGTCCGTGCCGGCCGGCGCTCTGCCCGGCAGCCCGGTTTCGGCTGGAATCGTTGAGGGCTGCGCCCGCGTCATCCTTAAACTGGAAGAGGCTACAATGCAAAAGGGCGATATCCTGGTGGCCCCTTATACCGACCCTGGCTGGACCCCGTTATTTCCGCTGGCAGCCGGATTGGTGACCGAGGTCGGCGGCCTGATGACCCATGGGGCAGTTGTGGCCCGGGAATACGGTATCCCGGCGGTAGCCGGTGTTGATAATGCAACCGGTAAAATTCAAAACGGGCAGAGAATCCGGGTAGACGGCACACAGGGATTTGTAGAATTTATAGAATAGAGGCGTTTAGGCGCTAGCTTTGATCAGCTTGTACCTGCTGTTAGTCAAGCTGGTAATCAACCTGCACCAATCATAGCTGCGGGCGGTTTTATGAGGTTGGTTGTGCTGTAAAAGTAATTGACAAGCTATGACAGAAAGTGCTATTCTTGACATATTAATACTTTAATTTGTGCATTGTTAAAAATCGAATAGGTAATGAAATAGGTGCCCGCAAGGGCTTAATAGGGAAGACCGGTGTAACACCGGCGCGGTCCCGCCACTGTAATGGGGAACATCTTCGCAAGAAAGTCACTGAGGCCTAGGCTTTGGGAAGGCGCGAAGGAGTCATGATCCAGAGCCAGGAGAACTGCCTGTTTGACAATCACCGTTTACCTACGAGCGATAGGGAGGGGATTACGCTGGCGCATTGATCTGTTTTTTTACCGGTCCTGTTATAGCTTTGGATATCCTGCCCTTCCTGAATCTGGAAGGGCTTTTTTGCTGTCCTGAATAATGCGGCAAAATACCGCCAGGGATTAATCATAGGGGGGATGTCAAGGCAAAACCCTGATCGGTATTTACGCCCTACAACAGCGACTATCGGTATTGTGCCGAGGCATGCCTATAATGAGAAATATGCCGAAGCCCTGAGACCCGGCTGCTTATTGCTGATGAGATGAGCACAATGCTGGATGTGATTACCCAGGCGCAAATCTGGCAGTTGGTCCTCAAGGTAATTAAAGAGCGGCAGATGGGGTTGATTGCGATTACTCACAATCAGGCTCTGGCAGCAAAGATTGCAACCCGGCTTATTGATTTGCCGGCAATAAACCGGCTGCAGGCGTTAGCTTAGTACAAGCATGTAAAAACAAACGGCTATTGGTTTGGTTAGCCGTTTTTACTCTGTAGGTAGAGCTATCTAGTATTCGGTCTAGCAAAACCGTTCTTTGGCTTGCGGCTGTAAAGCGTTGTGCGCATGCTACCGTCAGCGGTTCGCCAGGATTGCTGATTACATGCTGTAAATGCTGCAATCCGGTATTTACAAGTCTATTTAACCCGATATATTATGGAAAAAAGGGGATTTTGGCTATGATGAACTTTTCTAGACATAATATGGCGATGTGGTTACAGGAAAGAGGCGGTTTGCTCGTGCTTGATTTATTGACAGTTCGAGTTTTGCGGCAATTTCTAGAATTAGCAATAAACGACCCGGCGAAAGGGGCAGATACGTATGCGGCAGTTAATCAGCCTGTCTAACGGCCCGGTTAGCCAGGACCTCAGTCCGGATAATTATGACTGGCTGGAGCCCTTGCTGGCGCGCCGCCACCTTGATGGCATTGAAGTTGAGCTGGGCGGTCCATGGGATCTCAAGGTTTTACCAGCGCAATGGATCTGCGGCGCATACCTTAACCTGGGAGATTCGTGGCTGGATTTCTGGCGGCAGGACCGCCAGGCACTCCTGCGCCAGTTTGGCAGCGAAGCAGGAATAAAAGCAAGGTATGGGACTTTGGACCGGGATGAATGGCTGGAAGGCTACCGGCAAAAAATCGATGATGCCCGGGCCGCCGGCGCCACGTATCTGGTCTTGCCGGTCAGTGAGGTTAAGCCCTGGGAAACCTATACCTGGCAGTTTGGTGCTACCGACACCGAGGTGATTAGCGCCGCTGTTGAGGTTATTAATGAATTGATAGCCCCGATATCGGAGGCTATGGCGCTGTTATTTGCAAACCAGTGGTGGCCGGGTCTGCGGCTGCTGGACAAAAAGCTGGCGGCCAGGCTGATCCACGGGGTGAAACATCCAAATATTGGCTTCATGCTGGACACCGGGCATTTGATGAATACGAACCAAAAGTTAAAGACTGAGGTCGAAAGTGTGGATTACATCCTGGCGGTGTTGCGCAAACTTGGCCCGTACGGGCGGTATATGCGGGGTTTGCATTTAAACTGTTCGCTGTCAGGGGAATATGTGCAGCGCAAACAAAAGCCGGGAAACGGGAGTCCGGGTGGGCCGGCGGAATTGCTGGCCCACCTGGTGCACATTGATGAGCATCGGCCCTTTAGGGTGCCGGCAGTCAAACGAATTATCTATGCCGTGAAACCGGAGCTATTAGTGCATCACTTCCGGGCCGAGCTGGTCTGCGAGTGGGAACGCAAAATCCGGCGGCAGCAGGAGGCCTTGCTCAGTCCGGCAGAGCGAAGGCGGCAGGGCGTGGGCATTTGCCGGTGATAAAGGCCGGCAGGCGGCGGGCAATACCAAAAGCTAAAGAATAGGCCAGAAAGAGACTCCGGCAGCGGTTCCGGAGCCTCTTTTTTTGAGCAAAAAATGTAATTAAGGCTATTCTCAGCTAAAGCAAGGCTTCTTTTCTCAGCCAAGCTATAATTGCTGCACCAGCCAGGGTGGTGTGGCCTGATAAATGGTGATCACTATTTTTGTACAGCTGCAGTTCTTTTGGGCCTGCTGCCAGCTTGTAAATGGTATAAGCCTGGCTGACAGGCACAATCGTGTCGGCAGTACCGTGGAGGATAAGCAGTGGCTTACGGCTAAGGCGTTTAACAGCAGCCAGCAGATCATGGTTCTTAAAGTCGTGGATAAAATCAGCGGTTAGCAAGAGATGGCCATATTCGTCAGTTATACTTAGGGTTTTTTCTGTTAACAAATCATTATAGTGAGCCCCTAAGGCCAATTGAAAAGTAGCTGTTAAGTCCCAGGGCGCTGACCAGAGGATAAGGCCTGCTATCCTCCGGTCAGCTGCGGCTGCGGCCAGGGAGGCACTACCGCCCATGCTGCGGCCCAACAATATGGTTTTTTTGCTGACAGCCTGGCGGGCATATTCAATAACGGCAGCCAACTCGGAGATTTGGCAAGTTAAGCTCTGGAGCGGGGTAAAGTCATACCGGATTACATGGAGACCGGCAGTGGCCAGTGTTTCAGCAAGCCGGACAGCCCGGCCCCCTCCCTCCTTCGTTCCCCGGAAGCCATGAGAAATAATCAGCGTTGTTTCTGAGGGCCTGCCGGCCGGATGGAGTATGCCGCTTAAACGGCTATTCCCGTTAGGAATTACAATGGGCTCCATTACATATATACCTCACAGAATGTTTAATTGCCGGGAAAAAATTATAGTGGTTTGGGCATACTTAAACTATAGCATAAAATTAAACGAAGGAGAACAACATGCAGTTGTTGAACACATGCTGCCCAGCGGTTGCCGGCCGGGCGAAGGAGGAGTCATTCAGATGACAGGGCTGATGCTGGAATATTTGATCAGCAATTTTCTGATTGACAGTCAGCAGTATGCGCAATGGAGCCAGCTAAGTGCAGACGATTTAAAAGATGCCCTGGCAATGGCCGGCATTATGACCGCCAACGAATTTGACAGTTTAAGCGGGCAGCTTACGGCCGTCCTTGCCTGGAATGAAGCCCAGAGTGAATAGGGGCCACCCAGCTGCTTTGCCGGCAAAACAAGGACCATACTCAGGAGACAAAGGTAAGTATATAATGGATACAGAAAATTGATAATATGATTTGGTAATAATAACAAATCATAATAAAAATTGAACCAATGAGAGGTAATTACCTTTGGGCAGAAATAAGGCTAAGGCTTTATTTCTGCTTTTTTCTGCCGGGAACGATTGGCTTGCTCCGTGCTTAGGAAAGTAAGCTGCTGCTTATGAGCAAGAGCTGGCGCAAGCCGGTGTTTCTTTATACCGGCAGTAAGCGATAAAATCATCTAAGGCCGCGGGCTAAGTAAAATAAGGAAGTGGGGGCTGTATACAATATTTTGCCGATAGGGGACTTGCGCATTTGATAATACCTTGATAAAATAAAATTTGTCCACACTTTTAATATCTGATACTAAAGCTTGCTATGAAATGTGGAATGTTGGCAGGCAGGTTGTGTACTATATCAGTCAGTAATTCACAATAGAGGAGTGCAGTAAATGGAGTTTTTGTTAGCGCTGGCTAGTATCATGATGGTGAACATCGTGCTTAGCGGCGACAATGCAGTGGTCATTGCTATGGCCAGCCGTTGTTTGCCCCCCAAGCAGCAAAAGATGGCCATTCTGTGGGGTAGCGCCGGGGCAATAGGGCTGCGGGTTATTTTGACACTTGTAGCGGTTGTACTCTTGCAAATACCCTATGTTCAGTTTATCGGCGGAATACTCCTTGTCTGGATTGCCGCAAAATTGCTGATGGAGGATCAGTGTGCGGAGAATGTCGAAGCCGGCGGTTCCTTCATGACGGCGATCAAGACAATTATTGTTGCCGATTTGGTAATGAGTCTTGACAATACCCTGGCTATTGCGGCTGTGGCCAAAGGCGATTATATGCTGCTGGGGCTGGGGCTGGCTCTCAGTATCCCGCTTATTATTTTCGGCAGTCAGCTTATTATTAAAATTATGGATAAATATCCGGTGGTTGTCTATGCCGGGGCCGCTTTGATTGCCTGGACAGCCGGGGAAATGATGATCAGTGATCATAAAATAGGCCCTGTTATTCACGGGCTGCTGCCGGCGTGGCTAATTCCCGCCGTTATTACCGCTGGCGTGCTGGGGGCAAGTGTCTGGTGGCGGAAAAGCCGCCGGGAGCAAGCGGCCGGCGCCGGTCAGTCTGTCCAGCAATAAGCTGTAAAGGAATATACAGGCCGTATTACAGACATTGCTTTGGCGCGATGTCTTTTTTTTGTGGCAGGTAATTGCTATGGTACAGCGAATATTTAATAGGTGAATTTTGTAATTTAAGGAAGGGTTGACTACCATGGTGGCAATGCCTGCACATACAAAAAAACGTTTGGCTTTGTTTCTGCTTTTAACAATAGCGGCGCTGGGTGGTTTGGCGGCTAGAATTGCCTGGATTCAGTTTGGCGAAGGTCAGCAGCTTAGTGCTAAAGCGCGGAACCAGCTTAGGGAAAACCGGATTATGCAGTCGCCGCGCGGCACTATTTATGACCGTAATGGCCGGGAACTGGCTGTCAGCACTATGACAAAATCATTATACGCTAATCCCCGGGAGGTCAAGGATGCCGCGGCGCTGGCCGATCTGCTCGCTGCTGCTCTTAATATCAGTCCGGCGGGAATCAGAGAACGCCTGGCCACAGGCGCAAGTTTTGTATGGATAAAACGGACCCTTGAGCCGGAGCAGGCTAAGGCTGTCACACTGCTGATTAAGGAACATGGGCTGACAGGCCTTGGCTTTGTTGAAGAGAGTAAACGTTATTATCCTAATGACAGCCTGGCAGCTCAGGTATTGGGTTTTGTCGGTACCGATGATATTGGTCTGGAAGGGATTGAAATGACGCTTGATAAGACCATTAAAGGGCGGGAACTCAAGCAGGTTATAGATACCGACAGTCATGGCACGCCGATATTTAAATCAATATTTTCATTTATTCCTGAGAAGCAGGGTAAATCGGTTTATTTGACCATCGACAGTACCATTCAATACATCGTAGAGCGGTCACTTGATGAGGCTATGGCCAAGACCGGAGCGAAGGCCGCTACCGTAATTATTATGCAGCCGAAAACGGGAGAAATTCTGGCGATGGCCAGCCGGCCTACCTATAACCCTAATCAGTTTGAGCGCTACAGCCCGGAACAGTGGAAAAACCGGGCGGTCTCTATCATCTACGAGCCTGGTTCAACGTTTAAGTCAGTTATTGCCGCCGCTGCCCTGGAGGACGGCAAGGTGCGGCCGGAGGAGCGTTTTGTTGATAAGGGTTTTGTTGAAATTTCGGGACGGCGAATAAAAAACTGGAGTGATGAAAGTTACGGGGAGGTATCCTTTACCGATATTATCAAGAACTCAATTAATACCGGCTTTGTTGAGGTCGGTATGCGGGTGGGGGCAGCCAAGCTAACAAGTTATGTGCGTGACTTTGGCTTTGGCAAGCGGTCAGATATTGAATTGCCCGGTGAGGAAGCAGGGCTGATGTTTGATCCTAAAGAAATGCGGGACAGCGATACGGCGACCATGTCCATTGGGCAGAGTATTGCTGTTACGCCTATTCAACTGACAGCGGCCATTGCCGCCATTGCGAATGACGGTGTATTGCTGAAACCGCGAATTATCAGAGAATATCGTAATGATGACGGTACCTTGGCAGAAATATTTGAGCCTATCGCTGTCCGTCAGGCCATCAGTCCGGAAACCGCGCGGATACTCACCGGTATGCTGGAGAAGGTTGTCAGTGAAGGCGGCGGTAAAAAAGCAACGGTAAAAGGTTACCGTTTTGCCGGTAAAACGGGAACTGCCGAAAAGCTGAAACCTGAAGGCAATGGCTATTTGGCTGGTCACTATATTGCTTCTTTTGGCGGGTATGGTCCTGTTGAAGATCCGCAGGTTGCCGCTCTTGTTGTCTTAGACGATCCGGCCGGATTTTATTATGGCGGCGAGATTGCCGCCCCGGTATTCAGCGATATTATGTCGCAGGTGATGCGATATCTGAATATCAGGCCTTATGACGGTAATCCGCTGCTGCCGCCTGCTCCCGCCGCTGCCGGCGTTGAGCAGCCAGACTCTGTGCCTGCTGCCCAAAGGCCTTCGGCGCCGCTGCCGCCCGGGCATGTGTCGATGCCGGCACTAAGCGGCAAGACGATCAGAGAAGCAGGGGAAGAACTGCACAGCCTGGGTCTGACTTTTGTGCCTGTAGGGACAGGCACCGCAGTCAAGCAAAACGTCGCTCCCTACACGGCCGTAAAACAGGGAACGGAAATCATTGTTCACTTTGAACCAAAGTAGAGGGGGCTGCAGATGAGCGATAAATATGAATTGGCCCGGTTATTGGCTGAAATTGCCCAACTCCTGGAACTGGGCGGTGAGAATATCTTCAAAATCCGGGCTTATCAGAATGCAGCCCGCACGATTGAAAAATTTGACGGTAATCTTACTGATCCTGATGCAGAGGCAAGATTAACAGGCCTCAAGGGAATTGGCCAGGCCCTCAGGGAAATAATTCACGAATACATTGCGACAGGGCGGATAAGCTATTATGAAGAACTCAAAAGCAGTTTGCCGCCGGGACTCTTCGAACTGATGGCACTTCCCGGTCTGGGAGCCAAGAAAGCTTGGGCCCTGCATGCGCAGCTTGGTATCCAGTCATTGGGGGAACTTGAATATGCCTGCCGGGAAAACCGGCTGGTAACCTTGGCCGGTTTTGGCAGCAAAACCCAGGAAAGGATTTTACAGGGTATTGAAGATATGAAAAAATTTCGAGGCCAGTTTATCCTTGGTGACGCGTGGCCGGTAGCCGATCTGCTTGTCGAATATATAAAACTCCAGCCGGGCGTGGAGCGGGCTGCGATTGTCGGCAGCATTCGCAGAGGGGTAGAAGTTGTCAGCTCGATTGAGATTTTAGCGGCCTGTTCTGCCCCGGCCGGCCTGGCAGCCGGTATAAGGGGTATGCAGGGCAGCGATCACGTCATTAGTGATGAGGCCGATAAATGTGTAATCAGGCTGGTAAATGGCCTTATTTGTACGATTTATATTGTTGGTGCTGATGAATACTGGCCAGCGCTGGTTTATCACACCGGCAGCAGCGGTTATGTCGCTAAGCTGGCAGACCAGGCCCGGCGGCAAGGCTTACTGTTTAGTGCCGCCGGTTTACAAACTGCGAGCGGCGAACCGGTTGCCGTACCGGATGAGCAGGGTCTCTATTCACGGCTGCAGGTAAATTATGCTGAGCCGGAGTGCCGGGAAGATGAGGACAAGCTTAGCCCGGCCGGGTCAGAACAGGCAGTATTGATGTCTTTGTCAGATATACGGGGCATCTTCCATGTTCATACCTCTTATTCAGACGGGTCGGCAAGCCTGGCTGACATGGCGGCTGCAGCCAGACAGCGCGGATGGAAATATCTCGGCATTGCCGATCACAGCCGGACGGCCGTTTATGCCCGCGGCCTCAGTATTGAAACCGTTAGGGCGCAGCGGCGGGAGATTGAAGCATGGAATGCGAAGCAAGCGGGGTTTATTATTTTGGCAGGGATTGAAAGCGATATATTACCTGACGGGTCTCTTGATTATCCTGATGAAATACTGGCAGGCTTTGATTTTGTAGTGGCCTCTGTCCATTCCGCTTTTCGTCAAAGTGAAGCTGATATGACGCGGCGGATTGTGAAGGCCGTGCAAAACCGTTATGTAACTATGCTGGGGCATCCGACCGGGCGGCTATTGTTAGGCCGGAAAGGATATGCGGTTAATTTGACAGAGGTTATTCAGGCTGCTGCCCACAGCGGCACAATACTGGAGATTAATGCCAGTCCCCACCGGCTTGATCTTGATTGGCGCTGGTGCCGGCTGGCGAAGGAACAAGGGGTCTTATTTGCGATTAATCCGGATGCGCATGCGGTAAGCGAATTTGACTATATGCGTTATGGTGTGGCGGTTGCCCGCAAAGCGGGGCTGGCTGCCGGGGATATCATTAATACCCAGCCTTTTCCGGCTGTATTGCCGCTGTTGCAGCAAAAGCGTCAATAAACTTAAAGATGGCTGAAAAGCACATAAGAGATGGCTAATTGCCATCTCTTATGTTAAATTAATTAATTGCTGCTGTTAATGTCATATTGGGAAGTCAAGGTGCCGGTAGGAGCAGTTGAAGTTGTGGTAGCGGTTGTGCTTTGGCCACCCAGTGATGATTCATATTGCTCGATCATCCGGCGAACCATATGGCCGCCAACCCGGCCGCAATCGGCGGAGGTCATGGAATACCATCCCTGACTGCGGACTTTTTCACTAATACCCAATTCATTGGCTATTTCCATTTTCATGCGATCAAGGGCGTTTTCGGCACCAGGATTAACTGGTTTTCTGCTTCTAGACATAAAGTAAAGCACCTCCTGAAATTTTTCTAAAACTAGTATCTGCGAGTGCATGAATCATTATTCCATAAATATTATGTTAATTAAGTGAAATATTGCCAATGACTTATTCTGTAAGAAAATAGTGAAGAATTTTTGGAAGGAATTTACAGAGGAAAGGAGAAACTTTATATGCACTGCAACGTTAAACTAGAACTGCCAGCCGGGGTGTGGGGCCGCCATGCATGAGCTGGCAATCGCCCAAGGTATTCTGGAGCTGGCTCTGAACACCGCTACCAGTCATGGTGCCGGTAAAATAACAGGCATTCGGGTCTTGACAGGCGAATTGACCGGTATTGTGCCTGAGTCATTGGAGTTTGGCTTTGCAGCCCTGGCCGAGGGTACAATGGCAGCCGGTGCTTGCTTGTCTGTTCGTATTGTCCCGCTAACCGGCCGGTGTCGGGATTGTGGCGACGAGCGCCGGGTCGACAAGTACCGCTTTATTTGTGCAGCTTGTGGCTCATATGCGATTGAGATTGTATCAGGCCGGGAACTTAAAGTTGAAAGTGTGGAGGTAGAATAGCTGTGGAAATTCCTGTTATGAGCAATATTCTCCATAAAAATGATGAAAATGCGGCAGAATTAAACACTATGCTGACAACCCGGGGGATTTTTACGGTTAATTTAATGGGGTCACCAGGGTGTGGGAAAACTTCGCTGCTGGAGCAGACTGTAAGTTTGTTAAAAAATGAGCTTACTCTGGCTGTCATTGAGGGCGACTTATATACCTCTAAAGATGCCGACAGGATTGCCGGGGCGGGAACACCGGTCGTACAGATCAACACCGGGGGCGGCTGCCATCTTGATGCCTTTATGGTTAAAGCCGCCCTAACCAAGCTTGATTTAGCAGCAGTCGATATTCTTATTATCGAAAATGTCGGCAATTTGGTATGCCCTGCTGAATTCAATGTGGGAGAGCATGCCAAGGTAGTGGTATTCAGCGTTACCGAAGGGGAAGATAAGCCTCTTAAATATCCGCTTGTTTTCCGGCAGTCAGAGGCGATTATATTGAATAAAACTGATCTGCTGCCTTATACGAGCTTTAACATGGATGCTGCTATCGATGACATAAAAGGCTTAAACCCGCAAGCAAGTTTACTGCAAACCTCATGCAGGACCGGGGACGGGTTACCGGCGTGGATCGAATGGCTGAAAGCCGGGGCAGCACGGACGCGCAGGCAGGCAAATATGATTCAGGGGGTTAAGTGTGACTAGTCTGGCGGAAAAAGAGCGGGAAATTGAGACTGTGCGCAGCCAGCTACACCTGTTAGTGCAGCAAAAACAGGGTGATTTCTCTGATAAAGAGGTAGCGGCAATGAGCATATATCTTGATAAGCTAATTGTGGAGTACGAACTGGCCAGCACCAGGCGGCCTAATCAGGCTAATCCGTCAGGCTAAGCAGAAAAACCGAGGTCTAATCCGGCTGCTGTAATTATAAATTGTACTGTGGGGTATCTATGCACACCCAATAGTACTTTTTATAGCAGCGGAGGGAATGGAATTGCGTAAAACAGGAAACAGGCAGGAACTCAAAAGAGGGCTTAAAGAGCGGCATATACAGCTGATCGCTCTTGGCGGCTCGATTGGGGTAGGGTTGTTTCTGGGATCTTCAGCGGCTATTCAGACGGCTGGCCCCGCGCTCCTCTTTGCGTATCTCATTGGCGGTATCGTCGTTTTCTGTCTCCTGCGGGCGTTGGGGGAGGTGGCTGTGGCCTATCCGGTAGCTGGTTCTTTCAGTACGTATGCCCATACCTTTCTGGGGCCCTTGCCCGGCTTCCTGACAGGGTGGACATATTGGTTCATGTGGGTAGTGACAGGTATGGCGGAGATTACTGCTGTGGGCGTTTACATGAATTACTGGTTTCCTGAACTGCCGCAGTGGATCCCGGCGTTAGTCGCAGTCATTATAATGACTTGTGTAAATCTTGTCGCGGTGGAAGCCTACGGTGAATTCGAATTCTGGTTTGCCTTAATTAAAATTATTGCCATTGTCCTTTTGATCCTGGGGGGATTTGGCATGATTATCTTTGGCATCGGTAATAATAATGTTCCCCTGGGGATTGCGCACCTTTGGCAGCATGGCGGTTTTTTCCCGCATGGAATCAGCGGAGTGGTTATGGCTTTGGCCATGGTGCTGTTTTCTTATGTAGGCATCGAGGTGATTGGGATTACGGCCGGTGAGGCCAAGGAGCCGGGGAAAAGTCTGCCTGCTGCTATTGATAAAGTGTTTTGGCGGATTATTTTGTTTTATGTCGGCTCCTTATATGTCATCATGTCAATCTATCCCTGGACAGAAATTGGCAGTGTCGGCAGCCCGTTTGTATCGGTCTTTGAAAAGCTGGGCGTAGCTAATGCTGCCGGTATAATGAACTTTGTTGTGTTGTCGGCGGCGCTGTCTTCCTGCAACAGCGGTGTTTTTAGTACCGGCCGAATGTTGTATACTCTGGCTAAACAAGGAGAAGCGCCGGTTTTTTTGCGGAAGCTCAACAATAGTCAGGTGCCGGTAAATGGCGTGCTTGTTTCCTCGGCTTGTTTAACTGCCGGGGTAGCCCTTAACTATCTCATTCCGGCCAAAGTATTTACATATGTCACCAGTATTGGCACCTTCTCCTGCTTATGGGTCTGGGCCACCATTGTTATTGTCCAGGCAAAGTTTCGGTGCAGTCTGACCCCGGCCGAGGCTGCCAGGCTGGCTTATCCAATGCCCTGGTATCCTGTATCGGGTATTTTTTGTTTGTTTATGCTGGCCCTTGTGGCTGTGGTCATGACTCAGGATCCTGATACGATGCTGGCCTTAATCATTGGGCCGCTATGGTTGCTGGCCTTAATTTTGGCATACTTTTTTTGTCGAAAGTTATAGTAGGGGCCGCTATAGCTACTGTATTTAAAAAATGGTGCGATTTTTGCATACCTGTTGTTGCAGAATTGATGCAAATTAGGGGGAAATAATCATGTTTGAGCGTCCGGTCTGGTCCGAGATCGATTTGTCTGCTGTCAAAAAAAATGTTGCATTGATAAAAGGCAGCCTTAAGCCGCAGGTGAAATTTTGTGCTGTGGTTAAGGCCGATGCTTATGGGCATGGCGCGGTACCTGTGGCCGGGGCCGTTTTGTCTGCCGGTGCAGACCGGTTGGCGGTAGCTCTCCTGAGCGAGGCTATTGAGCTTAGGCAGGCCGGTTTTTCCGTGCCTATTCAGGTGCTTGGCTATACGCCGCCGCACCAGGCCCGGACAGTTGCCGCTTATAATATTGCCCAGACCGTGTATTCGCTAGAGGCCGTTCAGGCGTTAGCGGCTGCGGGCGTTGAGTCCGGCAAGGCGGTAAAAGTCCATATAAAAGTTGATACAGGCATGGGGCGAATCGGCATTTTGCCCGAAGCGGCCGGAGAATTTGCCAGTACGGTTGCCAATATGCCGGGTGTAGAGCTGGAGGGGGTTTTCTCGCATTTTGCAACAGCCGATGCTGTTGATAAAACCTATGCCCAAGAGCAGTACGCTAATTTTGAGGCGGCGCTGCAGCGAATAAGGGCCAGCGGCATTACGGTGCCGATCCGGCATATGGCAAATAGTGCAGCTACGCTGGAAATGCCGGAGACCCATCTGGATATGGTGAGGCCAGGCATTATTTTATACGGCTTGTGGCCCTCGGCCGAAAGTAAGCGCAGCCTTGCCCTGACTCCGGCTATGCAGCTTAAAGCGCAGGTGGCGCATGTTAAAACTGTCGGGGCGGGAACGAGCATCAGCTATGGCCGGACCTATACCGCCCGGTCTGAACGCCGCATTGCCACACTGCCAATCGGTTATGCTGATGGCTGGACGCGGCTGTTATCAGGCAAAACGGATGTTCTTATCCACGGCTGCCGGGCCCCGTTGGTTGGCAGAATCTGCATGGATCAGTGCATGGTTGATGTCAGCAGCATACCTGCTGTTCAGGCCGGTGATACGGCAACCTTGTTTGGTACTCCTGAATTGCCGGCAGATGAGGTCGCGGCCGCTATCGGCACAATCAATTACGAGTTAGTATGTATGGTAAGTAAGCGGGTACCGCGGGTTTATAAAACCACCTGAAAATTGTGAACGGCACGAAGCCCCTGCGATTGGACATGATCATAAGTCCGATGCCGGGGCTTTTTAAATTGCATTTTTTGGAAATATAGATTTCCAGCTGGAAACCAAAAATACCATTAATTGTAAATATATGTTTCCAGATAAGCGGAAAAAGGCCTCTGTCTCCCTTTGATTATTATTTAGAACGTTGGCATAGTTTGTGCGAGGGATACATAGTGGGTGAATGTACTTCATTTTGTGGAGGTGAACCAAGAGAGGCTTATTGTAGTTGGTAAAATGAAGGAGGAGAAAGCGTGTCTAAGAAAGATGGAATGCATGAAGAACTGCACCGCGGGTTGGAAGAACGCCATATTCAGCTAATTGCCCTTGGCGGGGCAATTGGCGTCGGTCTGTTTTTAGGGTCGGCCTCAGCGATAAGAACTGCCGGTCCGGCGTTGATGATTACATATTTACTTGGTGGTATTATCATATTTTTCATTATGCGCGCCCTGGGCGAGGTGGCTGTGGCCTATCCGGTATCAGGCTCCTTCAGCGCCTATGCTAACAGATTTTTGGGGCCCATGGCCGGTTATCTGACCGGTTGGACATATTGGTTTATGTGGGTTGTCACCTGTATGGCCGAGATTACGGCTGTCGGCGTGTATATGCAGTTTTGGTTTCCCGAGGTGCCGCAGTGGGTTCCGGCCTTGGCGGCCTTGCTATGTATGACGGCTGTCAACCTGATTGCGGTAGCGGCGTATGGTGAGTTTGAGTTTTGGTTTGCTCTTATCAAAATTATTACAATCGTTATTATGATTGTAGCCGGGTTAGGCATGATTATTTTCGGTATCGGCAACAGCGGCATACCGATCGGTATCTCTAATCTGTGGGCTTATGACGGCTTTTCGCCCAAAGGCCTGCCGGGCATGATTATGGCATTGGTTATGGTTATGTTCGCCTATGTAGGCATTGAACTAGTCGGGGTGACGGCAGGCGAAGCCAAGAACCCGGAGAAAACGCTGCCGGCAGCAATTGACAAAGTTTTCTGGCGAATTCTGATTTTCTATATTGGCGCCTTGTTTGTCATTATGTCCCTTTATCCCTGGAATCAGCTGGGGTCTATCGGCAGTCCGTTTGTATTAACCTTTGAGAAGCTGGGGATACGGTCTGCGGCCGGGATTATTAACTTTGTTGTTATGACGGCGGCGTTATCTTCCTGTAACAGTGGAATTTTCAGTACAGGCCGCATGCTCTATAATTTATCGCTGCAAGGACGGGCACCTGGTTTTTTTGGCAGGCTGAGCAGTCGTAAAGTGCCGATGAACGGTATTCTAGTCTCAGCCATGTTTTTGTTGATTGGCGTTGTCTTAAATTACCTGGTTCCGGGCAAGGTATTTACTTATGTAACCAGTGTTGGTACCTTTGCGGCCCTGTGGGTGTGGGCTATTATTGTCCTGGTGCAGCTCAAATTCCGGCAGGAACTGACGCCTGAACAGCAGACTGATTTAAAATACCCGATGCCCGGTTATCCGGTGCTTAACTGGGTTTGCCTCGCATTTCTGGCCTTTGTGGCCGTTGTTATGTGTTTCGACCCGGATACGTTAGTGGCGATGATTGTAGGGCCTATTTGGCTGGCGCTGCTTGTGGCCGCATATTATCTGTGTGGCTGGAACAAGCTGGATAGTAAGGGCCGGGATATCAGCAGTACTAGATAACATGTATACAATAAACAAAAATATTTGGAAACTAATATTTCCAAATGGCACAGTTTAGTACCATGGTAATGGAAACATAAGTTTCCAGCAGTGAGTTTGCTGATAAATGCCGATAGTGGCGGTTTGTTGATCCTGCTGGTTTTATAGCAGGGCATACCAGAAGATGCTTCCGGCAAAACCACACAAATAATTATTGGCATAACAATTGCATTAACAATGCATGTGAGAAAAATTTGGTTTGGCATATCATTTATAAGGAGGCCAAGTATATGATTATTGGTGTAGCTAAAGAGATTAAAAACAATGAAAATCGGGTGGCCCTGACGCCGGCAGGTACGGAAATGCTGAAAAAGGCCGGGCATACAGTGCTTGTTGAGCAAAGTGCCGGTGTCGGCAGCGGTTTTTCTGATGAAAGCTATGTAAAAGCCGGGGCGCAGATTATTGCTGATAAGAAAGCACTGTTTGATCAGGCGGAAATGATTATGAAGGTCAAGGAGCCGCTGGCGCCGGAATATGAGCTGTTCCATGAGGGGCAAATACTTTTCACCTACCTGCATCTGGCACCTGAACCGGAATTGACGAAAGCACTGCTGGACAAAAAAGTAATTGGTATAGCCTATGAAACGATTGAGCGTCATCACACCCTGCCGCTTTTGACGCCGATGAGTGAAGTGGCCGGACGGATGTCTGTGCAAGTCGGGGCGCATTGTCTGGAAAAGCCCTTTGGCGGTAAGGGAGTCCTGTTAGGCGGTGTACCTGGCGTTGAATCGGCTCAGGTCGTAATTATCGGCGGTGGCGTTGTGGGGACAAACGCAGCTAAAATGGCTGTCGGTATGGGGGCCCGGGTTGCGATTATTGATAAATCGAATGAGCGGCTGGCTTACCTTGATGATATCTTTGGCGGCCGGGTCACTACGGTTATGTCGAACAGCTACAATATTGCCGGCTGGGTTAAAAAAGCTGATTTGCTGGTGGGGGCGGTTCTGCTGCCTGGTGCAAAAGCCCCCAAACTGGTTACCGAGGAAATGGTTAAGTCGATGGAACCCGGTTCAGTTATCGTTGATGTGGCTATCGATCAAGGCGGATCTGTGGAAACAATTGACCGGGTAACGACCCACAGTGACCCGACCTACGTGAAGTACGGCGTTGTTCATTATTCGGTCGCGAATATGCCGGGCGCTGTTGCCCGTACATCAACTTTTGCCTTAACCAACGCTACTATTGAGTATGCCCTGCAGATTGCCACTAAGGGGTGGAAGGCGGCCCTAAAGGATGATCCCGGCTTAGCCAAAGGCCTCAATGTATATGCTGGCAAGGTAGTTTTTAAAGGGGTCGCCGAGGCCCATAATCTGCCTGTTACGCCGGTAGAACAAATATTAGCGTAATAAAAGATGGAATGATTGACCGGATCAGGTTAGACTTGCTGTTCAAGCAAAGCCTAACCTGATCTTTTTTTGTTAATAGGTACAGGGATTAAATAAGCAAGCAGCTAGAGGTAGGAAAACTGCCGTATCATGTCGAATTTTACCATTGAATCAAATTGTAAATCAGCATATCGCAATAACAGGGGGTTTCCATGAGCGACAAAGACTGGGAGCTGTTTAAACAGAAGCTTCATGTTAAATCAGGTATTAATCTTAACGACTACAAGCCGGCGCAAATGCAGCGGCGTATCGGCAACATGATGAGCCGCCATGGGGCCAAGGGATATTTGGATTTTTTTGGCAAGATAGAGGCTAACCCCAAACTGTATAAAGAGTTTATTGATTTTCTCACCATCAATGTTACCGAATTCTTCCGGACACCGGAAAAGTTTGATGAACTGGAGAAAAGGGTTATTCCGGATCTGTTAAAACAAAGTTCCAAGCTTACCATTTGGAGTGCCGGCTGTTCCATCGGGGCTGAGCCTTATTCGCTGGCCATTATGCTCAATGAGCTCACTCCCTACAGCAAACATCGTATTCTGGCGACAGATCTTGATGTTGAAATGCTGGCCAAAGCCAAGCTAGGGGTTTATACAACCAATGAGCTGAAAAATATACCGCCGGCCCGGCTCAATAAGTATTTTAAGCAGGCCGACGGCGTTGTTACTATTGGGGATGATATTAAGGCGCGGATTGATTTTCAGCGACATAACCTCCTGGTTGATAAATTTGAATCAGGGTTTGACCTTATCCTGTGCCGGAATGTTGTCATCTATTTTACCGAAGAAGCCAAAGACGGGCTGTACCGCCGCTTTTTTACCGCGCTTAAACCCGGCGGGGTGTTGTTTGTAGGGGGGACTGAGGCGATATTGAACTTCCGGGATATTGGGTTTCAGCATTATTTGCCATTTTTCTACCGGAAGCCGGTATAGTTTAGCCTGTTATAATACCCCCCAGCTGGATAACCGCCTCATGGTATCCAGCCAGTGGCGGAGCAGAATTTTGCTTATAGTGCTTTCTTCAACGGCATTGCCGGCGATAATGTCGACAGTTTTTACCGCTTTATCCTGTATATAAAATATAATCTCGCCGATTTTCTGGCCCTGATATACCGGGGCTTTTATTTTTTCCGGTAAATCAACCTCCACTGTTACTGCCGTGTAATCTTCAGTACTTATTACCAGCGAGCCCGGGGCCTCGACAATGGCGTCAACCATCCCGGTCATTCCGTTTTCCACTGGCAGTGAGGTAAGTATCGTTCCCTGCTCCGCATATTCATATAAGTCAAAAGCATCAAAACCATACTTTAAGAGCTGCATCGAGTCAAACCAGCGCGAATGATCATTTAATACGACGGCAATAAGCTTTTGGTTGCCCCGCGTTGCACTGGATACCAAACATGGTCCGGCGCGATTGGTGGTCCCTGTTTTTACACCATCGGCATCCTCCAGCATCCACAGCAATTTGTTGGTATTACGGAGATTCCGGTCCTGACTTTTTCCTTTTCTGTCAAGCCATTCTATATTTGTTTCCTTCGTACTCACGATCTCGGCGAAGGTCGGGTTGCTCAAGGCATACCGGGTGATCCAGGCCAAATCGAAGGCTGTGGACAGATGGTTGGGGGCTGAAAGGCCATGGGGGTTGCTGAAATGAGTATGGACTGCACCGATGCTGGCCGCTTTCCTGTTCATAATTTCCACAAAACCAGTAACAGAACCGGCAAGATGCTCGGCAATTGCTACGGCGGCATCATTGCCGGAGCGGAGCAGCAGGCCGGTGACCAACTCCCGGAGAGTAATAATTTGACCGGGATAGAGATTAAGTGAAGAGCCGCTGGTACCGGCAGCGGCAGCACTGATATGAACGGTTTCATCCAGGCGCCCGCTTTCGATAGCAATGATCGCAGTCATAATTTTAGTCGTACTGGCGGGCGCGAGCTTTTTGTTTATATTGCGGTCATGGAGCACCTGGCCGGTTTTAAAATCCATTAAAATCGCCCCCTGGGCAGACAATACCGGCGGTGCCGCCAGCGCAATACCGGTAACAACCGTGCAGAGCAGTAGTAGACTTAAGGCGGCAGAGCGTAAAATCAGGCAGCCCATGGAATACCCCCTTTTAATCAGCTATATTAGTATATTGCTCAACCACGCCGGTCATACCCATTTAGTCATATATTACCGGCTGCAGGCGTAGTATCAAGAAGAACCTTGTTAAAGAGAAGGGGGCTCTCATGGACAAAAGGAAGAGGTTGGGCCGCAGCTTTTTTAGTATAACCGTGCTGGCTATCGGCTTACTGTGCAGTGCTTTGTACCAGGCTGTTCATGTATTTGACGATAAAAGCCGGGTGATCAGAAAAATACCAACTACGCACAAGGTCGTGGCAATCACTATTGATGATGGACCCCATTATAAAACAACACCGGAAATACTGAGGGTGCTGAAAGAGAAGCAGGTCAAAGCGACCTTTTTTGTTTTAGGGGCCAATGCTGAGGCTCATCCGGAAATCGTTGCCCAGGCAGTGGCAGACGGGCATGAAATAGCATCTCATGCCTACAGCCACAGACGTCTGAATAGGTTGACCGCCGCCGAGGTGGCGGAGGAGTTCGCACGCCTGGAAACAGTGCTGCAGCCGGTAGCCCCCAAGCCGACCCTGTTTCGACCGCCTGACGGGGCGTACAACGATGGTATTGTGGCGTTAGCGCGGGACCGGGGGTATACGACGGTGCTCTGGTCAGTTGATACCGGTGACTGGCGGCAGGGGCCGGTGGACCTTGTGGTAAAAGCAGTGCTTGAGCATGTGCAGCCTGGCAGCATTATCCTTATGCATGACGGCCAGTATCCGCTGCCTACGCCGCAGGCCATGCCGATCATTATTGACAAACTGCAGGCCCTGGGCTACCAGCTGGTAACGGTCAGTGAATTATTGCAGTATTACGAGGTAGCGCGTTAATTATGGTGCGCAAAAAATCATTTTAGTGTAGCTTTAAATTTTGCCAATGAGTCTGAATGAGCTGGTCATACCGGTGGATCGTAGCCGAACGCTCATTTCTCAGAGCCTGAATTGTGCCGAGGATTTTTTGATCAAAAGCATATACTTTGGCTTTGGGGATCGTTACCGGTTTAGCGTATTCTTTGAGCTTGGTGGCAACCTTACAATTAAGTTTAGTTTCCTTTAGGATAACAGCAGGTTCCAACAAGTCTGAACCTTCATAACGGTGAATAAGGCAATTAGGCTGTAAGCGGTCGATTACATTTTTGCTGTCACCGGCTAAGATAAGCTCGCTGCCGCAGCCGGGACAGGCAGATAAATCGTCCGGCAGGCAATTATGACAGCTCATACATACGACTTCGTTCATGTTAGGCATCCCTCCGACCTTATTGTGTCCGAAATACGGGACGGTTATAATGGTCAGTAAAAAATGGAAAGTAATGATGCATCCCGTCGGCACTTGTTGTTGGCAGCGGCTGGCAGCCTGCCGGCGAATTTTACTGGCGGCTTAGACTGCTTAATATTTAGAGGGAAAACATTTTACACGCTGGCCGCAAATGCGTATAATATTTAGTAAGTGTTATAAAATAATAAGTTTAATAAAGTAACGAATGGTAGGGATGCCTTAGAAAATACTCATTGTGTCGTCTTTTCACAACCGGCCCTGTTTATAAACCGGCAGCTGCCAGGCTGCCAGGGACCTTAAACAGGTTAGCCGCTATCGCAATATTTTTTGATTATTTGCCGCAATCATTACCACAATTTATAAACCCTATACGATGCGAGGAGGAATTTATTACTATGGCAATATCACAGGTTACCGAGGTTGTCATAATCCGCAACAAGGTTTTAACTGAAATCGCCAGAATGGCTTATAACGGCAGCTTAGACAAGGATATCGGCAGTATGCCGGACACCATTGTATCGGAGGCCGGCCCCAGATATCGCTGTTGTATACATAAAGAGAGGGCCGTATTGCGTCAGCGTATTAATCTCACATTAAGCCAATCCTTGGAGCTTACGCAGGCGGAAGCCGCTGCCGGTGCTCTGGCCGGCGAGATAGAGGATATGCCTTTTATCCATGTATTGCCTGAAGCCTGTGATCAGTGTCCGATTGATAAGTTTTTGGTGACTGATGCCTGCCGTAACTGTTTGGCGCATAATTGTATTAACAGCTGTCCTAAAAAGGCCATACTGGTGGTGCAAAACCGGGCCTATATTGATAAAACCCGCTGTGTAGAATGTGGTTTATGCAAGAAGTCCTGCCAGTATGGCGCTATTATCGAAATCAGCCGGCCCTGTGAACGGGTGTGTGCAGTTAAGGCCATTATTGCCGGCAGTGACCGCAAGGCTGTCATTAATCAGGATAAATGCGTCGAATGCGGCGCCTGCCGGGAGGCCTGCCCTTTTGGCGCGATTAGTGACCGGTCGCTTGTAGTTCAGGTTATTCAGCAGATTAAGTCAGGTAAACAAGTGTACGCTATTCTGGCGCCAGCCTTTGCCGGGCATTTTGGCGCCAGGACGAAACCGGGGCAGCTGATTAATGCCATTAGGCAGCTTGGTTTTCATGCCGTCCAGGAGGTAGCTTACGGTGCCGATATTGTAAGTATCAAGGAAGCAAACGAGTTTCTGGCAACAGTACCTGCGCAAAGGCCCTATATGACCTCTTCTTGCTGTCCGGCTTTTGTGGCTCTTGTTGAAAAGCATTTTCCCGATATGACGGACTGCATATCATCGACAGTTTCGCCCATGCTGGCCATGGCGCAAATTATAAAAAATAGTAATCCTGAGGCGGTTATTGTGTTTATTGGACCCTGTATCGCCAAAAAATCAGAAGCCCGCCGCAATTCGGCGCTGGTGGACTTTGTCCTTACTTTTGAGGAGCTGGATGCGATGCTGGCCGGCAAAGGTATTGATATAAGCACACTGGACGACAGCGAGTTTCAATCAGCTGCCTCCACCACGGCCAACGCTTTTGCCTGTGCCGGCGGGGTTGCCAACGCGGTTCAGGCCGCAGTCGCCGGTCTTGCGCCGGCAGTAACAGTCAAAGCCCATAGTACTGCAGGCCTTGACGAGTGTGCTAATGCCCTTAAACAAATCCGGTCCGGTACCCTGGAAGCTAATTTCTTGGAGGGGATGTCCTGCGTTGGTGGCTGCATTGGCGGTCCTGCCGGCTTAGCCAATGTCCGGGTAGCCGGGAGGCTGGTCGCTGCTTTTGCCAATAGCTCTGCGGCGAAAAGTGCCTTAACCAATAAGGCCGCCCAGGCCGACAGCGAGCAACCCGGCCACTGGCATCGCCAATCATAGCAATAATTAAAGCAATGATAAAAGGACCCAACCTTGACCTGGCAGGGATTGGGTCCTTTTCCCTACCGTCCCGGGCCGGTTTCTGCGCAGGCATGAATAAAGACCGGGGTAAGAGACTAAGATAGGTTATGCTGCTTTAAGGTGCAGGTGGGGAGGCAGACTTATAAGACTAATAGTTTGGGGTGATTTGTTTTTCATTTTAGTGCTGCTGCTGCTGTTTCCTCACCCGGTTTGGGCGAAGGAGCTGCCGGTAGAGTTGAAGGCCCCGCTTTTTATTGACTTGTCAATTATGGGTGAACCACTGGCGACGCAGGAGCAGTGTGTTGCTTATTTGCGTAAGCGGGGGCGTATGCCGTTGTTAACGGTATCTGTCGAGCAGCTTATCAGTCATTTTTATCAGGAGAGCCGCTTAGAGGGAATCAGGCCGGATGCGGCCTTGGCCCAGGCGATCCATGAGACCGGCCATTTCCGCTATGGCGGCGATGTTTTACCGCTGCAGAATAATTATTGCGGGCTGGGTACAACCGGGGGCGGGGTAAAAGGCGCCTGGTTTCCGACGGCGCAAATTGGCGTTAGGGCCCAGGTCCAGCACCTGCTGGCTTATGCCTCGATCAGGCCGCCGGCGCTGGCAATCGTCGATCCGCGCTATGAGCTTGTCAAACGGACGGACAGGTTTGGCCAGGCCCGTACCTGGACTGACCTGAACGGCAAATGGGCTGTTCCCGGGACAACGTATGGGCAGAAGATACTGCGAGTCCACCAGCAGATCCTGAGCGGTGACTAGGTGGAGTTGTCTGATTTTTGACTCAAGAGAACCGTCCCCTTGAGTCAAAGGGGGGATTCCTGTTCTAGGCGGTACCCGTCTTGCATAAAGTAGTTATATCTGCTATTTGGGCGACTTTTCAAGGAGGGGACAATGAGGAATAAAGAATGGATTGCTATGATACTGGCGGGCGGGCAGGGGACACGGCTGGGGGCCTTGACGAAAGATTTGGCCAAGCCGGCCGTTCCGTTTGGCGGTCAATACCGCATTATCGATTTTACGTTAAGCAATTGCCGTAATTCCGGCCTGGATACGGTGGGTATCCTGACCCAGTATGAGCCTTTCGCGCTCCATGCCTATGTCGGGAACGGCAGTGCCTGGGACCTTGACCGGCGTGACGGTGGCGTGCATATTTTGCCGCCCTATGCCCGGGAGCAAGGCCGCCGGTGGTATGCGGGAACCGCCGATGCTGTATTTCAGAATAAAGAGTTCATTGAACAGTATGAGCCGGGCTATGTGGCCGTGCTGTCAGGCGACCATGTGTATAAGATGGATTATGCCGCAATGCTCGAATATCATAAGCTCTGCCAGGCTGATGTTACTATGGGGGTCATTGAGGTGCCCGGGAGTGAGGTTAGCCGGTTTGGTATTGTGGAAACAGCAGCCGGCGGCCGCATTACGGATTTTATCGAAAAACCCTGTCAGTCCAAAAGTACTCAGGCCTCCATGGGGGTGTATATTTTTTCCTGGAAAGTATTAAAACAATATCTGTTGTCTGATGCGGCTAATAAGGAGTCCGGCCATGATTTTGGCAGGGATATCATTCCCGGCATGTTAGCGGCCAGGCTGCGCCTGCAGGCTTACCGTTTTCCTGGCTATTGGAAGGATGTTGGTACCGTGGACAGTTACTGGGAGGCCAATATGGACCTGCTGGGGGATGACCCCAAAATCAGGCTGACTGGTGATGAGTGGCCGGTGTATTCACCAAGCCTGAGCCTGCCTCCCCATTATCACGGCCTGGAGGCCTGCGTCCGGTGCTCGTTAATTGCCGGCGGCGCCATTATTTTGGGGGAAGTGGAGAACTCTGTTATTTTTCCGGGGGTTTATATCGGTCCCGGCGCCCGGGTTACAGATTCGGTTGTGCTGCCTCAGGTCCGGCTGGAAAGCGGCGTGACTGTCAACGGGGCCATTGTTACCGCCAATACGGTTGTGCGTAAAGACGCCGCCGGCAGTGACCGGAACGGCATTATTACGGTGACCGTTAACCGGCAGTCAGAAGCCTGTGAAGCGCCAATACAGGTAAGTCTTGCCGGATAATGGCAACAACTTAGGAAAATCACCATTAGCTAACAGGAATTTTCCATGCCGGTAGCGAATGTATCTAAAAAAAATATTGCCATCATTTTACAATTACCAGATAAAGGATGGAGTTGCATGAATACGGCGTGGATGAGTGATCAGGAACTATTTTTGTTTCATGAAGGGACCAACTACCGTAGCTATAACCTGCTGGGGGCACATGTAGTCAATGAGAATGGCCTGGCCGGGGTCCGGTTTGCCGTATGGGCACCTCATGCGCAGCGGGTTGGGATTATTGGCGATTTCAACAACTGGGATGGCAGCCGCCATCCCCTGCAGAAACTGAGCACATGTGGCATCTGGGGTTTGTTCATAGCCGAACTGAAAGCTGGTGATATCTATAAATACGAGATTGTAACCGCCGGCGGCGAGATTCTGCATAAAGCCGATCCTGTTGCTTTCTCGGCCGAACTTAGGCCGAAGACCGCCTCTACAGTGGCCGGCCTGGGCAGGCATGTCTGGCAGGATGAGCAGTGGCGGGCTGCGAAGGCCAAGCAGTCTGCATATGAGCAGCCGCTAAACATTTATGAGGTTGATTTAGGCTCCTGGAAACTGGGGGCCGACAGGCAGCGCCTGACCTACCGGGAGCTGGCGCCGGCTTTAGCCGGTTATGCCGTGAGCATGGGTTACACCCATATTGAGCTTTTGCCTGTGGCGGAACATCCCTTTGATGGTTCGTGGGGCTATCAGGCCACCGGTTATTATGCGGTGACCAGCCGTTATGGTTCCCCTGAGGATTTCATGTATTTTGTCGACTATTGTCATCAACAGGGGATAGGCGTTATTTTGGACTGGGTGCCCGGCCATTTCTGTAAAGATGCTCATGGCCTGGCCCGCTTTGACGGTACCGCCCTCTATGAATACGCTGACGCCGGCCGCAGCGAGAATCGCGGCTGGGGAACGCTTAACTTTGATCTCGGCCGGCCTGAAGTCATGAGCTTTTTGATTTCCAATGCCATATTCTGGCTGGATGTTTATCATATTGACGGCCTCAGAATTGATGCTGTTGCCAATATACTATATCTTAATTATGGAAAGGAGGAGGGAGAATGGGCACCTAACTGCCATGGCGGCACTGAGAATCTGGAGGGTATCCAGTTTCTGCGGCGCCTGAATGAGGCGATTTTCGCCAGCTATCCGCAAGCCCTGGTGATTGCTGAGGATTCGACGGTCTGGCCGCTGGTCACTAAACCGACCTCTGTTGGCGGCCTTGGTTTTAACTTTAAATGGAATATGGGCTGGATGAACGATATGCTGCGCTATATGGAGCTTGAACCTGTACACCGTCAGTTCCAGCATAACCTGCTAACATTTTCTTTCCTGTATGCTTTTTCGGAAAATTTTGTTCTGCCTTTGTCCCATGATGAGGTAGTACATGGCAAGCGGTCATTGTTAGCGAAAATGCCTGGCGATTATTGGCAGAAATTTGCTAATCTGCGTGCTTTTTACGCGTACATGATGGCTCATCCCGGCAAAAAACTGCTGTTTATGGGGGGCGAGTTTGGCCAGTTTATCGAGTGGAACTACCAGGACAGCCTGGACTGGCATCTGCTGGAATATGATATGCACGCCAAACTGCATAACTATGTCCGGAACCTTAACCGCTTTTATCTGGCTAACCCGGCCCTGTGGCAGAATGATCAGGACTGGAACGGGTTTTCCTGGATTGACTGCGAAGACAGCCGGCAGAGCGTGCTTGTTTTTAAACGGCAAGGCAAAAAAGACAGTGACTGGGTCATTGTGGTGTTAAACTTTACGCCGGTTGTCAGGCACGGCTACCGGATCGGGGTGCCGGCAGCGGATTATTATCTGGAGGAATTCAATAGTGATAATCCCGTCTTTGGCGGATCCGGGCAGGGTAATCCCGGTAAGCTGAAGCCTGAGCCTGAGCCGTGGCAGCAGCAAGCCAATTCGCTGGTGCTGACGCTGCCGCCGTTGGCGGCGGTGTACTTAAAACCAGGTGCTGCAAAGCGCAGAATCCGTAGCAAAAACAAATAGGATGATGACAGAGAGAGGGGAACACTTTGCGTAACAAAGAGTGTGTAGCTATGATTTTAGCCGGCGGCCAGGGCAGCAGACTGGGTGTGCTGACCAAAAAGCTCGCCAAGCCCGCCGTGCCCTTTGGCGGGAAATACCGGATTATTGATTTCCCCCTGAGTAATTGTTACAATTCCGGCATTGATACGGTGGGGGTGGTTACCCAGTATCAGCCGCTGGCGCTTCATTCTTATATCGGTATTGGCAGTGCCTGGGATCTTGACCGCCGGAAGGGCGGCGTCTATGTACTGCCGCCTTATGTCCGGGAAAAAGGCGGGGAATGGTATAAAGGCACCGCTGACGCCATTTACCAGAATATCAATTTTATTGAGATGTTTGATCCGGCCTTTGTGCTGATACTGTCAGGTGATCATATTTATAAAATGGATTATTCACTGATGCTTGATTATCATAAGCGTAAGCAGGCCGATGCCACCGTGGCCGTAATTGAGGTGCCGTGGGCCGAAACCGGCCGTTTCGGTATTATGAATACGGCCGCTGACGACCGGATTGACGAGTTTGAGGAAAAGCCCAAAAAGCCTAAAAGCAATCTGGCTTCCATGGGGGTTTATATATTTAGCTGGCCGGCGCTGCGGGCTTATTTAACGGCCGATGCGGTCAATGGTCTGTCAAGTCATGATTTTGGCAGGAATGTAATTCCCCAGATGCTGGCCGGCAGCGAGCGTTTGTTTGCCTACCGGTTCAAGGACTATTGGAAGGATGTGGGGACAGTAGAGAGCTATTGGGAGGCCAATATGGATCTGCTGGGTGACGAGCCGGCCCTGGACTTGTATGACCCCAGCTGGCGCATCTATTCGGTCAACCCTGCCCAGCCGCCCCATTTTGTAGCCGCTACGGCCAGGGTTGTCTGCTCGATGGTTGCCGAGGGCTGCAAGGTGTTTGGTGAGGTGGAAAACTCAGTATTATTTCCCGGGGTAACGATTGGTGCCGGCGCCAAAGTCAAAGATTCAATCATTATGCCCTATGCGTTTGTGGGGGCGAACACGATTGTCTCCAAAGCTATTTTGGGCAGAAAATCAGTGGTTGAGGCCGGAGCCCAGCTTGGGGCTGAAACTACGGCCGAGGAGGAAGCAAGCCACTGGTTTTCGGGTATTACCTTAATTGGTGATAACCTGACAATTAACAGCGAAACCAGAATCAGGCGCAACGCCCTGCTGGCCCGGCAATAGGACCTGGCAATACACCAGTTAGGAGGGGAAGTTTATTGAAGAATATGATGGGTCTTATCAATTTGCATGAAAGCGATGAGTTGCTCCGGGAAATAGCCAGCTACCGGCCGCTGGGAGCCATTCCCTTTGCCGGCCGTTATCGCCTGATTGACTTCATTTTGTCTAATCTAATTAATTCCGGTATCACAAATGTCGGAATTTTAGCGGCCGGTAATTCCCGTTCGCTGATGGATCATATCCGTTCCGGCAAGGAATGGGATCTGGCCCGCAAAAAGGATGGGCTGTTTATTTTACCCTCCTTGCAGACCGGCCATGTACAGGGGGCCTTTCCGAATGACTTAGCTGATTTTTTCAATAATCTTGATTATATCAAATGCAGCCGTCAGCGTTATGTTCTGCTGGCTGGCAGCCGGATGGTCTGCAACATTAATTTTGAGTCGGTACTCCGGTTTCATACCGAGAGAAAAGCCGATATCACGGTATTGTACAAAGAATATGACGGCAGTGATACCAGCCGGTTAAAGAATGCGACCCTGGTGGAAACAGATAGTGACGGCCGGGTTATTGACATGGAGATTTGCCCGGTTAATGCGCGCAGTAACAAGCTGTCAATGGAAATGTACCTAATTGACCGCCAGCTGCTGGTTGACCTGATTGATGCCAGCATGTCCCGGGGCGGGACTAACGTAGCCCGTGATTGCTTTATTAAAAATCTGGCCAGTCTGAGGATGTATGGTTACCTGTTCAGCGGCTATCTGGCTTGTATCAATTCTGTGCAGAGCTATTTTGAACACAGCCGGGAACTATTAAACCCGGAGGTGTGGCAGGAGCTCTTTTTTGCCAACGGCTCCATCCATACTAAGGTTAAAGATGAAGCGCCGGCTAAATATCAGCAGGATGCGATTGTGCAATATTCATTAGTGGCCAATGGCTCGGTTATCGCCGGCAAGGTCGAAAACAGCATTTTGTTCCGGGGCGTAAAAGTACATAAAGGGGCCCGGATTGTTAACAGCATTATCATGCAAAAAGGAGAAATTGGTCCGGGGGCCGTGTTAGAGAATGTCATTTGTGATAAAGATGTAAAAATTACAGCAGGCAAAAAGCTCAAAGGCGAGCTGAATCATCCGGTTGTAATCGGAAAAGGAACAGTGGTTTAATATGCTGAAGGTATTGTTTGTGGCACCGGAGGCCGCACCGTTTGCTAAAACCGGCGGCCTGGGCGATGTGATCGGGTCGCTGCCCAAGGAGCTTAAAAACCAGGCGACTGATGTCCGGGTTATCCTGCCTAAATACAGTTCAATCCCCGCCGAGTTTGCTAAAAAAATGACCAGGATTGCAACCCTTACCGTTCCTGTTGGCTGGCGTCACCAATATTGTGGAATTTATCAATTGGAATACCAGGGGCTTACCTGGTACTTTATCGACAATGAGTATTATTTTAAACGCGAACAGCTTTATGGCTATTACGACGAAGCGGAGCGGTTTGCCTACTTTTGCCGGGCGGTGCTCAAGGGGCTGCCCCAATTAGGGTTCAGGCCTGACATTATTCATTGCCATGACTGGCAGACCGGACCGCTGCCGGCCATGCTGGGGCAGCAGTATCTTATGCGGAGTGAGTATGCGGGCATAAAAACCATGTTTACTATTCATAACCTTATGTATCAGGGAATCTTTCCCGGTGATATTCTGGGTGATCTGCTCGGGCTGCCGGCCAGTGTATTTACCGAAGCTGGTCTGGAATTTTACGGTCAGGTAAATTTTCTTAAAGGCGGCCTGGCTTTTAGTGATTGCATTACCACCGTCAGCAAGTCTTATGTACAGGAGATTCAGCAGCCGTATTTTGGGGAAAAGCTGGACGGTTTTTTAGCCAGGCGTCAGGCTGACCTGCACGGCATAGTCAACGGTATTGACTATGAAGTATACCACCCGGCCAAAGATCCTGAGATTTATACGAACTATACCTGGCGCGGGACTGTTAAACGGCTGGAAAATAAGTGCAAACTGCAGGCTGAGCTAGGATTGCCTGTAACCAGGCAAACCCCGCTGCTGGGGATTGTCTCCCGGCTGGTGGACTCCAAAGGCTTTGATCTTATTGCTCATGTTATGGAAGAAATTTTGAACCTGGATGTCCAGTTAGTGGTGCTGGGGACAGGGGAGGCTCGCTTTGAGCAGCTATTTACGGCGGCCGCGCGCCGGTATCCGCAGAAAGTATCGGCAAATATTACTTTTTCCGAGCCTTTGGCGCACAAAATTTATGCCGGTTCCGATGTTTTTCTGATGCCGTCCCGGTTTGAACCCTGCGGTATCGGCCAGTTGATTGCCCTTAGATACGGCAGTATTCCTATTGTCCGGCAGGTCGGCGGTTTGAAAGACACGATTACGCCGTTTAATCCGGCAACAGGCGCCGGCAATGGATTTTCCTTTGTTAATTATAATGCCCATGAGATGCTGTGGGTAATTGAAGATGCCTTACGGCTGTACAAAGACCGGTCCCAATGGGCTAAGTTAATTAAAAATGCAATGTGTTCTGATAATAGCTGGCAGCGCTCCGCTTCTGAATACCGGGCACTGTACCGGTTGTTAACAGATTGATAAATACCAGGGTGTGTTTCTGATATTCCATAGCGGCTGAGGGGGATGGTTGGATATGTTTAAATCTAAAGAAGAGTTCAAAACAGCTTATATTGAAAGGCTGGAGACCCTGTTCGGACAAAGCCTGGATGAATCTTCCATGGCTGACAAATATGTGGCCTTCAGTGCCTTAATCCGGCAGCTTATCAACAAAAGCTGGTACCAGTCCAACCGGCAGTACCGGGCAACCAAAGAAAAGCAGGTCTATTATTTTTCTATGGAATTTTTGTTGGGGCGGCTGTTAGCCAGTAACCTGTTTAACCTGGGACTGACCGAAATTTGCGGGCAGGGGCTTAAAGAATTAGGCATAAATCTGAGCGAGCTGGAGGCGGTGGAGCAGGATGCCGGCCTGGGCAACGGCGGGCTGGGGCGCCTGGCGGCCTGCTTCCTGGACTCCATGGCAGCCTTGCAATTACCCGGCCATGGCTGCGGTATCCGTTATCGCCATGGGATGTTTGAACAAAAAATTGTGGATGGCTATCAGATTGAACTGCCTGATAACTGGCTTAAGGATGGCTATATCTGGGAAATGCGTAAGGCTGACCGGGCTGTAACCGTAAAGTTTGGCGGTCAGGTCCGGCTGGCCGAACAAGGCGGGCGGCTGGTGGCGATTCATGAAAACTATGAGCCGGTTGTGGCTGTTCCCTATGATGTGCCGGTGGTGGGTGCTAACTGCAATACGGTAAATACCCTGAGACTATGGAGTGCGGAGACCAACCACTTTGATTTGTCTTCTTTCAGCAAAGGTGACTTTTTGAAAGCGGTCGAACAAAAATATTCCCTGGAAGCGACTTCGCAGATTCTGTATCCTGATGATAATTACCCGGAAGGGAAAACACTCCGGCTTAAGCAGCAGTATTTCTTTGTATCAGCCGGCTTGCAGAGCATTGTCCGGCGCTACAAGCGGACCCACGGCGCCACCCCGGCCGACCTGGCTAAAATTCATGAGAAAATTGCCATACATATTAACGACACCCATCCGGCCCTGGCCATCCCTGAGCTGATGCGGATTTTGATGGATGAGGAGGGCCTGGGCTGGGATGAAGCCTGGAACACCACCAGCAAGACTATTTCTTATACCAATCATACAATTCTGCCGGAGGCTTTGGAAAAGTGGCCGGTTGATCTGGTGCAGGCCTTATTGCCGCGGATGTACATGATTATCCATGAGATTAATGAGCGGTTTTGTGCCGCCCTCTGGCAAGAGTATCCTGGGCAGTGGGAGCGTATCCGGGAGATGGCGATTATTGGTGACTGCTATGTCCGCATGGCGAATCTGGCGGTTGTTGGCAGCCACAGTGTCAACGGTGTCGCTGCCGTTCACAGTGAGATCCTGAAAAAAGAGGTTATGAGTAATTTTCATCAATATTTTCCGCACCGCTTTACCAACAAGACCAATGGCGTGACCCACCGGCGCTGGCTGGCTAAGGCGAATCCCAAACTGGCGTCTTTAATTACGGAAACGATTGGTCCCGGCTGGCTGGCCCATCCCAATGAGCTGGCTAACCTCCGCCGTTATGCGCAGGACCCGGCCTTCCAGGCATCCATTAAAGCCGTTAAACAGGCCAACAAGGCCAGACTGGCTGCTTATATCAAGAATAAAATGGCAATCACGGTTGATGTTAATTCGATCTTTGATGTGCAGGTAAAGCGCATTCACGCGTATAAACGGCAGACCCTGAACGCGCTGCACATCCTGGATTTATATAACCGGCTTAAGGCTGATCCGGCTATCGATATTGAGCCCCGCACCTTTATTTTTGGCGGCAAAGCGGCTACCGGCTACTATCTGGCCAAGCGTATTATTAAGTTTATTAACACTCTCGCCCAGGTAATAAACAATGACCCGGTTATTGGCGCCCGGATCAAAGTGATTTTTCTGGAAAACTACAGTGTTTCCCTGGCCGAGCTGATTATGCCGGCCGCTGATGTCAGTGAACAGATATCAACAGCCAGCCGTGAGGCGTCAGGCACCGGCAATATGAAATTTATGATGAACGGCGCTGTTACTATTGGTACCCTGGACGGGGCCAATATTGAGATCAGGGATGAGGTTGGCGATGATAATATTGTCATTTTTGGTCTGACAGCCGCTGAGGTGCTGAATTATTATAAATACGGCGGCTATAACGCGCTGGAGGTATATCAGGGCAATCCCCGGCTCCGCCTGGTGGTCGACCAGCTGATGAACGGCTTTTTGCCGGCCAGCCCGGATGAGTTTCACAGTATCCATCACTCTTTGCTGCGCACGAATGACGAGTATTTTGTCCTCCGGGATTTCGCCGGTTATGCGGCTGCGCAGGAAAAAGTGGCCTGCCTGTACCGGGACCAAAGCCGGTGGCAGGCCATGGCCGTTAACAATATCGCTTTTTCCGGCCGTTTTGCCAGTGACCGTACCGTAGCCGAATATGCGATTGGCATCTGGGGGATTAAGCCGGTAGTTATTCGGGAAAGTTAATGATGGAGGTGACCGGCATGAATCAATACTGGCTATTGCACGATTCCCACAATATAGATTTTCGCAGCCCCTTTGGGGCTGTTTCTTGTCATACCGAGGTAACGCTAAGGCTGCTGCTGGCCACACCGCAGAACTACCGGGTGCCGCCGGTCGAGTCGGTGGTCCTCAGGCAGTGGCAGGACGGGGCCGGTGAGACAGTAACCACTATGTGCCTGGTGCAGGAGCAGGGCGGTCAGCAGCTTTATCAGGCCGTGATTGCCGCCCCGGCTGTGCCTGGCGTTATCTGGTATTACTTTATTGTCAGACAAGGCGGTCAAACCTTTTATTATGGCAACAATAACGAAGAGACCGGCGGTGTGGGCCGGATTGCGGACGCGCCGCCGCCGTCCTATCAAATCAGTATCTATAAGCCGGGGGCGGTGACGCCAAAATGGTTCAAGCATGCCATTGTCTATCAGATTTTTGTTGACCGCTTTTATAACGGCCTGCCCCAGGGTCAAATTCTGCAGCCCCGGCCCGGCAGCCTGCTCCACGCCGACTGGCAGGATACGCCGGTATATACCCGGGCTATGGATACCGGGGCGATCCTGGCCTATGACTTCTTTGGCGGCAATCTGGCCGGTGTTATTGCCAAGCTGCCCTATCTTGCGTCTTTGGGGATAACTGCTATCTATTTCAATCCTGTGTTTGCCTCCCCCTCGAATCATAAGTATGATACGTCCGATTACAAAACCATTGATCCGATGTTTGGCGATAATGCCCTGTTTGCTGCATTGTGCGCCAAGGCTAAGGAGTATGGTATCGCCGTTATCCTGGACGGTGTGTTCAGCCACACCGGCAGCGACAGTATCTACTTTAACCAGGACAATACCTATGACAGCGTCGGCGCCTATCAATCCCCCGCGTCGCCCTATTATTCCTGGTATAAATTCTCGGACTATCCGGATCACTATGAGTCCTGGTGGGGGATTGGCACCTTGCCTAATGTCAATGAGAACGATTTGTCCTATCAGAATTTTATTATTGACGGTGCCGACAGTGTGCTCCGGCAATGGCATAAGCTGGGGATTAAAGGCTGGCGCCTGGATGTTGCCGATGAATTGCCGGCGGCTTTTTTAAAAAAATTTTATCAGACATTAAAAGAAACCGACCCTGAGGCGGTGCTGATCGGTGAAGTGTGGGAAGATGCGTCCCATAAAGTGGCGTATGGCGAGCTCCGGCAGTATTTTAACGGTACTAAACTGGATTCGGTAATGAATTACCCCTTTAGAAAGATTGTCCTGGACTTTATGCTCGGCTGGTGTGATGCACAGGCGGCACAGCGGGCCCTGTTCAGCTTATTTGAGAATTATCCCCGGGAAAACTTCTATGCCAATCTGAATATTATTGGCAGTCATGATGTGCCGCGCATATTGACCCTGCTGGGGGAAGCGCCGCCGGCGGGCTCACAAAGCGACCTGGCCGCCTTTAGACACCGGCTGACGCCGGCGGCGCGGGCGCTGGGACTGGCCCGTCTCAAACTGGTAATGCTGTGGCTGCTGACCTTCCCGGGAGCTCCCTGTATTTACTATGGTGATGAGGCGGGGGTTGAAGGGTATACGGACCCCTTAAACCGGCGGACCTATCCCTGGGGCCGGGAAGAGCAGGACCTGCTGGCCTGGTGCCGGCTGCTTACAGGGCTGCGCCGGCAGTATCCTGTGCTTAGGACCGGTGAGTGGCTGCCGCTAATGACTGCCGGTGATGTGTATGGCTATGGGCGGCGTATCCGGGGCGGGCAGGACGTATTTGGTGACCTGGAAGCGGATAATACAGCGATTATGGTTTTTAACCGCAACCGTAAGGAGCCGGCGGCAGTCAGTATTGATACCAGTACCTGGTTTGCTGACCAGGACTATGCCACTGATGTGTTGTCAGGTGAGAGAATACCGCTGCCGGCGCCGGGCCAGGCTGAACTGACCCTGCCGCCGCTGTCCGGTTGTCTGCTGCTGGGGTCGGTGGCGCCGGCCGGTAATGAGAGTAAACGCATAAGCGGTGTACTGCTGCATCCGACTTCACTGCCGTCGCCGTTCGGCATTGGTGATTTAGGGCAGGAAGCCTATCGGTTTGTGGATTTTCTGGCTGCTGCCGGGCAGAAGCTATGGCAGTTCCTGCCTCTTAACCCTGTCGGTTTTGGTGAGTCGCCCTATCAGTGCCTGTCCGCCTTTGCCGGCAATCCCCTGCTTATTGCCCCGGAAAAGCTGGTGACAGCCGGCTGGCTGCAAGAAGCGGAGCTGCCCTTTGGCGGCTTTAGGAATTCTGACCCGCAGAGTATTGATTTTCCGCGGGTTAAGCTATGGAAAGAAAAAATCTGCCGGCTGGCGTTTGACCGCTTCCGTCACCAGCCGCCGGCGGCCGCCTATCAGGCCTTTCTGGCGGATACCGCCTTTTGGCTGGGCGACCACAGCCTGTTTGCTGCTCTGAAGAAACACTTCTGTGGTTTACCCTGGCCTGAGTGGGATACTGATATCAGCCGCCGGGACGGGGCGGCGCTGGAGTATTACCGTCAGGTGCTGGAGGAAGAGATTGCCTATCAAATGTTTTTACAGTTTGTCTTCCGGCAGCAGTGGCAGGAGCTCAAAGCCTACGCCAATCAGCGGGACATAAGCCTGTTTGGGGATCTGCCGCTGTTTGTCGCTCATGACAGCGCCGATGTCTGGGCTAATCCTCAGTTATTTCAGTTGGATGCGGCCGGTCGTCCTGTCAAGGTAGCCGGTGTTCCGCCCGATTATTTTAGTGCTAGCGGCCAGCTGTGGGGCAACCCGCTGTATGACTGGGAACAGATGAAAAAGGATGATTATCATTGGTGGCGGCAGCGCCTCGCGGTGCTGATCAAGGCTGTGGACCTGATCCGGATTGACCATTTCCGGGGCTTGGAGGCTTACTGGGAGATTCCAGCCGGTGAATTAACAGCTGTTCAGGGCCAGTGGGTGGCAGGACCGGGCGCTGAGTTTTTTGCCGTGCTGGAGAAGTACCTGGGCAAGCTGCCGCTGGTAGCCGAGGATCTGGGCGTTATTACCCCTGGTGTCAACCGGCTTAAGCACCGGTTTGGTTATCCCGGCATGAAAGTATTGCCCTTTAGCTTTGGTGATGGCGGGGCAGCACCGGATTTCCCCCATAATACCGGCTATAATACGGTTGCTTACACCGGTACCCATGACAATGATACCCTGCTGGGCTGGTATCAAAAGCTGGCTGGCACCAGTCCTCAGCTCAAGTCTATTGTGCTGGCCCACCTTGAGCGGCTGCAGCTGGGCAGTGACTGGAGTGAGCAGGGCGTGTGTGAACAGCTTATCCGGCTCACCTACCTTAGTGCAGCCAATACGGTGATTATGCCCCTGCAGGACGTACTTGGCCTGGATAGCCGGGCGCGGATGAATACGCCGGGCACTGTGGGGCAGAACTGGGGCTGGCGGCTGGGGCCGGGGCTGATTACGCCGGCGGTGGCTGCGCGTCTGGCCGGTTGGACGCAAGCCGGCCGACGGGGATAAAGACGAATCATTTTTAATTAATATGATTTTTCAAATAATAGCTATTGACATTATTTAGGTTTTGGCAGTACAATAAAATCAATACTATACCAGTTGAGTATTGATTTATTATGACAACTAGAAGGTGGTGCCATTGTGCAGTGGAATCAGGCCACTGATTATGCATTCCGGGTAGTACTGTATCTGGCCGGGCTGCCGCCGGGCGAGGTGGCCAGTGGTGTCATTATTGCTGACAGGCAGCATATTCCCCACCGGTTTCTCCAGAAAATTATGCGGCTGCTCTCTGCCGCCGGGGTGGTAAAGTCATTTCGTGGTGTTGCGGGAGGCTTTGCCCTGGCTAAGGCGCCGGCAGCAATCAGTTTATATGATGTTATTGTCGCTATGGAAGGGCCGCTGGCCATTCATCGCTGCCTGGCTGACCGCAAAGCGTGTAATCGTGATTGTGAGCAGGAGTGTCCGGTGCATCAGGCGCTGGCCGGTATTCAGGACCGGCTGGCGGCCGATCTAGCCAGTGTTACTTTTGCAGCCCTGGCTGCTAAAGCAAATAAATCTAGCAGGAGGTAGGCATATGGAAGAACTCATTTTGTCCCGCTGGCAGTTTGGGATAACTACCATCTATCACTTTCTTTTTGTCCCGCTGACGCTTGGTCTGTCGCTTATTGTCGCTATTTTGGAAACTATCTATGTCCGCACCGGTAATGAAATGTATAAGCAGCAGACTAAGTTCTGGGGTAAACTTTTCCTGATCAACTTTGCTATGGGTGTGGTCACAGGTATTGTCCAGGAGTTCCATTTTGGTATGAACTGGTCCGAGTATGCCCGGTTTATGGGGGATATTTTTGGCGCCCCCCTGGCTATGGAAGCGCTGACTGCCTTTTATCTGGAGTCCGTATTCATTGGGCTGTGGATTTTTGGCTGGGACCGCATACCCAAAGTATTACACGCAGTCAGTATCTGGATTGTGGCGCTGGCTACTAATTTATCGGCTTTCTGGATCTTAACAGCTAATTCTTTCATGCAGTCGCCGGTAGGGTATGTTATTAATAACGGCCGGGCCGAGATGACCGATTTTGTTGCACTTATTACTAATCCCTATGTACTTTATCAATTTCCGCATACGGTTCTGTCAGGCTTTGTAACTGCCGGTTTCTTTGTTTTAGCCATTAGCGCGTATCATCTAATCAGGAGAACGCATTTGGATTTTTTCCGGGCTTCGTTTCAATTGGGGCTGATCTGGAGTATTGTCAGTTTGTTTCTGTTAATGGGCAGCGGTCATGCGCAGACCCAGTTTATGGCGAAGGCGCAGCCGATGAAGCTGGCGGCGGCTGAGGCCCTGTGGGAGACTGCCAACCCGGCACCTTTTGCCGTAGCTGCGATCATTGACGAACAAAATAAGACCAATACAGCCGAATTGAAAATCCCCGGCCTGTTGTCGATGCTGGCCAATAATAATCCTAATACGGCCGTGAAAGGGATTAAGGATATTGAGCAGGAGTATATTGCTCAATACGGCCCCGGTAATTATGTACCGGCGGTCACGCCCGTATTCTGGAGTTTTAGAATTATGGTGGCCGCCGGTTCGCTGATGCTGCTTGTCGTACTGGCCGCCGGCTTTTTCTGGTGGCGCGGCCAGCTGGAGGAGCGGCCCTGGCTGCTGAAGGCGGTGCTTTGGAGTCTGCCGCTTCCCTATATTGCTAATTCTACCGGCTGGTTTGTTACCGAAGGCGGGCGTCAGCCCTGGATTGTTTTCGGCCTGCAGCGGGTAGAGGAGGCGGTGTCGCCGTCAGTTGGCGCTGTAAGTATCTGGATTTCTCTGGTCGGCTTTACTCTGGTATATGCCGTATTAGCCGCCGCTGCTGTATATCTTGTCCAGAAATTTGTTCGCCAGGGACCAGGCATAAGCAGTGATCAGCCCAAACAACCGGCAGCGAAGGGGGCGGCATTATGGAGTTAAGTGTACTGTGGTTTATTCTGCTTACGGTTCTGTTTATTGGTTTTTTCTTTCTGGAGGGATTTGATTATGGGGTCGGGATCCTGCTGCCTTTTCTGGGGAAAAATGATACCGAGCGCCGGGTGATTATCAATACGATCGGCCCGGTATGGGATGGCAATGAGGTATGGATGATTACGGCCGGCGGGGCTATGTTTGCTGCTTTCCCGCATGTATATGCAACCTTATTCAGCGGCTTTTATCTGGCCCTGTTTCTCATGCTGATGGCCCTTATTGTCCGGGGCGTCGCGTTTGAGTTTAGAAGCAAGGATGAGAATCAGACCTGGCGCAGTACCTGGGATTTGATGATATTTATCGGCAGTGCCATACCGGCTATTCTCTGGGGAGTAACGGTGACCAATTTGATCCAGGGGGTGCCGATCAATGCGAATATGCAATATGTGGGGACATTCTTTGATTTGCTGAGCCCCTATACCCTGGTAGGCGGTATTGCGTTTTTCCTGGTCTTTACCTTTCACGGGGCTTTGTACCTGACCCTGAAAACAGAGGGGGATATGGTGGCGCGAGCCCGGCAGGCCGCAATCAAAGCCGGCGTTTTCGCAGCGGTGTTTTGTCTGCTGTTAGTCGGGCTGACCTATAGCCGCACCGATTTGTTTGCCAGTACGGGGGCCGGCATTGCCTTATGGGGAGCGGTGGCTTTGTTTGTCGCGGCCCTGAGGGCGGTCTACAGGCAGCGTTTCGGCTTAGGTTTTATTTTGAGCAGTTTGACAGTTATGTTGACAACGATTGCCTTCTTCTGGGGCCTTTTCCCCCGGCTGATGGTATCAAGCCTTAATCCGGCCTGGAGCCTGACAATTACAAATTCCGCCTCTTCCCAGTACACGCTGACAATCATGACGGTGGCCGCGGTGGCGTTAGTGCCGGTGGTACTGGTGTATCAAGGCTGGGTGTACTGGATGTTCCGCAAACGTGTCAGCGCGAAGGAACTGGAATATTAAACAACCTGTGCGGGTGGTGAGAAGATGGCGCTGGGTGATGATGATAAAGAATTTTTACGGCAGTTAACCTGGATCTATCCCAGTGAGTATGTGGCTGAACTCAAAGAACTGGCCGAAGCTGTTATAACCGAACAGCTGGCTGCCGGTGAGCGCCAGAATATCCGCGATATTATCTGGGGGATTATGGCTAAAATCCGGGCAGAGGCCGAGGGCGGCAGCAATACGGCAGCGGCGGCCGGGAAGGCCGCAAGCGAGGCGGTGCAGGCCGAAGCTGACCGGGAAATCCGGGACAATGTACAGGCCGCCCTTAGCGCCGGTCAGCTGCATATTCCGGCCGGGATGGGACCGGAGGTGATTATACCGCTGGTGGCAGCGCTGGCTGAGCCGGCAATAGGAGCCGGCGCCCGGTCTGTACTCTGCCAGCTGTCAGATAGCGGGGCGATTGATGCTTTGTGCGGGGAATGGGCTAAGACCCGTTCACCGGAACTGGAGCAAATAATAATGAAAACCGGGTATCTGGCAGCGCATCCGCTGGGTGTACGGCTGCTGACCGTGCTGAAGACAAAGGCTGACCGGGTTATGCTGGCCGAGGGCACCGAGCTGGTGCCGGAGCTGCTAGCCGCTGTTGATGATCCCGACCGGAGTATCGCCGGCTCTGCCCGGCGCCTGCTCCTGACCCTGACGAACAGGCAGGCCGTCGATACCGTATGTGAAACTGTCCTGGCTGATCCGGATAATGAACGCCTGCAAGCCTGGGCTGTTATGGCCGGCTATGCGCCGGCCGATGACAGCCGCGCCGCTTTGTACTACGCGATTACCGGGCAGTGGGATAAATATTACGCCCTGGACTGGCAGGAAGACCGGCCCCTCCTGGCCAGAGGCTATAGTGAGGCTTCGTTGCCTGAACGGCGGCGGTTTCTGGCGGCGGCCCGCAAAAGTGGCCAGGGGTTGCTGTTAACCGGCCTGCTCCTGGCCGGCAATGGTCAGGATGAATATGAGGAAATAACCGCTGCCGACTGGGAGTCCCTGCTGGATTTGCTAGCCAGCCAGCAGCGGTGGCCGGATTTGTACCGGCTGGTCTTTCGGGCCCCGGCACAATGGGCCGGCGAGATTACCCTGTTGTTGAAGAATTCCGGCTGGCAGCCAGGGGCCTGGGCGCAGCGGGGCTGGGAGAGAAGCCTGGCCGCCTGTCCGCAGTCAGGCAGAAACGCGTTTGTGCCAGACGGGCGCGAGTTGATAGCCCTTGCCTTCGATCAGGCCGAGATTGAGGCCATGGCGTTCCATCCCAACAAGCGGATTGCGGCCGGCGGCGGTCGTGACGGCCGGCTCCGGTTATGGCAGTTAGGCAGCCAGCAGATATGGCGGACCGTGGATTTGCATGCCGAAGCGATTACGGCTGTTGCCTTTACACCCGATGGCCGTTATCTGGCAACGGCCGGGCGGGAAGGCCGGGTTCATATCTGGCAGCTGCCGGCGGTGAAATGGGTCAGCAGTGTGTGCGGGCAGCCGGGGCTGGTCACGGCCATGGCTGCCGGTGCCGGCGGCGCCATTCTGGCCGCCGCCTGCGCCGGGGGCCTGGCCGCGGCCAGGGTTTGGGACTGGGATGGGGCTTATATGACAAATCAAGGCCAGTATCCCGGCAGCTGGTTCCAGGCGGCGGCGGTCAGTGCTGAACAAAGGCTGGCAGTGGGGGGCGGCCGGGACGGCATTATCCGGCTGTATCCATTGACAGGCAGCAAACAGGGTAAGCTGTGCTGGGCGGCCCACGCCGGGGCCGTACAGGCTCTCAAGCTGAGCGGGGATGGGAATTTTCTGGTAAGTACCGGGGCTGACGGTTTGTTAAAGATCTGGCAAACAGCGAGCGGTAAGCTGCTCTGGACGCTGCCGGCGGCAGGCCGGCTGCTGGCGGTTAGTGCTGACGGGGCGTTAGCGGCCATCAGTAATCCCGGCCGGCGCAACATTACGATAAAACAGCTGCGGCTGGTCAAGCCGCTGGCCCAGGCTACTCATGCCGACTGGCAGCATGCCGGGCAGTTACTGGCCGCAGCCGCTCTTGAGCCTGAGGCCGGCCAGGCGGTAGCGTTTCTACAGACGATACTTGACAGCAAGTTCTGTTATGATATTAGGCTGTAAGCCGGGGAGGGGACGAGATGGCAGGACGGCTGGCAATTGATTTCGGTCATACGTATACGGTGGCGGCCTATTGGCGGCAAGCCACCCGGCAGGCCGAAACCCTGTATGTGCCGGCGATTACGCGACCGGTGCGGGCCGGTCCGGGGAGTGGCGGGACAACCGTTTACGCGGCACCCTCATTAATATTGTATGATCAGGCGTCAGAGGCCTGCTGGATCGGGCAGGAAGCGGCTGAGAAACTGCGGGGCGCGGTTGATGCGCGGCCGGTATACAGCCAGCTAAAACTCGATGTCATTACAGGGAAACGAATTTTTGGCCCGGCCGGCAGCCGCTGGCTTTGCTGCCAGGATATGGCCAGAGACTATTTAGCCGCTGTTATCTGTCGTGCCGGTCAGGTGCTGGGGTTAAGCAGCGAGGCTGTTATCACTTTTACGGTGCCGGCAGAGGCTTGTCAGGCCGAAACCGGGTGGCAGCGGTATGGCCACTGGCTGAAGGGGGCCGTGAAGCAAGCCGGGTTTACCCGGCTGGAAATGGTTGAGCATCCCTGGGCGGCTGCCTGGGGGGCCGGGCTGTATGTGAAACCGGGCGATCGTTTCATTGTTATTGACCTGGAGGCCGAACTGGCCGAGGTTGCTGTTGCCCAGGCCGGGCAAGAAGCTGACGGCAATAAGGAGCGACGCCTGCGGGTGCTCAGCCATGTTCGGGACTGGCTGATCGAACCAGAGCCTGGCCAGGATCAGGAACTGGTTATCCATACTCAGCTTGAGCATATATTGCGGCAGGCCCTCCGGCAAACTGCCGGGCGGGGGTATGACGGCGATGGCTATGCCGGGGTTGTTTTGACCGGCAGCGGTGGGCTGCCGGCTTTGTATAAGCAAGCTGTCCATACGTTTTTTGCCGGTATTCCTGTTTATGATCAATGTTTGCTTAGTGCTGCCGCCTGCGGGGCGGCGTCATTGGCTGCCGGCATTGATGCCTGCGGCTATATCCGGTATAACTATGGGGTGCGTTATTGGGAACCGGGACAATACCGCTATCAGCCGGTGGCGGCTCGCGGTACCTTTTATCCCAGTGCCGGCCCTGTTGCCGAGTTAGTCATTAAAGCCAGCTATGATGGGCAGCAGGAGTACGCGTTATTTATCTACCGGCTGGGGGTGGAGGCCGGTTATTGTATAAACGGGGAAAATCCGCTGATATTAAGGACAGACCAACCGGCGCTGTCTGGTCAGCCGGTCATCCGGGCTACTCTCAGTATTGACGGCGCCGGCCAATTATCGGTAACCGCCTGTGATGCCGGCAGCGGCCAGATCATTGCTGCTGCTGTACCGGTGGTTAAGCTTATGTAGAGGAGGAGCAAGGGATGTCACATTTTACGCAGGTAGCTACTAAAATCACGAATAAAGAAATGCTGCTCAGTTGTCTGCAAGAACTGGGCTATGAGACGGAGGAAGGCGTAGCGATCAAAGGGTACCGGGGCCAGGAAACACCGGTTGATATTGCTGTACGTATGCGGCAGGGGTATGATGTCGGTTTTGCTCTGGGACCTGATGGAACGTACAGCTTGGTCGCCGATTGGTTTGGGGTGCAGGGCCTAAGCGAGCAGCAGTTTACCGCCAAGGTCCAGCAGCAGTACGCGCTGGCTACGGTTATGCAGCAGGTTAACCGGCAGGGCTTTAATGTTGTGGAGCAGCAGCAGGATGCCAGCGGCCAGATCCGGCTGGTTGTCAGACGCTGGGTATGAGGGCGGCGATGAAGGAGGCGGAAGTAAATGAATCACTTTGCCGAGCAATTTGATACTTATATAAGAGCGCGGGTAACACTGATTGTTATCGTAACCCCTGAGGAAGAACGGGCTATTGAGCATGTTAAGACAGTGTGCGAGCAGAAAAACCGTACCTGCCTGTCCTGGGATGTTGCCGACGGCTTTGTTGTATTGACCGGCCGGACCGGGCTTGACCTAAAGTGCAGGGACCCGCTGGTCGCCCTTGATTTGATGGAAAAGACCGGCATGGATAATACGGGGACCATCTTTGTGTGTAAGGATTTCCACGATTTTTGGGCGAACCCGCCGGTGCGGCGTAAACTGCGCAGTGTGGTACAGCGCCTGACGCAGACCCGGACGTCCATCGTAATTACAACTCCCACCGGCCAGATTCCGGACGAGCTGCAGGATGAAGCGGTAATTATTCATTTACGCCGTCCCAATGGGGAAGAGCTTGATGCGGTTTTGGAAGGGTTGCTGAAAGGGGCCAATGTTAAGATCAATCTCACCGAGCCCGGCCGGGAAAAGGTGGTCCAGGCCGCAATGGGGATGACTGCCGGCCAGGCCCGGCGGGTATTTTCTAAAGCCATTGTTACCTGTGGCTGCCTGGATGACCGCAGCATTACGCTCATTACCGAAGAAAAAGCCCAGCTGGTCCGGCAAAGCGAGGCGCTGGAGTTCCTGAGCACCACGGAAACCGCCGACAGCGTGGGCGGCCTGGGGGTGTTAAAAGACTGGCTGCGCCTGCGGGAAAAAGCGTTTACGAAGGATGCCCGTGACTATGGCCTGCCTGCCCCCAAGGGGATTGCGATGGTAGGAATCCCGGGTACGGGCAAAAGTCTGACCGCGAAAATGATCAGCGGTTTGTGGCAGCTGCCTCTGCTCAGACTGGATGTGGGGGCTTTATTTGGCTCCTATGTCGGGGAGTCGGAGGACCGGACCCGCCGGGCTTTGCATATTGCCGAAACGATCGCTCCCTGCATTTTATGGGTGGATGAAATAGAAAAGGCTTTTGCCTTTGGTTCAGGCGATGCCGGTACCAGCCAGCGGGTATTCGCCACCCTGCTGACCTGGATGCAGGATAAAAAAGAGCCCTGTTTTGTGGTGGCCACGGCCAATAATATCGCGGCGTTACCGCCTGAACTGATGCGTAAAGGCCGCTTTGATGAAATCTTCTTTCTTGATTTGCCCCATATGGCGGAACGCCGGGAAATTTTTATCACCCATCTTAAGCGGCGGAACCGGTCACCCCGCGACTTCGACCTCAAGCGTCTGGTGAAAGAAGCGGACGGTTATGTGGGGGCTGAGATCGAGCAGGCCATTATTGATGCCATGTATCTGGCCTTTAGTGACCGAATGCGGGAGATTACCACCGAGGATATTGTGATATCGCTTAAGCGTCAGGTGCCGCTGTCAGTTTCCCAGCGGGAAAATATTCAATACCTCCGGCAATGGCTGCAGGAAGGCCGGGCCCAGTCGGCGTCTTATCCCGGCGAGGTTGCCGGTGAACCGGGTCCGGGCCAGGTGTTACTGGAAATCGAAACCAGGGATTAAGCGGGAAAGGGTGGTGTGTTATGGAAAAAGAGGAACTGGAAATAACGATTGCCGCCGACGGCAAAGTCAATATTAAAGTGGCCGGGGCCAAGGGCGGCAAGTGCCTGGATATTACCAGACCCCTGGAAGAGGCCCTCGGTGAGGTCAAAGTCCGGGAAATGACGCCTGAGTATTACCAGCAGCCGGAGGATCTCACTAAAGTTAAGGACAACCGGCGATGAATACCGCCGGCGGGGGTTTGCCGGGCGGCCTGATTAACATGGCCGCCTTTTTGCCAGCATCCAGCGTTAACGGACCGGGGCGGCGCGCCGTAGTCTGGGTGCAGGGCTGCCACCGCCGCTGCCCGGGCTGCTTTAATCCGGAGATGCTGGCGCTTACAGAAAACCAGCTGGTGACGGTAGCGGAACTTGCCGGCCGGATTCTGGCGGCCGGCGGCATTGAAGGGGTTACCTTTTCCGGCGGCGAGCCTTTTCGGCAGGCCGCGGCCCTGGCTGAACTGGCGGCGATTATGGTTAAACACGGCTTAACGGTAATAGTCTTCACCGGTTATGAATATGAGGAGCTTACCCAGGCCGATAATCCCGACTGGAATAAGCTGCTGCAGGTAACAGACCTGCTGGTGTCCGGTCCCTATCTTGAGCACCGGCCCTCTTGCTCTTATCTGCGGGGTTCAGCCAATCAGGAACTGGTTTTTCTTAGTCCCCGCTTGCGGGATCACCCCGATATTAACAAGCAGGCGGGCCAGGCGCGGGAGTTTATTATTGATGCCGCCGGCAACATTATTATTACCGGTTTGGGCTGATTATGGTGCTGTTTATTTTATAAAAAATTACCGACTTGCCACAGCCAGGCTTTACTTTTTTTTGATAATGTTAGATAATGAAGGATACCATACTTAGATAATAAAAATTGGCGTTGATACATATATTTGCTAAGGAAGGTGTGGTAGTGTGAGGTGTGGCTGTGTGCTTCAGGGCAAAAAAGTCTGTATGCGGACTGTACGGGAAAGTGATCTTGAATTAATTTATAGATTAATGACAGATGTATCCGAAAAGGGTATGTACTGGTTGCTCGATATTCCGGCGGAGCCGGCCTTTCGCCGGGGGTTTGCCGACAAAGGGTTCTGGTCGGAGAATTTTGGCCGGATGCTGATTACCGATAAGGAGCAGGCGGGGAAGATTGTCGGCGAGATTATCTACTTTAGGAATGCCGATTACCGGGCCGGCTATGAGGTCGGCTATCAGGTTTTCCGGCGTGAGGACCGGGGGCAGGGCTATATGTCCGAAGCCCTGGCCTTGTTGTCGGCTTTTTTGTTTGAGTCCAAACCCATTCCCCGTTTGCAGCTTACCCTGGTCGCCGGCAATGAGGCCAGCCGCAAGGTAGCCGAGAAATGCGGCTACCGTTATGAAGGCACCCTGCGCAAGGCGGCTTTTCTGGCCGGCGAATATGTCGACCTTGAGATGTTTGGTTTGCTGAGAGAAGACTGCCCGCCCCTGCGGCTGTAAAGCCTGGCCGTGACTGCTCAAAGGGCGCGTTCTTTTTTACCGGGCAGATTTTAGATAGTTTAGAGCCGGGTTCAGGGGCCAAGACAGTGTATACAGCTGAGGGGATGCCGGCCGGCATCCCCTGTTTTTACGAGCTGTGTGATCCGGCCGGATAATCAGGCATTGCTGCGGCCAGGCTGCTGCTGCAGGATGGCCATAAATTCCTGCTGCACATGGCTGCTGTCCCGCAGCCCCTGCCGGTAGGCAATTTCCGCTGTCTGCCCGGACTTAAGCGCCGTAAGGGCCTCGAAATCCATGACCAAACCGAGCAATTCCGGCTGCCGGGCCTTCAACTGCCGGGCCAGTGTCAGCAGCCGGTCCAGGGCGGCGCTGACTTCCCGGGCCGTTTTACTGTAGCGGGCATTCCTGGTACCGGCCAGGTTGAGGATATGGTCCACTCTGGTAAAGATGTACTGGTCAAAAGCCTCGTTTAACATTCTTTTTAGCACCGTCGGGCCGTCCGGTCCCCGGCGCCGGGCTTTCTTTTTATTAGACACATGTATACCCCCCATACTTAAGCTGGGGCGGAAGGCTGCGGGCAGCACCGCCGCCAGCTTTTTTTACAGGGGAAATTAAAAAACGCATGCGCAGGTTTTTACCCTACACATGCGTTTGGCGTTGATGTCTGCTAAAAGCCCCAATAGCAATAAGCCGGACATAGCCGACCGGTCAGCCAGGGCGGTCACACCGGCAAGCGGTTGGTGCCCTGCCGCGGCAGTTGCGTATCAAGAAAGGCTGAATGCTTTGCTGCGTCCAGTCGCACTCACAGCCCGGCGCCGCCGGCGGCATCCCGTTAACCCCCGCGCCTGCTCCCCTGCTTGTGCTGGGGCGGAAGCCCGGTGTATAATAGAAATGTCGTCGTGGACAGTCTGACTGTTACGTGTAGGTGCTCTGTACACCTTGCGCGGGCCCGGAGGTGCTTGCGACACCTTCAGGTCACGGCGACTTTTTAATTTCCACCTATTTTTAATTATAGCCTGTTTGCAGTAAAATGCAAGTACCGATGAATAGCCGGCAGGGAGTTTCTAGCGGCGATGGGGGCACCTTTTAAAAGGAATTCCCTGATACTATGGCCCGAACCGATGAACGATTAGCAAGATTGAGCGAGGAACCGGCCTCTCCCGTGGCATTGGCAATATTCAAGCTTAAACAGGACGACGCGATAGGGAGCGAATTTTCATTTCATGTTCGCCGGTAACTTCGGCCAAAGACTTTAAATCTTCATGGATAGAATCGACTTTTTTGCTGGTTAGTTCGAGAAGGTGGTATACGTCCTTTTGTTGGACTTCGCCATATTGCTCCATTTTGGTTTCTAAGCGGGTAAGGTCGGCTTTTGTTGCCATGTCTGACTTAATAGAGATAACCTCTTTCTCTATACCATCAAGCCGGACAAGTATTTGTTTTAACAATTCTTCCATACTGACACTTCCTTTAAGGCTATTATAGACTGCTGGGGCGGGGCAGACAAGCCAGAACTATTGTTTGCGTCAATTTTTATTATAGCATAATAATCTGGACATTCATGTTTTGGGGTTAGTTTTATTGAGGTAATTTTCAGGATTTAATTTCGACAAAAAAATACAAAATTCCAACCAACGGTCGATGCTGGCGGCCAAGGCCGGAAATGAATACACCGGCGCGGTCCTGGAGATCAGGCGGTTCATTGCTGACGGCGACGACCAATACAGTAAAAATTTTGCGGACAAGCTGAATCAGGTTATGGCCCTGGAAGCACAGCTGCTGGAGCTGACCGGCGCCGGTCAACGGCCGGAGATCGAGAAGCTGATCCAGGATACGGCCAGCTACAAACAGGGGGTAGCCGACCAGCTTATATTGCGGTCGGCATTATCTCATTAGTGGCAGCTATCGTCCTGAGCGTTGCCCTGACCACAATGATTATCCGGCCTGTGCAGGCCGTGACAGGCCAGCTCGATAAAATGGCGGCAGGCAATTATTTACGGCGGTCCGGACGGTTGAGGGTGTGAGCAAGGCTACGGCCGGTCAAACCCAGACTGTGTCTGCCGCTACCGAGGCGCAGGCGGCCTCGATGCAGGAAATTGCCTCATCCAGCCAGGTGTTGGCGAAAATGGCGGAAGAATTGCAGGCCGCGGTAAAAAAAATTGCCGTATAAACCAGTCGGCCGGGGAAAATACTACTCTAAGAAAAGGGGTGGTAGAATGAAAGCCACAAGGGCTGAGGAAATCTTAAAATCCCAGGAGATTATCGGCGTAAAATACCGCAACAATGATGTCTGGATTGAGAGTGTGGATAAAGAACGCAGTACCGCTTATGTTACCTATCTGGAACAGCATAATACAGTTCATGTTGCTATCGGCCAGCTGGAAGAAACAGGGCCGGTAAAACCTCAGTAAGAGGCTGGCCGGTACTGGTCTTGGCCGGCCGGCGGCAGGTGTGTTTTATCAGGATTAGATTACTTCAGAAGCAGGAATCGGGCCGGTAGTTGTAGTATATATTTATGCAGGTTCATAATTAAACCGCCTTTTATCGGCGGTTTTCTCTTTATAGGCAGGTGAAGGAAGCTGATTGACAGATATTTGGGCAAACAGGCTTGGCAGCAGCGCGGGCTGTTGGTTAGGGTTGCCGGCTTAGGGATAAGCAATGGCCTGTTAGCGATTGGTCAGGCCTATTACTTAGCGGGGGTAATCGATATGGTTTTCCTGGGCGGACAGGAGTTAGCCGCGGTTGCGGGCAGCTTATGGCTGCTCGCCGGTTTGGCCTGTGTGCGGGCCCTTCTGACATATTTGGAAGGGGTGCTGGCATTCGAGCTGGCAGCAAGGGTAAAAACAGACCTCAGGGAACGCCTGACACGCCATTTGTTCAGTCTGGGGCCGGTGGCTCTTGCCAATCAGCCGGCCGGCGAGCTGCTTACTGTCATGAGCGAAGGAATAGAAAATCTGGAAGCCTATTTCGCCAAATATTTGCCGCAATTATGTAAAGCCTGTTGTATACCGGTATTGATTCTGGCGGTGGTGTGGCCGCTTGACAGGGCTACGGCCGCCATCATGCTGGTGACGGCGCCCCTGATACCGGTATTTATGGTCCTCATCGGCAAAGCGGCTGAGCGGATGAATCACCGGCAATGGGAGACTTTAAATAAGTTGAGTGCACACTTTCTGGATGTGCTGGCCGGGTTGACAACCCTGAAACTATTTGGCAGGAGCCGTGAGCAGATTGCCATTATTACCAGAATCAGCCGGGAGTTCCGGGATGCCACTATGGATGTGCTCCGGGTCGCGTTTTTGTCGGCCCTGGCGCTGGAGCTCTTAGCTACGATCAGTACGGCCTTGGTGGCGGTAGCCCTGGGACTCAGGCTGCTGTACGGGGAGGTCGCTTTTATGCAGGCTTTTTTCCTGCTGCTGCTGGCACCGGAATATTATTTGCCCCTGCGGCTGCTGGGCAGCCAGTTTCACGCCGGCATGGCCGGGAAAACGGCGGCGGCTGATATTGTCCGCTTGCTGTCCCTGACGGGCGGGGAACGGGTTCCCGGGACTGAACGGCTGCTGTCTCCCCAGCAGGTTTCGCTGGCCTTTAACAGGGTACATGCGGCTTACCAGGCGGGGAGCCGGCCGGCCTTAAGGGGTATCTCCTTTACCCTGGCAGCCGGGCGGCATTTGGCTATTGTTGGCCCGAGCGGCGCCGGCAAAAGCACGGTGGCCGCCCTGCTGCTGGGCTTTATAACGCCTGCGGCCGGCAGCATTCTTGTTAATGGACAGGATCTCGCGACGCTGCGTTCCTCTGAGTGGCTACGCCATGTTGCTTATGTTCCCCAGCGGCCGCACTTATTCCAGGGGACGGTGGCGGACAACATCCGGCTGGCCAGGCCTGATGCGCCAATGGCGGCTGTTATGCAGGCAGGAAAGGCAGCCGGAGCCCACGAGTTTATCAGCCGTCTCCCTAACGGCTATGATACGCTGGTGGGGGCCGGGGGCCGGGGCTTGAGTGGCGGTGAATGCCAGCGGCTGTCAATCGCCCGGGCCTTTCTGCAGGATGCCCCCCTGCTTATTCTGGATGAGGCGGCCCGGGGTCTGGATGTTAGTGCCCAGGCAAGGCTGGACAATACCCTGGCCCGGCTGCTCCAGGGCCGGACGGCAATTATTATCGCCCACCGTTTGTCGACCGTGCGGCAAGCCGATCAAATTCTGGTGCTGGCCGAGGGCCGGCTGGCTGAGATTGGCCCGCCGGCTGAATTGATAAAGCGCCAGGGTGTGTACAGCCGGCTGCTGGCGGCTCAGGCCGGGGAGGGACAGCATGTTTAAGCTGTTACTGGGCAGCCGCCGCACGCTGGGGCTGGCGGCTGTTGCCTGCATACTGGGCAGTTTGACTGTTTATGCCGGTATCGGCCTCATGGCGGCTTCGGCCTGGCTGATTTCAGCAGCTGCTCTGCAGCCGCCGCTGGCGACGTTATCGGTAGCGATTGTGGGGGTGCGGTTTTTTGGCCTGGCCCGGGCCGGCTGCCGTTATCTGGAACGATATATGAGCCATAGTGTTACCTTCCGGCTGCTGGCCGATATCAGGGTCTGGCTGTATACCCGGCTGGAACCGCTGGCCCCGGCCGGGTTGCAAACTTTTACTAAAGGCGATGTTTTTAGCCGCCTTGTTGCCGATGTGGAGACTCTGCAATATTTTTATTTACGGGCGGCTTTGCCGGCGCTGATTGCGGTACTTACGGCAACGGCAACCCTGCTGCTGCTGGGGGCGATGGCTCCGGCGCTGGTGTGGCCTGTGGCGGGAGCTTTTCTGGCGGCAGGCGGCCTCCTGCCAGCCCTGATCGCTCGTCTTGCCCAGCGGACCGGACGACAGGCGATTAGGGCCAGGGCGGCTCTGAACGGTGCGCTTACTGATAGTATTGAGGGCCTAACCGAGTTGGCCGCCTTAGGCCGGGCTGAACTGCAAACCGCCAAAGTAACGGCTTTAAACCGGGAGTATATGGCCAGTCAGAAACAAGGGGGACAGATAATCGCCCTGGCAGACGCCCTGGGCACAATGGCAATGCAGCTGGCGATTATCGCGGTTGTGGCTCTGGCTGTGCCGCTGGTCAGCAGCGGCAGTCTGGGGGGGATTTATCTGGCCGTGGTGGCTCTGACTGTGCAGGCCAGCTTTGAAGCGGTGCTGCCGCTGCCGGCTGTCATTTATTATTGGCGCGAGTGTCAGGCGGCTCTGCGGCGGCTTCAGGCCATCAGCGGCCTGACGCCTGCTGCCGGCCATGCGGGCACTAAAGAGGTAGAGCCAGGGTCAGCTGCGCTGGTCGCCCGCAGCCTGACTTTTACCTATCACGCTGCGGCAGCACCGGTATTGGCGGATATAACGTTTAGCCTGCCGGCCGCAAAACGCCTGGCGATTGTCGGGGCAAGCGGGGCGGGGAAAAGTACGCTGGCCGGGATTATTTTACGGTTCTGGGATCATAACAGCGGGCAATTACTGTTAAACGGGGTTGATATCAGGGACTATGACCCGGCCAGTGTGCGGCAGGCGTTAAGTGTAGTTAGTCAGGATACCTATCTTTTTAATGCCACAATCAGGGATAATATTCTATTGGCCAAACCGGCGGCGACAGAGACAGAGCTGAAAAATGCCCTGATCGGCGCTCAACTGGAGGAGTTCCTGGCCCGGCTGCCGCAGGGGCTGGAAACCAGGACAGGTCAAAATGGACTGGCTTTATCGGGGGGAGAGCGCCAGCGTATTGCGCTGGCCCGGGCCTTATTAAAAGCGGCGCCAATATGGCTGCTGGATGAGCCCACGGCCGGGCTTGATGCCTGTGCGGAAGCGGCGGTTATGGAGAATATCCTGCAGGTGTCCAGTAACCGGTCGGTGATTCTTATTACACACCGGCTGACAGGCCTGGCAGCGATGGATGAGATCCTGGTATTAGAAAATGGCCGGATTGCCGAACAGGGCACCTGGGCTGAATTACTGGCTAACAGAGGGGTATTCTTGCAAATGTGGACGATTCAGCAGGATTTGCTAAATATTTCTTGAGACCTAAGACCTGGTATGGTAAGGTATATATGGAGGCGATAAGATGGCAGAGCCAACCTACTCGGTAGAAAAAACATGTCCGATATGTGAGAACAATTTTACTGTTACCCGGTTGCGCGGCCGGCAGGTTATGATAAAGCAGGATACTGATTTTTGCGCCTATTTTCAGGAGGTCAAACCTTATTATTACACAATTTGGGTGTGTTCCCACTGCGGCTATGCAGCGGAAGACACCTGCTTCGACGTGGCGTCTTCTGCCGCCAGGGATAAGATTGCCGCCTTTTTGGCCGGGCGGGATGTCAAGGTTAACTTTGAGGGCGAGCGCACACATACCCAGGCCATTGCCACGTACAAGCTGGCGATTTTCTTTGCCGACCTTATTTCTGCCCCGGCCAGCAGGCTGGCGGAATTATACCTGAAACTCAGCTGGGTATATCGTGAGGGGGAAGAGCAGGAGGACGAACAAAACGCTCTGGCCAAAGCCGGTGAATACTATGAGCAGGCCCTGATGCGGGAGCGCTTACCCATAGGTACGCTGAGTGAAGCGGCAGTTACCTATTTAATTGGTGAATTGGCCCGGCGTACCGGTCAGACCGACAAAGCGTTATTATATTTGTCTAAGGTTGTCGGCAGTCCGGCCGCTAAGCTCGAACCACGGGTAACAAACCTGGCGCGGAATGCCTGGCATGAAGCCAGGGCGGTCCGGGATCAGGCTGACAGTTAGCGGCCAATTAGGCAACCAGGAGCGCTGGCGGAAATGACCGTCACGCTCCTTTTTTCTAACCCAGCAGAATTTATAAAATTCAAGGCCATAATCTAAGGGATAAGCAGAATCTATACCCTAAAGGGCACCGGCGGCATCTGCCGTCGTCTTAAACGACTTGGCATAAGCCAAGTTTTTCTAATGATAACTAAGTTGCGCTCTGAAACGGTCGAGAATGGCTTTCAGGTAAATAATTCCTGAAAGCCATTTTAATTCAAGCGGCTATTACTCATCCTTGTCAGGGGCGAAACCGGTCTAAATCAGCGATTCCTATGATTTTGGCAGCGTGATAGAGGGTATTGTCGAAAAATGTTTAATTAAAAATAGCGAAAACCGTAATGTATTAACATTTAAGGGGATAAATGGCAGGGAAGTTAATGAGACAATAGGAAGAAGGGTGACTACTTGCGTGGACGATAAACTCCGGGAATTAAAAAAGAGTTGTAAGTCTGACTTGGCGATTGGCAGCTTATATGACCAGCTTCAGGTCACGCGGTCTTTGCTGCATATTCTTAGTATCGCCGAATCTACACAAGAATTCTTAGATAAACTGGTCGAACTCATCCGCCAGGCCTGTCAGTGCAACGCTGCCGGTATCCGGGTGCTGCAGGGCAGCGGGTATTTACCGTATCAGGCCTATAGTGGTTACCGCTGCGAGTTCGTGACGGCGGAAAACCGGCTTCATATACGGGAAGAGTGCATCTGCTCGCGGCTTGTCAGGAACGGATTATTGCCTTGCGAGCAGGCGCTGGCGAGTCCTGCCGGCTCTGTGGTGATTCATGATGCTGCCGTTTTTGCCAAGACTTTATCCAAGGCTGAGCGAAAAATGTACAAGGGTGCCTGCGCTAAAGCCGGCTATTGCAGTGGTGTTTTTGTACCTATTGTTTATCATACGGCGGTGCTTGGTCTAATTCAGGCGGTTGATGTACATGCTGACCATTTTAATCCGGCAATGATGGAGTTATTGGCAGCAATCGGCTTACTGGCTGGTAAGGTGCTCCATGAGGATAAAAAAAAGCTGTTACAGGACATAAGCCCCATGAGCCAGGCTATGTCGGCAGGTGCCGCCGGCGGCAGCCAGGCCTGCGTTATTGACAATGAAGCCGGACAGGCTCAAAGGGCGGGGGAGCTGCAACGGCTTAGCACGCTGCTGGCAGCTGAGGCTGCGGCCAGGCAGGCTGCTCAGGAAGAGTTACGTAAGTGGCGGCTATTTTTTGTCCACAGCCAGGATAGCCTGTTGCTGATTGACCCTGAAGACGGCAGGATTATGGAGGCTAATCCTGCGGCCGAATATAGCTATGGTTACTCGCGCGCAGAGTTGGTAACTATGAATATTGCTGCATTGCAGGCTGAACAGCAGCAGGAAATCATGGCTGCGCGGCTCGGTATGGCTGCCAGAGGCGGGATTACCTTCAGCAGCCTTCACCGTTGTAAGAACCATAGGCTGTTTCCGGCCCAAGTGAATCTTTATAGTGAAAAGATAGGCATGAAGCCGGTTATAGTTGGGGTTGTCCGCAAGCTTGCGGAGGGTGAACCGGAGTGGAAGCCGGGTCAGCCGGTGCAGGCTGAGTCTAAGGCCCGGTTAGCCCAGCGCGTTAAAAATAAGGGGGCTCTGGCCGCGTTAGCGACGGCAATTATTAATCCCGATATTACAAGCGGTGAACTATATCAGCTGGTGCTGGCCCAGGCAAAATTGTTAACAGGCAGTACCCAGGGCTGTATTGCTTTAGTTGATGACCCGGCCGGGGACGCTCTCCGCCCGCTGCGGGAGGAGACCGGGACTGCTGCTTTTTATACGAATAACCCGGGGGCCCGGCCGCTGTTAAAAGAGGTGTTCGGTGCCGCGCTCCCCTTAAAAAATTACCTGATTGTGCCGGCAATATGTAAGGAAGCCTTACTGGGCCATATTATGCTCGCTAATTCGGTCCAGGGCTATACGGAGGCAGAGCTTGAAGTTGCGGAACAATTGGGTAAAATCCTGGCCGCGGCCTTGTGGAACCGGAACCGGGAGGCGGAGCTGCAGGCTGCCAGGAACTCGGCCGAAGCAGCAGCCCGGGCAAAAACAGAATTTTTGGCGAATCTGAGCCATGAGGTGCGGACACCGATGACGGGAATATTGATCAGCTCGGAGTTGCTGCTGGCCAAGTCTTTGCCGGCCGCAATTGCCGAGCAGGTGCGGGACATCCAGGCCAGCGCCAAATCGATGGTAACAATCCTGGACGATGTTCTTGATTTTGTTCGCTTAGAAGCTGATGTAATCCGGATTGAGGAAAAAGTATTCTCCCTGGCCGACTTAATACGGTCTACTTCACTCCTGATCAAAGCCAAAGCCCAGGCCAAGGGTTTGATACTAGAAACCTCTATCGATCCCATTTTGCCGGCCTGGGTAGTGGGTGACAGTGTCCGAATCAGACAGGTTTTAACAAATCTGCTGGATAATGCCGTTAAATTTACTGTTTCCGGCCAGGTGGTGCTGCGGGTTACTCAGGCTGCCGGTCAAGCGGGCGGCTCGCCTTTGCTGGCATTTTCTGTATCAGATACGGGACCGGGGATATTGCCGGAAAACCAGGAGCTGATTTTTGAACGCTTTTATCAGATTGATGCTGCTGCGGCCAAACATTACGGCGGCATCGGGCTGGGCTTATCTATTGTCAAACTGCTGGTCGAAAAGATGGGCGGGAAATTATCTTTTAACAGTCATATGGGGCAGGGGTCTACCTTTTCGTTTTCTCTGCCGTTAAAGCCCGGCAGCCTGATTAAGGACAGTACGGCAGGCTGGTCGCTGGCTGAGGCTGTGGTTAAGGGTTTACGGGTTTTATTAGTGGATGATAATGAGATGAACCGCAGAATTGTTGCGCAATTATTAGCGCAAATGGGCGCAGATGCTGATGTTGCCGTGGATGGACGGGACGCTTTGAGCAAATTGAAAAATAAGAAATATGATGTCGTCCTGATGGACATACAAATGCCGGGCCTGGATGGGTATGAGACCGTCCGGCTGCTGCGCGGATCGCCGGAAACAGCGAATAACAAGGATGTTTTTATTGTGGCACTGACGGCAGGGGCGCTGGCTGATGAACGGGAGCGGTGCCTTAAGGCCGGTATGAATGATTATTTGGTGAAACCCTTTACGGCATTACAGCTGTATGAACTGCTGACAGATACAACGGCATGCCCGCTGGCCGCTGAGATACCGGCAGATATTGTTTTTGACGCAGCTACACTGCTTGCGTATGTAGGTAACGACCGGGCTACCTTTCAGGAATGTATCCAGCGCTTTCCAAGTGTAATAGGACCGCTGCTGACTGAGTTGACCGCAGCAATCGGGGCTGGTCAGTGGCGTGAGGGAAAACGCCTGGTTCATATTCTCAAAGGGGCGGCCGGCAGTTTTGCGGCCCCGCGTTTGCAGCAGGCGGCGATTGTTTTGGAAAAAAGTCTGCAGGCAGCAGAGGGGAAGTATAGCGGCAAATTGCAGGCTGTAGTGGCAGAATACCACTATCTAATAGAAAAAATCTATAAAGAACAGTGAAAAACAGCAGACTTTCATGATTTTATAAGATTGCGTAATTTATAATGAGTATGGTGATATATGTAAAGAAGGTGTCTAACGGATGCGTATTCTGATGGCAGAGGATGATCCCTTTACCGGCGAGATGTTGGTCTTGCAGCTGACAAAAGCCGGCTGGGAGGTTGAGTGGGTTAAGGACGGTTATGAAGCAATAATAATGTGCAGCAGTCATAAATTTGATCTGCTGCTGCTTGATTGGATACTACCAGGCTGCGACGGTATCGAAATATGCAGTTTATTACGGCGGCAGCGAAACTACGTGCCTATTATTATGTTGACTTCCCGCGACACCGTAGATGATTGTGTTACCGGCCTGAACTGCGGTGCTGATGATTATATTGCCAAGCCCTGTGTATTTCCTGAACTGTTGGCCAGAATTCAAAACCTGATACGTCGTACCCACTCTATTGATGAGGCCGTTATTACCAAGTCCGCTACAATAGAATATCGCTATGGCGAAAGGACGCTTGTTGCCGGAGAGCAAGTGGTTCATCTGTCAAAAAAGGAAGCAACTTTATTCGAAATCCTATTGCGTTGTAAGGGGCAGCCGGTTTCGCGGGAACACCTGGCGGTGGCCATTTGGAAAGAGAAATCGGTGTCACTTGCTGCTGTTGACCCGTTAGTCGCTCAATTGCGACGGCGCCTCGAACCTTTCCGTTTTTGCTGCAGCATTGAGAATGAAAGAGGAAGCGGGTTCGTACTTCGCTGGGAAGATTGAATGTTGAAGGAAAAAGAAGCCATGCGAATTTTGTTGGTTGAAGATGAACCGCTCACTGCACGCATGATAAACAATGGGTTGACGACCAATGGAATTGAAGTTGATTGGAGTGAGGATAGTGAACAAGCAAGCAGCTTTCTGTCATATGATCATTATGATGCCATTATTCTTGGCCTGGAGGAAGGAGTATCTGTTCTTAAAATTCTACGACAGCAAGGTGTAAAAGCGCCGATTTTGCTGCTTATTCACCGGAACACGGTTCAGAACCGGTTAACAGCCCTGGAATGCGGGGCTGATGATTTTCTGGTAAAACCGTTTTCCTTTATTGAACTGCTGGCCCGGCTAAACGCCTTAACACGACGGGTTTCCGGGAGCTGGACAGGCAATTATGAGTATAATGGGCTTTCCTATGTTCCCAAGGTACGAGTACTGTCGTTTGCCGCCGGCTGCATCCGCTTATCCAAAAAGGAAGGCCAGCTGTTAGAACTGTTGCTTAAGCACCGGGAAAGAGCCGTGGCCAGGGAGACTATTCTCAGCCATATATGGGGTCCTGGTGAAGCTGTGCCGAATAGTGCGGATGCATTGGTTAAACAACTGAGAAAAAAAGTCGCGGTTTTGTCCCGGGCGATCATGATCAGCACTGTACGGGGCGTCGGCTACCGGCTGAATATCACTAACCAGGGGTAGCGGCGGCACCCGGCGGCCGGGTGCGGGGCGAAGCTAATTTTTATAACAGACCAAGAAAATGGCCAAAAGCTATTTTTTGTCATGATTTTTATAGATAAAGCCTGTTATATTAATAGTGGTTCAATGTAACTTTGCGCAGAACAGAAAAGGGTACCTTTATGATATGGGGAGACAATCTATTATTAAAGGAGAGCGGTGATGGGGAGTAGGTATAGTGCAAATCAACAGGAAAATGATCTTACTGATAAGATCGAAAAAAAATTACAGCAAATCCGGGAGTGGGAAAAAGATGAAACCGCCGGTGATGTCTCGGTGCTTTATGTTGAGTTGGAAAGGCTTTTACACGAAGTTAACAAGCTGAGGGCCACAGCCAAAGCTCAGACCGCCGGCAGAAGCGGTGTTTTTTTTAAAACAGTGTAACATAAGCCCCAATACTGAGGCCGGGAGAAACGTTGGAGGATACCGGAATGATGCCAACAGAGGATAGTGTGAATATGCTCGACAGTAAGGATGTTGTATTATACAGAAGTTTAATTAAGCAGTCACGGCATATTATTTTGGTTGTCAGTATACATGGAAAAATTATGGAAGCCAATCAGGCAGCTGCCAACGCCTATGGTTATTCTATACATGAGCTCCAGATGATGAATATTTACGAATTGCGGTCTCCTGATACAATTTTTTTGATCTGTGAGCAAAGGGAAGCCGCCCGGCAGCAGGGTATTGTATTCCGAACATTCCATATGCGGCGTAATGGTGCGAGATTTCCTGTTGAGGTTAATTCTCAGCTAGTTCAATTACCGGAGGGCCATGCTGTGTTTAGTACTATACGTGATATTTCCGAAGCTGTCATGCTGGAAACGGTGCAGGCAACGGAAAAAAAATCCAGTGTTTTGCATAAAGAGCTTACCGCAGCCTATGAAGAATTACTGGCATCACAGGCAGAGTTAAGCTGCCGGTTTGATGAGTTGGCCGCAAAAGAAATAATAATTAGCCGGCAAAATGTGATTTTAACTTCATTGAATGATATTGCTGTAGGCCTGATGCATAAAATTGACCTGGACGATGTGCTGGCAATGATTGTCGAGAGTGCGACCCAACTGATTGGTACCCATGATGGTTTTATATCGCTGGTAGATGAAAAAGCGGGTGTTTTTGACCGCAAAGTTGCCGTGGGCTCTTTTGCTGAGGCGGCAACCAGGCGAATCAAGGTAACCGAAGGGCTGCTGGGCAGGGTCTACCGTACCGGGAAGCTGGCAATTGCCAGAGACTATACTACCTGGGAACACCGCTTACGCCATCCGGTTTTGGATAACACTCACTATTTTATTATTATTCCGCTCCGGCGAGGGCTAAAAGTAATTGGCGCCTTTGGGCTCGCATTCTCGGAACAGGGGCGATGCCTGGCGGAGCATGAGGTCGCTTTGTTGCAGCGCTTTGGTGATCTTGCGGCCATTGCCCTGGATAATGCTACCCTTGTCAGCTCCTACAAGCAGGAATTGCAGGAGCGCAGGCTGGCGGAAGAAGCGCTGCGGGCTTCTTCCGCCAGTAATCAGGCCCTAATCAATGCTATTCCCGATCCCCTGTTCCTGCTTAAACACGATGGTACAGTTGTTGATTATAAAGCAGGTAAAGAACAATTATTTATGCCGTCTAACCGGTTTATTGGCAAAACGGTGTTTGAAATATTTCCGGCGGAGATTGCTGCGAAAATACTGCAGAGCGCGGAATTGGTCCTGGCCGGCGGCGATATTCAGAGCTTTGAGTATCAGCTTACTGTTCATGGTAAGGTTGAGCATTATGAGGTGCGGATTGTCAGCAGCAGTGACGACGAAGTGCTGGCAATTAACCGCACTATTACCGAGCGCAAGCGTATGGAAGCGCAGCTGGAGTTTCTAAGCCTGCAGGATGCGTTAACAAAGGTATATAATAAGGCATTTTTTGAGGAACAAATCAAACGGATTCAGCTCCTGGATGATGGTGCGGCCGGGATCATCATGTGCGATGTCGATGGTTTGAAGATGGTCAACGACATGCTGGGGCATGTGACCGGTGATCAAATTCTGCAGGTGGTCGCCGGCATATTGACGAATTGCTGCAGAGCGGGCGATCTGATCGCCCGGATCGGGGGGGATGAATTTGCTATTCTCCTGCATAGCAATTCAGTAAAGGGAATTGTAAGCTGCAGCCAGCAGATCCGTGAGCGGATTGAGGTTTATAATTCCCACAACCCTACAGTGCCGATTAGCTTATCCATGGGACTGGCTGTATGCGCCCAGCCCCCCCTGGACATACATGCGCTACTAAAACAAGCCGATGACAGCATGTACCGGGAAAAACTCCACCGTCATAACAGTACGCGCAGTGCGCTTGTTAAGGCGCTGATGAAGGCGCTGGAAGCCCGTGATTATATCACTGAGGGGCACGGGGACAGACTGCAGGATCTGATAGAAGCCTTTGCCGGGCTGGTTGCGCTGCCGGCAACCAGTATTGCCGACCTTAGGCTGTTCGCCCGTTTTCATGATATTGGCAAAGTCGGCATACCGGACAGTATATTATTTAAGGCCGGCCGTTTGACGGCTGAAGAATGGGTTACCATGCGTCAGCATTGTGAGATTGGGTATCGTATAGCGATGGCGGCGCCGGATTTAGTGCCGATTGCCGATTGGATACTTAAGCATCATGAATGGTGGGACGGCCATGGTTATCCACTGGGGCTGGCCGGTGAGGCTATTCCGCTTGCCTGCCGGATGTTGTCCATTGCCGATGCCTTTGACGCAATGACCAGTGACCGCCCTTACCGCCGGGCCATGAGTAAAGAAGCGGCAGTGGCCGAACTGCTTAGCTGTGCCGGCAAGCAATTTGATCCTGATTTAGTAAATAAGTTTTGCACTCTTATCCAGGCCCTGGAAAAACGTGCCTAAACAATCTTGTCTTAAGCGAATCGCGAGTCCAGCCGCAGCCGGGGGGCCTGCTTCCTTATTTTCCCGGCTGCGGTTCAGGGGGGTGGACCGTAGCGGTAGCCGCCAATTAACTTAGATAGGGAATGGTCAGCGGCCCCAAGGGGAGTACCGCAATGCTGGCAGCAGGCTTCTTTTGCAATAGGGCTGTAAGGGCATCACCGGGGCTGGTTACCGGAATAAGCTTGGCGTCGTGTACTGTCTGGGGATCAAGGCTGGAATATAAATAGCAGTCGGCTTTACTCTGAATCATGGCCTGGGCTTGGACCTGCCATTGATCAAACACCCGAAATTCAGGGTTGTTAATCATTGCCAGCAGCTCTGGGGGCGTAGGTCTCATTTTAAGAATCCTGGCGAAATTGCCATGATCGGGTACACCATCCGAACACTCTGAACAGGATAAAATAGCGCCGCCCTGTTTAACGACCTGGGCAGCAGCACTCAGGCCTTTGACCGTTTGATACAGGTTTTGATCAAGTGGATACCCGGAATTAGTGGTAATGACAATATCAAAGGGGTGATCCACAGGGTACATGGCGTGCTGTTTTACAAAGGCGCAGCCGGCCCGATGGGCGGCAATCAGTTCACCGGCAAAGACGCCGGTAATTTCTTTTTTGCCATTTAAGGTTACGTTAAGCATGAAATCAGGCTTGGTCAGCAGGCAGTTTTGGGTGGCGGCATCCTGGACCGGATTGCCGTCGATAATACCCCAGGTACTGTGTTTACTGCCAATCATCCGGGCATTATGAAAGTCCTGGATTGTTGCTATCCCGGCAACGCCGGGACAGATCCCCTTCGGGCCGCCGGAGAAGCCGGCAAAGAAATGCGGTTCGATAAAACCGGTCACGATCTTAAATGTACAATTCACGTAGGTCTTGTTCAAATAAACATCAGAGCCGTAGCTGTTTTTTCCGGCCAGTACCAATTCTTCCGGCGCAAAGGCGTTGTGATTAATAATGCGGACCGTATTGACAACTTCCGGCCCCAGCATCTGCAGCAGTTCTGCCTGGGTATTGGCGCGATGGCTGCCAAGGCCGTTAATGATGACAAAATTTGTCCGCGGGACATGGGCGAGTTCTTCCAGCAGCCAGGGGACAAGTTTATGATTGGGCGTGGGGCGGGTCATGTCCGAAATGACAATAGCCACAGTATCGGCGGGGGTTACCAGGTCTTTGAGAGCCGCTGTTGCTGTCGGTTGGCGAAGGGCTTTCTGCACAGCGGCTTTTTCATTGCTTAATCCGGCTAAAGACTTAGGTTCAATAATGACTGCCCGATCAGGAACCATGATTTCGAGACCGGCTTTTCCGTAAGCGAGAGACACAGGTTTCATGCTGTAACACAGCCTTTCGTCAATTAATTTATTGTTAGCTTGGTGTTATAACTCTATTTTATCCGGAATGTTTAAAATCTCAATATCATTTTTAAACCGCTTCGTTATCCACACCCTGCCGATTGACAATATAACCGGTACGCGTTATACTAAATACAAATGATAATGATAATCATTACATAAGCCTTTCACTTATTTGCAGCATACTATGTAAAAAGGGATAATGGAAGGAGGCGGCGTGTGCTATACAGGCAAACCGGAGAATCCTTATTAAAGTTTGAAAACCAAAATAATCCCACTTATTTTTTTAAATGGCTGGTTGTGGAACTGGCTCCAACCATCTATGGGGAAAAGCCCGCAACGTTATTAACCTTTGCTGACAGCCGCAGATTTCACCGGCTAACTTTTTGGCGTAAGTTCGGGCCGACCTTTTTTCGGCAATCAGATATTGAGTGGGCGATTGTACGGGAGACGGTTAACAGTCTTACCGTTTTGTTCTATCATCCTGACAGCCTGTCCGGCTGTTTACAGCAAACAGAGCACTGCCGGTTTTTATCAGCATTTGGGTATCGGTCGGACTGTCCTTTATGGGAGAATATGAATTGTCTTAAGCAGCGGTATCAGCAGGGCTGCCCGCACGAAATCGGGCTTCTGCTGGGAATTCCCCTCAAGGATGTGCTGGGTTTTATGGGGCAGGGAGACGAATGTTTAAGTTGCCGGGGCTTGTGGTGTATCTACGGTGACCCGGAGCCTTCCTTGCGGGTAATGGAAAAAATTGATGAATACAAAACCTATGCCGCCGGCCTAATCAATCGTGGTGTCAGTCCCCGCAGCATTCTGCTGCAAAAGCACAGTAAAACTGCGTAGTTATTGCAGGATTAATAAGTGATTTTCCCGCGTATCCTAATGGGGTACGCGGGTTTTGTTTTTTAAAAAAATTTACTTGCACTTTGGGGCAGTTATGTTACAATCATAGAGTGCTTTTAGCGAAAATATTGTTGTTAAAAGGAGCGATGATAAGTGAAATATTTCAGGTTATCCCAGGCTGCTGTCAAGGCACTGGCTGATAGCTACGGCACTCCGTTATTGGTGCTATCTTTGGAACAAATTGAACGTAATTATAATTTGCTGGCAGAAAACATGCCTGGCGTAAAGATATATTACGCCGTCAAAGCAAATCCGGATGAGCGCATTGTCCGGAAACTTAGTTCGCTTGGCGGCTATTTTGATGTCGCCTCTGACGGCGAGATGCGAATGCTGCATCATTTAGGGATTGATGCCGAGCGTCTGGTATATGCCAATCCGGTGAAAACGGTAAACGGGCTGAAGGTGGCCTGTGAAACTGGCGTCAATAAGTTTACCTTTGACAGCGAGAGCGAAATCAGCAAGATGGCGGCAGCTGTACCTGGCGGCACCGTGTTATTGCGGATCCGGGTGGATAATCCCCGGGCCCTGGTCGATCTTAATAAAAAATTCGGGGCTCACCCGGAGGAGGCCCTGGAGCTGCTGCTGAAGGCTCAGGCTGCCGGCCTGGACGTTGCCGGGCTGTGCTTTCATGTTGGCAGCCAATCAACAGGCACTGAGGCTTACCTGGAAGCACTTAGCCTCTGCCGCCGGCTTTTTGATGCTGCCAACAAGCAGGGGCTAAACCTGCGCATCCTTGATATCGGCGGCGGTTTTCCCATTCCGACGTTAACCGAGGAACCGGATGTAGCCGCTATGGCTGCCGGCATTTACAAAGCGGTTAAACAATATTTTCCCGATACTGAGATCTGGGCGGAACCAGGCCGGCATATCTGCGGTACGGCCGTCAATCTGATTACCCAGGTTATCGGCACTACGGTGCGGAATAATCAACAGTGGTATTTCCTTGATGATGGGTTATATGGTACGTTTTCAGGGGTTATTTTTGACCACTGGGACTTTGAGCTTGAGACCTTTAAGACCGGCAAGCGTATCCAGGCTACCTTTGCCGGGCCCAGCTGTGATTCACTGGATGTTATGTTCCGGGATAAGCTGACTGTGGCCCTGGAGATTGGGGATCTGATACTTGTGCCTAATTGTGGGGCCTATACATCCGCCTCAGCAACGGTATTTAACGGCTTTGCCAAAACACAAATTGTGGTTTGGGAAGATATCTACGGAGAAATCATGGCTAAGCTGGAGCTGGCAACTGCCGGCTAGCTACATCAGTGAGAAACAACTTTAATAGAAGGCTCCCGCTTGTTTGATATGCTCCCCTTAAAGTAGACAGTGGAAATAAAAAAACACTGTATATGGAAAGGGGAGCATATTTTATGCCCCATAAAGGGAAATTGCCATCAGAAAAGAAAGTGGAATTGGTCAGAGCCTATCTATCTGGGGAAATAGGTCCGAGTGAGATAGCGCAAAAATATGGGATTAAGAAATACCGATTGAGAGAATGGACACGATTGTATGAAACACGGGGAGTTGACGGTTTAATTCCGTCTGAGCGATGGCGCAAATACGCACCAGAAATTAAGAAAGAAGCGGTAATGGCGTATCAATCTGGGCAGGGTTCTCTGAGGGATATTTGTAGACGATACGATATTAGTTGCGATGCTATTTTACAGAAGTGGATCAAGCGGTATAATGACCATGAAGACTTCAAGCAGCCAAATAGTGGGGGTGCGATCTACATGGTAAAAAGCCGCAAGACGACAATAGAGGAACGCATTGAGATTGTCAGCTATTGCATAGCCAACAATAAGGACTACGGGAAGGCCATTGAACGTTCGATGAAGCCGCCATAAAATACCCAAACGCAAAACCTCTGTTTCATAGTAACCGGGGATTCCAGTATACGAACAGAGTATTCAAGGCGAAACTTGACGCTCAGGGTATGATACAGAGCATGTCCCGCGTTGGGCGCTGCATTGACAACGGCCCAATGGAGGCGTTTTGGGGCACTTTGAAAGCCGAAATGTATTACCTTCACAGATTCCTTGACTATGACACCCTCAAAAACGCGATTGACGACTACATCCGTTTTTACAACAACAGACGCTTCCAAGAAAAGCTGGGCGGCCTCGCACCGCTGGAGTTACGTGCTTTACTCTTGGCTGCAGCATAGTGCCGTAAAAATGAAAACGGACGCCTTGGGGCATCCATTTTCAATACCATGCTTTTCTTTTTTTGCTCGGTCTACTTGACAGGGGGCACTTCAGTTGAACGGGAGCCTTCTATTTTTGTTAAATCCGGTGGATTTATTATTTATTATTAAGTTTCCGGGCAATGGTTGCCACATGTTTTCCCTGAAATGCCGCCCCGGCGAGTTCATTGGCACTGGGCAGTCTTTCACCGCGGCCGCCGGCAATGGTTGTGGCTCCGTACGGGGAACCGCCAGTCATTTCATCAATGCTGGATTGCCCGGCAAAGGTGTAAGGCAAGCCAACAATGACCATGCCATGATGCAAAAGGGTAATATGCATGCTAAGAATCGTTGATTCCTGCCCGCCATGCTGAGTGGCTGTACTGGTAAACACACTGCCCGCCTTGCCGACCAGCTTGCCCTGCTGCCATAACTGCCCGGTGGCATCCAGAAACTGGCGCATCTGTCCGCACATATTGCCAAACCGGGTTGGCGTGCCAAAGATGATAGCGTCAGCTTCTGCCAGTTCATCAAGCGTACAAACCGGAATATGGCTGAATGTCTTTTGGGCTTCAAGAGCTCCCATTTTCTCCAGAATTTCAGTGGTTAATGTTTCCGGAGCCCGGCGTAAAACGGCTTCGGCCCCAGCCTCGCGGATACCGCTGGCAACCGCTTCCGCCATACGATGCACATGACCATACAATGAATAATAGACAACTAAAATTTTCAATTGGCTCACCTCTGTATTTAATATATATTATTTTTAAATAACTTATTTCTCGGTAAACCCGCAATATCCTTCCTGAATATGTTAATTATTTATAAAAAGGTTATATTTTATACCTCGGAGCTGGGACCGTGGGTCGGATTAGCAGATCTTTGCCGGCGGCTTAAAAAAAAATAAATGATAATTGCGAATATTTTTGAAATCAGGCAGGAAAAATGGAGTAATATGACGTATTTTGTATAGGGACTTGTCTAGACGAACAAACAACTAGATAAAGCATACAGGTATTTCAGAAGATAATAAGGGAGGCGCCTAATTATGAATAAATTGGCAGCCGCAATTGCCGCCGCCGAGCTGTACCGGGATCTGAACGCGTTTGACTGTTCCGTATTGGTGGCCAATGCCGAGGGAATTATTATTCATTACACGGAAGCCAAAACATTTCAGGCCAATGTAAAAGTGGGGGAGCCGGCCCCGGGAACCTCGGTAAAAAACTGTCTTGCGACCAGGGAGATCGTAAAAACATTAATTCCCGAGCACCTGTATGGTGTTAAGCTGCGCTCCATTGTCCGGCCGGTCGTGGAGGAGGACGGGACCCTTGCCGGCGTAGTGGGTATGGCAATCAGTCTGATGACCGAAGAGGCTTTACACAATGCGGCCCATACGATTGCGTCTATGACTGAAGAAATAACCGCAACTACCGAGGAACTGGCTGCCTCGGCCAGCCGTTTGGCCCAGGAGCTGGTCAAGGTGAAGGGCGGCAGCGAGCGTGTTATCACGGAGATTAATAAGACCGATGAAATTTTAAAATTTGTGAGTGATGTTGCCGCAAATTCCAATCTGCTGGGGCTTAACGCCGCCATTGAAGCCGCGCGGGCCGGGGAGCAGGGCCGCGGTTTTGCGGTGGTTGCTGAAGAGATACGCAAAATGGCGGTTAATAGCTCCCAGTCGGTTAATGATATAAAAAAAATCCTGCAGAATATTGAGCAGGAAGCGATTGCGGTGGTTGACGTCATTGGCAGTACCGCGCAATTGAGCGAGCATCAGGCCTCGGCTACCGAACAAATTGGCAAAACGATGCAGGAGCTGACGGCTACTGCTAATGAAGTGGAGAATATTGCTAATATGGTTTAAGCCGGCGGCGTTAGTCCAAGAGCTGGCCGCTAATAAAACTACCCCTGGAGATCAGGCCGGGAGATAGCCGGCCTGGCGCAGGGGTAGTTTATTAGCATTAATTATGTTTAGCGGGAATATTCAAAGAAGCCTTTGCCGCTTTTGCGGCCAAGGTAGCCGGCCTGGACCATTTTCTTGAGCAGCGGGCAGGGACGGTATTTGGGGTCACCATAGCCGGCATAGAGGACCTCCATAATCGACAGTACGGTATCGTTGCCAATCAGATCAGACAGTGCCAGCGGCCCCATCGGATGGTTAAAACCGAGCCGGGCCACGGTATCAATGTCTTCGGCACTGGCTACGCCTTCCATCAGGGCATAGACAGCCTCGTTTATCATGGGGATCATGATGCGGTTGCCGATGAAGCCGGGGAAGTCTTCAACTTTGACCGGTTCTTTACCTAATTGGCGGGCTAATGCCTCGACCTTGTCAAAGGTGGCTTGTGAGGTTGCCAGACCGTTGATGATTTCCACAAGTTTCATGACCGGCGCGGGATTGAAGAAGTGCATACCGATGACCTTGTCGGCCCTGCCGGTCGTGGCGGCAACCGCCGTGACCGGCAGGGAAGAGGTATTTGTTGCCAGGATTGTGTCCGCCGGGCACAATTTATCCAGCAGTTGAAAGATCTCTCTTTTAATATCCATTTTCTCTACCGCTGCTTCCACAACTAAATCAACGGCGCAGATATCGGCAGTCAGCTCCACTGCACCGGTAATCCGATTCATAGTAGCTGTTTTTTCGTCAGCAGTCAGCTTGCCTTTGTCAACAGCCCGGGTAAGGTTTTTAGCAATCGAGTTTATGCCTTTCTGCACAAACTCCTCATTAATGTCTCTGATAATTACAGTAAGGCCGCCCTGGGCCATTACCTGAGCAATACCGCTGCCCATTTGACCGGCGCCAATGATTAATACTTTTCTAATGTCCATAAACTACCCCCGTTAGTCTCTTTTCATTACTGTGGCTTTGCCGTCGATAACTACAGTTCCTTCCTGGTTGGTGACTGTGGTTTTTAAGATCAGACGGTTTTTGGCATCAATTTTTTCAATAACCTCGACGGTGGCGGTCACGGTGTCGCCGATTTTGACCGGCGCCTTAAAGGCCAGCTCCTGAGCCAGGTAAATTGTGTTGGCGCCAGGCAAGGCTGTACCAAGCAAGGCGGAGATAAAGGCGGCTGACAGCATGCCGTGGGCAATGCGCTCTTTAAACATAGAATTTCTGGCAAACTCGGCATTGATGTGTACCGGGTTAAAGTCACCACTGAGACCGGCAAAGGAATACACGTCATATTCGCTTACGGTCTTAGCCATACTGGCTTTGTCGCCCACCTTGATGTCAGCAAATTTTACGTCTTGTACCATAAACAACACTCCCTGTTATAAATTCGGCATGTTAGCCGGAGGCTTTGATTTTCTTAAATTCAGCAATCAGGGCCGGAATTACTTCCAGGGCATCGCCGACAATGCCATAGTCGGCCATCTTAAAGATGGGGGCATCCGGATCTTTATTGATAGCGATAACAATATCGGCAGAGGACATGCCGGCTATGTGCTGGATAGCACCGGAGATGCCACAGGCGATATATACTTTAGGGCCGACGGTTTTGCCTGTTTGGCCAACCTGGTTTAAAGCCGGTATCCAGCCGGCGTCAACGGCTGCGCGGGAAGCACCGACGGCTCCGCCCAGAACCGCTGCCAGCTCTTCAATCAGCTTAAAGTTTTCCGGCTTGCAGATACCCCGCCCGCCGGCAACAATGAATTCGGCTTCTTCGAGATTGCAGGCAACGGTGCTGCCCTGAATCACTTCGATAAGCTTTGTCCGGATATCACCGGGCTGTACTTTGCTGGCTACCTGAATCACCTCCCCGGTGCGGGAGAAATCCTGATCAGGGCGCTTAAATACTTTCGGACGGATGGTGCCCATCTGCGGCCGGTGGTCAGGGCACAGAATGGTCGCCATAATGTTGCCGCCAAAAGCCGGCCGGGTCCAGGCAACCAGCCCGGTTGCCTCATCAATATCTAAATTGGTGCAGTCGGCGGTTAAGCCGGTGCCTACGCGACAGGCGACCCGGGGGCCGAGGTCCCGGCCGTCATTGGTTGCACCCATCAGGATAACAGAAGGCCGGTAGGTATTAATCAGGTCAGTGAAGGTAATAGTGTAGCCGTCGGTGGAATAGTGCCTGAATTCAGGGCCTTCCACGACATAAATTTTATCGGCGCCGCTGGCGAAGATCTCTTTGGTGAGGTTTGACACATTCTGGCCAATCAGCACGGCCGCCAGTTCCTGCCCCATTGCGTCGGCAAGCTTGCGACCTTCCCCTAACAGCTCGTGGCTTACATTGCGGATGCTGCCGTTTACTTGTTCAATATAGACCCAAACGCCTTTATACAGGCCTTTGTCAATCGCTACGGATTTTTCCTCCACTTCGCGGATAATAGCCCCGACCGGACAAACATCCACACAGGCGCCACAGGCCGTACACGCCTCGGTGATGACCGCTTTGTCGTCTTCCATGATGATAGCGCCGAACGGGCAGGTGCCCACGCAGGCGGTACAGCCAATACATTGTTCAGCAATTACTTTTACTGCCATTATTTAACCCCCCTAAACGATCTTGGCATCAGACAGTTTTTGAATTAACTGCGCTGCCGCCGCCCGGGCGGTATCTGCCTGAATGATTTCCCCCTGGGTACGCTGTTTGGGGGTAAAGATTTTACGTACCTGGGTAGGTGAGCCTTTGAGACCAATTTTCTCGACTTCTACCGATACATCGTTTACCGTCCAGACAGGGATTTCCCGGCGGTTGGCTTTCATTGTGCCCTTAACAGTGGGGGTGCGGGGGTCGTTAATTGATTTGACTACCGTCAGCATAACCGGTGTAGAGACTTCAATCACTTCATACCCTTCCTCCTGTTCCCGCTCTACCCGGAGCTTGTTGCCGTCGGCTTCAATCTTAGACACATAGGTGACCTGCGGAATGGCAAGATGCTCGGCAATCTCGGGGCCTACCTGGGCGGTGTCGCCGTCAATGGCCTGTTTGCCGCAGAGGATGATGTCGATATTGCCTATTTTTTTGATTCCGGCAGCCAGTGTATGGCTGGTCGCCAGCGTATCGGCACCGCCAAAGGCCCGGTCACTCAGCAAGACCGCGTCATCAGCACCCATCGCCAGGCATTCCTTCAGGGCGTCCTTGGCCTGCGGCGGGCCCATGGTAATGACGGTAACTTTGCCGCCATGTTTCTCTTTAAGCTGCAAAGCAGCCTCCAGGGCATTTTTATCGAAGGGATTGACAATGCTGGGCACGCCCTGGCGGATTAATGTATTGGTAACAGGGTCAATTTTTACTTCGGTGGTATCAGGCACTTGTTTTACGCAAACTACTATTTCCATCAGACCTTACATCCTCCTGTTTAAAAGTGGCAGTGGTTAATTTGAGGGTTGCCGGGAGAGGCGGCTGATAATTGCCTGCTCCCCCGGCTGACAAGTGTTATAGCCGGTAAATTACCGCAATATCGCGCTGGAAATAACTATGCGCTGCACCTGGTTTGTTCCTTCATAAATCTGGGTAATTTTGGCATTGCGCATGAGGCGCTCAACCGGATACTCACGACTGTAACCATAACCGCCAAATATTTGTACAGCATCGGTGGTTACGGCCATGGCCGCATCGGATGCATACAGCTTGGCCATAGCCGCTTCTTTGGCATAGGGCAGGCCTTTATCTTTCAGGTAGGCGGCCCGGTAGACCAGCAGGCGGGCCGCGTCAACCTTAGTAGCCATGTCGGCCAGCATAAAGGCAATTGCCTGGTTGCTGGCGATTGGTTTGCCAAATTGTACCCGTTCCTTGGAATACTTTACCGCATGGTCAAGCGCTGCCTGGGCCAGGCCGAGGGCCTGGGCCGCGACCCCGATGCGCCCGCCATCCAGGGTAGCCATGGCAATTTTAAAGCCGTCGCCTTCTTTGCCGAGCAGATTGGCCTTCGGTACTTTGACATCCTGAAAGACGAGTTCCATGGTCATGGAGGTGTGGATCCCCATTTTGTGCTCTTTTTTACCAAATGTGAAGCCAGGCATGCCTTTTTCAAGAATGAAAGCAGAAATTCCTTTTACCCCTTTGCTTTTGTCAGTCATGGCAAATACAACATAGGTTTCTGCTTCGCCGGCGTTGGTAATGAAAATTTTGCTGCCGTTCAGCACATAGTTGTCTCCCTCTAAGACAGCAATGGTTTGCTGGGCGGCGGCGTCAGTACCGGCGTTGGGTTCAGTCAAACCAAAGGCGCCCAGTTTTGTGCCTTCCAGCAGGGGGGCGAGATACTTTTGTTTTTGCTCTTCGCTGCCAAAGGCATAAATCGGCCAGGCACACAACGATACGGTCGCGGAGAGGGTGATGCCAATGCCGTCGTCCACCCGGGACAGTTCCTCTACGGCCAGAATGTAGCTGAGCACATCGCCGTCGGCGCCGCCGAACTGTTCGGGGAAGCAAATACCTGTTAACCCCATCTCACCCAGGGCATCATACAGCTCGCGCGAAAAAATCGCTGCTTCATCGCGTTCGGCAACACTTGGGGCAACCTGCTTCTCAGCAAATTCCCGCACCAGTTTTTGTGTCATTTTTTGATCTTCGGTAAGTTCAAAAATCATAGTATAGACCTCCTTGTAAATTATATATACCACCTCCCTTGTGGTTAAAAGGGAGGTGGCGCTAACCAATGGAACTAAATGCGTTCGACGATGGTAGCAACGCCTTGGCCGCCGCCGATGCACAGGGTAGCCAGGCCGACTTTGGCCTCTCTGGCTTGCAGGGAATGCAGCAGGGTAACTAGTATCCTGGCGCCGCTGGCCCCGATCGGATGACCAAGGGCAATGGCGCCGCCATTGACATTTACCTTGTCTTTCGTGAAGCCAAGTTCTTTACCTACGGCAAGAAACTGGGCGGCAAAAGCCTCATTAGCTTCAATTAATTCGACGTCGTTGATGCTAAGCCCTGCTTTTGTCAGTGCCTTGCGGGTTGCCGGCACCGGCCCCATACCCATGAGGGCAGGGTCAACACCGCCGGAGGCGAAGGACCGGATGCGGGCCAGTGGTTTCAGGCCCAGTTCGCCGGCCTTGTCGGCAGACATAAGGACAAGGGCGGCAGCGCCGTCATTAATACCTGAGGCGTTACCGGCAGTAACTGCACCGTCTTTTTTAAAGGCCGGTTTTAAACCGCAGAGCGATTGGGCGGTTGTGCCGGCTTTGGGATATTCGTCAGTGTCAAAAATAGTATCGCCTTTGCGGCCTTTGATCACAACCGGGCATATTTCCGCTTTGAAAGCGCCGGCTTCAATGGCGGTGAGGGCTTTGGCCTGAGACTCATGGGCAAGCTGGTCCTGTTCCTCGCGGCTGATATTGTATTGGGAGGATACATTTTCGGCCGTGATTCCCATATGGTAATCGTTGAAGGCGCACCAAAGGCCATCGTGTATCATAACATCGGTCAGCTTGCCATGACCCATGCGGTAGCCCCAGCGGGCTTTGCTGTCCAGAAGATAGGGCGCCTGGGACATGTTCTCCATGCCGCCGGCTACTACGATATCCGCGTCGCCGGTCATGATCGCCTGGGCTGCCAGATTAACTGTTTTCAGGCCGGAACCGCAAACCTTATTCACGGTATAAGAAGGAACCGTTACCGGCAGACCGGCTTTTATGGCTGCCTGGCGGGCTGGATTTTGTCCCAGGCCGGCCTGCAGCACATTGCCGAAGATGACTTCGTCCACAGCCTCTTTATTAATGCCGGCTTTCTCGATCGCCGCCTTAATAATTAAAGCGCCAAGGTCTGTTGCGGCTACGGAAGCCAGGGAGCCGTTAAAATTACCAATGGCCGTACGCATTGCGCTGACGATTACTACTTCTTGCATTGAGTGCACCATCCTTTAGTGAGTATTAGTTGTATTGATTACTGCTTATCCAGGCCCATGGGCGTTGCGCAGAAGATACGTTCGTCCATGAGTTTCAGGTCAGGGGCGATAATTGGCTTGAACTCCATCTGGGCCAGAATATCTTTTTCCAGATCGACGCCAGGGGCTATTTCAATAAGGGTCATACCAGCGGGAGTCAGCTCAAAAACGGCTCTCTCGGTGATATACATGACTGGTTGTTGTACCTTTTGGGCATAGTGACCGCTGAAGGTAATCTGTTCCACCTGCCCGATAAACTTTTTGGCTTTGCCCTCATTCAGGATAGACAGTTTGCCATCGGCAACCTGGACTTTGAGGCCGCCGGCGGTAAAGGTGCCGCAGAAGAAGACCCGTTTAGCATTCTGGGTAATGTTGATAAACCCGCCGCAGCCTGACACCCGGCCTTTGAATTTACTGACATTGATATTGCCTTGTTTATCAGTTTCAGCCAGTCCCAGGAAGGCGAGATCAAGGCCGCCGCCGTCATAAAAGTCGAATTGATAAGGCTGGTCCAGAATGGCCTCGGCATTGGTAGCTGCACCAAAACTCTGGCCGCCGGCCGGTACGCCGCCGACAGGTCCGGCTTCGACCGTCAGGGTCAAGGTATCGCCGATCCCTTCCTCGTTGGCTACCAGCGCCACTCCCTCCGGCACGCCGATCCCAAGGTTTACTTTGGCATCAGGAATTAATTCCTGCGCGGCCCGTCTGGCGATTACTTTCCGCTCATCCAGCGGCAGGGGCGCAATGGCTGAGAGGGAGACGCGGATCTCGCCCGAATAGGCGGGGTTATATTGCTCCCCGAAGGTTTGCATATGCAAGGCCGGTGATTCGGCAACCACAAGATAGTCAACGCTGATACCGGGAATTTTAACATTCATAGGCTTAAGACTACCGTTGGCCACAAGCCGCTCAACCTGGACAATGACAATGCCGCCGGCACTCTTAACCGCCTGCGCAATCGATAACTGCTCTAAGGAAACCGCTTCATGTTCAATGGTAATGTTGCCACGCTCATCGGCACTGGTGCCGCGCAGGAGTGCCACATCAACCGGGAAAGGCTTATACCATAGCCATTCCTCGCCGCCCAGTTCGATGACTTCAACCAGATCTTCGCTGGTGATACTATTGATTTTGCCGCCATCAACCCGGGGATCGACAAATGTATTAAGGCCAACCTTGGTGATAACTCCAGGCTTCCGGCCGGCTAAATTACGAAACCAATGGGTCAGCGTTCCCTGGGGGAAGTTATAGGCTTCTATTTTATTCTCAACCGCCAGTTTGCCCAGTTTCGGGGCCAGATTCCAATGCCCGCCGACTGCTCTTTTCACCATGCCTTCTAACCCGAAATGATTCAGACCGCGGTCTTTGCCGTCGCCCTGACCGGCACAGTAAATTAAGGTTAAGTTTCTCGGCGCTCCTTCGCTGACGAATCGTTCTTCCAGTGCGGCTGTCAACGCTTCCGGATGACCATTGCCGACAAAACCGCTGGTTGCAACAGTTTGGCCGTTTTGTACAAGTTTGGCGGCGTGCTGTGCACTGATTACTTTTGCCAATATGCCCACTCTCCTTGTGAATATCTCTGAAAATTTTTAATGCAAGGACCATGCCAATAGCTCGGGGGTTAGTTTCGCTGCAAGCAGGATAGTTTTTTGGGTAGGCTGTGAGCAAGCACCGATACGGTGTTGCTGCTGCCGGGACCCACCAGCGGGCTGCACATATTTTTGCCGGCCGCCAGCGGGAACCGGCCGCCTTACGCACCGGGCGAGGTTGGTTCTCGCTAGTATGTGTGTATTCTTCTAAACACATATGTCTAAATTATTAGACATATGTGCTGGCTGCCGGGAGACGATATACTGGTGTTAATAGAAAACCTGTGTTGTTGTCAACACAGGTTATTTGACTTACAATGAACCAATTACAGGATGCCGGTCATGGCGTGAATGAAAATAATTACAAATACCATAAGGGTTTTAAGGACGGTCAGGACAAAAATATCACCGTAAGAGTCTTTATGAGTTAGCCCGCAGACGGCCAGCAGGGTAATAACGGCACCGTTGTGGGGCAGTGTGTCCATGCCGCCTGAGGCCATAGAGGCTACCCGGTGCAATATTTCCGGCGACATGCCAATGGAGTTGGCCCAGGCCAGCCAGTCTTTGGCCATCAGATCTAAAGCAATAGACATACCGCCTGAGGCCGAACCGGTAACCCCGGCGAGAATATTGACTGTTACCGCTTCCGATACCAGGGGCGATCCGCCCACTTTAATGCTCATCAACGCACTGGAGATGGATTTGAAGCCTGTAAGGGAAGCGATAACGTTGCCATAGCCTACTTCCGAGGCAGTATTCATGATTGCCAGGAGTGAGCCAATGGCACCGGCATTGAGAGATTTGGCCAGCATACCGGTCGAACCAAGGTTTTTATAACCTAACACGACAGCCAGGCCAATCCCGGTAACCAGGGCAATAATCAAAGACCAGATGCTGATAACATTGCTGACAGCGGCTGCGGTCAGCGGCAGGTTCATAGCTTTAAACGGCTCGAGAATTGCCGGATCCCAGGTGAACATGCGGGTCATGGTGAAATTAACGATAAGGACGGCGAGTAGTGGCAGAATAGATACCTGCCAGGACGGGAGAGCGGTTGTGTTTTTAATTTCCGGCTCATTGACGGTATGATTACCATAACCTTCACCGGCCGCGGCCGCGCTCCGCCGGCGGTACTCCAGCCATAAAATACCTAAGGATAAAATAGCTGTGCCGCCTATAAGCCCCAGTATGGGCGCTGCATAAATATTGGTACCAAAAAAGTTTGTGGGAATCAGGTTCTGTATTTGGGGGGTGCCGGGAATACAGTCCATAGTGGCAGTAAATGCGCCGAGGGCAATCGTTGCCGGCAGCAGTCTTTTGGGGATCTCGGCTTCTTTAAATAATGCCGAGGCAAAAGGATAGATGGCAAACACAACAACAAACAGGCTTACGCCGCCATAGGTAAGTACGCACCCGGCCAGAACAATCGATAAAATGGCGCGGTCTTTGCCTAAGCTTTTAATGATGGCATGGGCAATCCCTTTGGCCAGGCCGGTGTCTTCCATCAGCTTTCCGAAAACCGCACCAAGTAAGAATACCGGAAAAAATGACTTAATATACGTAACCGCTTTGGCCATAAACAGCTCGGTATAGGCGGGCATGAGGGAGAGCCCCGACATTGAGGCGGCCAGTAAAGCAAATACCGGCGCGAATAAAATTACTGAAAAACCACGGTAGGCAAAGAACATAAGCAAAAATAAACTAAGGAGAATTCCGATTACTTCCATTTAAGTACCTCCTAAAGATATAGTAGTAGCATGTTGGCCAAATCATCGTTGATTGCTGAGATAACCTCCTTCTTACATAGTGCGCAGTTCAGCTAGATTTATAAGCAAGTATCGTGCCAATAAATATTTCTTACGGTAATAGGCCAAAAATCATTATTTTCTGTCTTCTGACTGAGGATATGGCAGCAAAATGATAGGGAAGAGTGTTCATATTCATAGACAGTGTGTGTATGAACTGCGACATATATACATAAATCTTTGGCTTACAGGTAGTTGTATTTTATTGAGCAGCGCTCAAGGTTGATCCGTAAATTTTGTCACTGGGATATTGGCATGGTTTTTGCATCATACTTAAACTGAAGATTGCACCTGATGCAGTACTACTCTAACATTGTCTTTATTAACAGGGGAGGTATTTTTCGATGAAGGGTTTGAAAAACAAGGTTGTAATTATTACTGGAGCTGCAGCCGGCATTGGCAAGGCAACGGCGCTGCGGTTTGCCGAAGAGGGCGCCAATATCGTTATCGCTGATTTTGCTGACGGCTCGGCTGCTGTGCAGGAGGTGACGGCCAAAGGGGTACAGGCTGTCTACGCCCAGGTTAATGTTACTGATCCGGAAAGTGTTAAGGCTATGGTGGCCAAAGCAATAGAGGTTTTTGGCAAGGTGGATGTATTAATTAATAACGCCGGCATTACGAAAGATGCCATGATGAAAAAGATGACAAAAGAGGCCTGGGATGCAGTCATCGATGTTAACCTGACCGGTGTATTTAACTGCACTTCGGCCGTGCTGCCCCATCTGCTTGCCCAGAAAGCCGGTGTAGTGCTTACGACCTCTTCTGTTGTCGGCCTGTACGGCAACCTTGGTCAAACCAATTACGCGGCTGCTAAGTGGGGGGTAATCGGCATGACTAAATCCTGGGCCAAGGAGATGGCCCGTCATGGTCTCCGGTTTAACTGCGTGGCGCCCGGATTTATTGCCACTGAAATGGTCAAGAAAATCCCTGAACAGGTGCTTAACGAAAAAATATTGATTAAAGTCCCGGCCGGGCGGCTGGGGGAACCGGAAGAAATTGCCGCGGCCTTTGCTTTTCTCGCCTCTGATGATGCTAAGTTCATCAATGGGGCAGTTCTTAGTGTTGACGGTGCCTGCACGCTGTAACAGAGTATTTTGCTGGTTATTTATAAAAATGATAACGCGGAGTCGGTGTACTCCGCGTTATCATTTTTTTCTGTCAGGAGCTTAGTGAATTGACAGCTTTTCTTACCTTGGCTAATATACTGCCGGTTTGATTTTTGACCTCTTTATGATGATGATGACTTTTTTTGTAGACACTAACATAGTCACGTTTTATAATTGTTGTGACAGGCGAATTTTTATAGACTAAGTTATCTGTTTTTTTAGATATTATTTACAGGAGGTCCCGGAATGCAAAAATGTGGAGTAAGCGGTCTGCTGGAAGCATTCGCGTCGGCCGGAATGACGGAAATGAGGACCGTGCTTGACTCGGTCTGCAATGGAATAGTCGTGGTCAACTACCATGGTGTTATTACATTTTTTAATACCGCTGCCGAGACGATTACCGGCTTAACCTCTGAATATGTTCTTGGGCAGATGGTTGATGACGTTATTCCCAATACTGCGCTTCTCAGAGTTATGGAAACCGGCAAGGCTGAGCTTAATCAACGGCAGAATATCGGAAAATGTGAAATATTAACAAACCGTACGCCGATTATGAAAGAGAACGCAGTGGTTGGGGCCGTTGCCGTCTTTCAGGATCTTACCGAGTTTAATGAGGTAGTTACGCAGCTTGAAGATATGAGAAGGCTCAAGAGTACTTTGGAATCGATTTTGGAAAGTATGCATGAAGGCGTGGTGGTTGTGGACAAAGCCGGTAAGATCACTATGCTGAATAAAGCATATGGTGAATTTCTTGCGGTTGATCCCAAGGCGGTGGTAGGAAAACATGTAGCCGATGTCATTCCCAATACCAGGATGCATCTTGTGGTCCAGGAGGGTAAGGCGGAAGTTACCGATATCCAGAAAATCCAGACAAATACCAGTGTTGTCACCAGAATCCCCATTATCAAAGATGGTGAAATCATCGGCGCTGTCGGCAACATGATCTTTAGGGATGTAAAAGACCTGAAGTCTCTTGCCGGCAAGATCAGCAAGCTGGAATCAGAATTAGAGTATTATAAGGAAGAATTGTTCAAGGTGTATGGCGGCAAATTCACGTTTGACAGTATTATCGGTAACAGTGAGACTATGAAATGCCTCAAAGAGGTAGCCGCTAAAGCGGCTAAAGGCATGTCGACAGTATTAATTCTGGGGGAAACCGGTACTGGCAAAGAATTATTTGCCCATGCGGTGCACAACGCCAGCAGAAGGCGTCAGGGCCCTTTTATTAAAATCAATTGTGCAGCATTGCCGGAAAACCTATTGGAAGCCGAATTATTTGGTTATGAAGAAGGCGCGTTTACAGGGGCCCGCAAAGGCGGCAAACCCGGTAAGTTTGAATTAGCTAACGGCGGCACCATATTTTTAGATGAGATCGGGGAAATGACGCTTGCCATGCAGGTCAAACTGCTGAGGGTGCTGCAAGAGCGTGAACTGGAACGCCTGGGCGGAACCAAACCTGTTAAGCTTGATATCCGTGTGATTGCGGCAACTAACCGTGATTTGGAAGCTATGATCCAGCAGAAGCAGTTTCGGCAGGATTTATATTACCGGTTAAATATCTTTACTATCAATATTCCCCCGCTCAGAGAGCGAACGGAAGATATTCTGCTGTTATGCCGGATGTTATTCCAGAAAATTAATAATCAGGTGGAACACTGGGTGGAGGGCATTACCCCGGAGGCTCTGGCTATGTTAATGCAATACAACTGGCCTGGTAATGTCCGCGAACTGGAAAATGTCCTGGAGCGGGCCATTAACCTGATGGATGATGAGATCATTATTGCCCCCGAACACTTGCCGCCGATGCTTAAAAAGGCGAATGGGCTAAAAGCTGAGTCCGGGAACGGGGACCACCCCAGCGATTTGGCCGATATAAAAGAAAATGCCGAGAGGCAGGCGATTGTGCAGGCGCTGGCGGCAGCTGGCGGCAATAAAAGCAAGGCCGCCAAAATTTTAGGTATTCACCGCTCCGGTTTTTATCAAAAAATGCAGAAGTATAATCTTATAAAATAAGCGGGTGGCAGCTGTAAATAATCCCTTGCGTTCCTGGCGAACAGGCAAGGGATTCTCTGTATGTAATGTATTGCCGGGGCTGCCGGCCGCAGGTTGATTATTTCCTGTACAGCCATTGCTGACCAATGTGGGTCTTAAGTCCTAATAATATAAACAGTAGGTCTGATAGGTCAGCGGGAAATAGTCGGTTAAAATTAATTTAGAGTGTTGGCGTTCCGGCCAGCGGAGGAAATCCCCCCTGCTGCAGTTATCTGATCCATTCAAGGCATGACAGATCCGGGAGAGTTTGTCCGCAAAAACCCTAGGGGGTAAGACAATGGTTAAGAAGATTAAGGTACTTATTGCCGATGACAGTGCGGCAACGCGGGAGAATATCTGCAAACTGATAGCGTTTGATTCCGAGCTGGTGATCATTGGTCAGGCCGAATCGGGTCTGGAAGCGGTAGTAAAGGCCAAGGAGCTGCAGCCTGATATAATCTTAATGGATATAAATATGCCGGGTATGGATGGTATTACGGCCACTGCCCGGATTACGGACGAGGTTCCTGACTCCTCGATCATTATGATGAGTGTGCAGGGTGAGCAGGAATACCAAAGACGGGCTATGACTGCCGGGGCGAAAAATTATCTTATCAAACCTTTTAGTGGCGAAGAACTGCTGCAGGTCATTAAGCAGAGTTTGAAAAATAGAAAACCAGGCAGTGTAATAACGCCTGATTGGAAAAGACAGGGTAAGCTGATTACGGTTTTTAGTGCCAAAGGAGGTACCGGCAAGACCACGATTGCCGCTAATTTAGCGGTGGCGCTGGCGGCTAAGACCGGGTTGGAGACAGGTATTGTTGATGTTGATCTCCAATTTGGTGATGTAGCTGTGCTGTTAAACCTTATGCCCCGGGTCACTATCGCTGACTTAGTGCGGGATGCTGCCCCGCTGGCTAAAGAAACCCTGGATAACTATTTGGTACCTTTTAACCCCGCTGTAAAAGTACTGGCAGCACCTTTACGGCCTGAGCAAGCGGCAATGATAACAAACCGGCATTTGGCAGCCATCCTCAATATTATGCGCGCCAACTTTGAATATACAGTGATTGATACTGCCTCTGTCTTTTCCGAGGCAATGCTGACGGTGCTTGCGGCGTCGGATATTATCCTGGTTGTGGCTGCGCTGGACCTGCCAACGATTAAGAATGTAAAATTATGCCTGGAAATGCTGGAATCCCTGGGTTATGGTGATGATAAAATCAAGGTAGTGCTGAACAAAACTACTATTGACAGCGGTATGGAGACAGGGGAGGTGGAAGAAAGTCTGGGCTACAAATTTGCTGTTACGGTGCCTGGTGATGAGCATGTGGTTGTGTCTTCTGTAAATCGCGGGGTTCCCTTTGTCAGCAGTCATCCGGAAACGCCGGTTGCCAGAGGTATTAAGGAGCTGGTTTGTCTGATTACAGGCAATGACCGGGAGCAGCCGTCCGGTCAGCCGGGCCTGGGGGTTGTAGAACGGGTTAAGCGGTTATTTGGCTAAGCAGTGAGGTTTATAGCAAAGGATAGTGGTATGACGCTGGAGGGGGGAGTGTTGCTGCCCTCTTTAGTTGTTTGCCGGCAGCAGGATATAGGGCAGGTATGACGAAATGGCTTATAATATACAGATACAATCAGAGTGGTGAGGAGCCTGGGCCGGCATGAAGAATCTTGATGTAAAAATCTTAGACAAGATTGTTAAAGGGACGGTTGCTGCGGTCGAAAAAAGTAAATCGCAGATTTTTGATATATATGAGGCAGCCCGGGGGGAGACAGAGCATGTGCGGCGGGATGTCGAGCGAATTAAGCAGGAAACGGCTGAAATCATTTTCAAGGTTGATGAACTGGAAAGAAAAGAGCGCCGTTCCCGCCTAAGGCTGATGGAGGTCAGCCGGAATTTCCGCAACTATACCGAGGTTGATATTAAAGCTGCTTATGAAGATACCAGCAATGTTCAACTGGAATTGGCAATGGCCCGTCTGCAGGAACAGAATCTGCGCCGGCAGCGCGATGATTTGGAGATTCGGCTTAAAGTACTTAAAAGCACGGTTGAGAAAGCGGAAGAGCTTGTCTCCCAGGTCGGGGCCGTGCTGGGTTATTTAGGTAATCAGATGGGAACGGTGGTCACTCAGATTGAATCTTTGCAGGCCAGCCAGATTTTTGGCGCCAAAATAATCAGAGCCCAGGAAGAGGAACGGCGCCGGGTGGCCCGGGAGATTCATGATGGTCCGGCCCAGGCCATGGCCAATATTGTTTTCCGGGCGGAGGTATGCGAGCGCCTGATTGATACCGATATTGCCAGGTCGAAACATGAACTTAAAGACCTGCGTGAGCAGGTTCGGGTAGCACTTAGAGAAACACGCAAGATTATTTTTGATCTCAGACCGATGACGCTTGACGACTTAGGGCTTGTACCCACGGTTAGACGGGTGCTGGATACCATGAAAGAGCGGTGCGGCATTTTTTCGGAGGTCATAATAATCGGCGAAGAGAAGCGTTTGGATTCGCATATTGAGATTGGCCTGTTCCGCATTATCCAGGAGGCTCTCAATAATGTGGAGAAACATGCCCGGGCATCGGCCGTATGGGTTCGGCTTGATTTTCGCCTTAGCGTAGTGGCGGCAGTTGTTGAGGATAATGGACGGGGGTTTGCCGCGGCCGAAAATCTTGGCAGCGAGAGTTTTGGATTAATGGGTATGCGCGAACGGATAAATCTTCTGGGGGGAGAGTTAACTATAAAATCCAACATAAGCAAAGGCACGCGGATTTATGCTGCCGTACCGCTGAAATCATAAGCTGCCTGTTGCTATAATAAACCAGCATACTTATCGGGAATCCTTTCGCTCACGGGCAGGAAGGATTTTTTGTTCTGATAGACAGTTATGCCGTTACAACGGCACCATCAAAGAATGAAATGTAATGCCTGTATAGGACTATCTGCCTATGCGCTGAGACTTAGGTATGATAGCGCCGAGGGTGCCTGCATGCTACAATTAAACTACCGGTAGTAAATCCAACTGTTGGCCTGGGGTGATATGATGAGCATTACCCGTTATTGCAAACAAAAGCGCGGACAGGTTTCGCTTCAGACTGCTGTTGTGTTACCTGTACTGGTATTGTTTTTACTCAGCCTCTTCGAGTTCGGGCAGGTGATGAATCAGTATCTGGTGATTACCGCTGCCGCCCGGGTAGGCGCACGCTCCGCGGCCGTAAGCGATGATTTCGCAGCCAGGGCGGCTGTTAATCAGGCTGTGGCCAGTATCGGCAATAACGACCTGCTTGTTTCTATTGGGTATGCAAACGGTAAACGAGCCCAGGGCGAGTCGGTCACGGTAACCGTCAGCAAGCCCATTACGGTAATCACACCGGTCCTGCGGGATATTATCAACCAGGCCTTTATGCCAGAGCCGCTGACACTTAGCGGTCAGTCGGTTATGAGAGTGGAAGTACCATAATAAATCATCCGGGAGCCCTGCCGCTTGTAATGCGTCAGGGCTCTCTCGTCGTTCAAGACCGCGGTCAGCCCGGAATATAGGAACAGCAGTAGTCTGCAATTGTGGTTACCTTAAGTTTAAAGCGGGAGTCTGCCGGCACCTGGAAAGTGTCGCCTGTTTTATAAGTTCTCCATTCGCTTTCTCCAGGCAGTAATACCGTCATTTCACCGGCCAGGATTTCCATAAGCTCAGCCGCGGCGGTGCCAAACTCATAGTCTCCCGGCAGCATAATGCCCAGGGTTTTTTTGCTGTTATCGTCAAAAATTACTGTGCGGCTGGTTACTTTGCCTTCAAAATATACATTTGCTTTTTTAACAATAGATACCTTTTCAAACTGCTCCATATAAGTAATCCTCCCTTATTGGCGTTTACCTGTGAATTGCCGTTATGGCTATTTCATTATTATAATTTATTACAATACTTTAGTAAAACATAAAAAGTCTATGGGGGCAGTTCTTTTGTCTTTAAAACTTGTACCATACACGGCAGTGTGTTAAAATATTTACAACTTGCCTGGGTATAATATAGCAATGAATTTAAAGGTGGTGGGCTGCGTGCTTGATCAGAAGGCAGTACCCTTGTTGGCGGCGATGAAGGGTTATGTAAATGATAAGGTAATACCGTTCCATACCCCGGGGCATAAAATGGGAAAAGGTATGCACCAGGCGCTGGCTGAGCTGGTACCGCCACAAACGCTGGCCCTTGATTTGGCGCTTATGGAGGAACTGGATGACCTGCATGAGCCCCATGGGCCGGTAAAAGCGGCGCAGGATCTGGCAGCCGATCTGTATGGCGCTGATCATAGCTATTTTGTGGTTAATGGTACAACCGGCGGAATTTATGCAATGATACTGACTATTGCCGGCCCAGGGGACAAAATTATTGTGCCACGCAATGCTCACCGTTCAATTATCGGGGGCATTATTTTAAGTGGCGCAATCCCTGTATTTATGCAGCCGGAAGTGGATAATGAATTAGGACTGGCGATGGGGGTTACGCCGGAGACTGTTGCCGGTGCTTTAGAACAGCACCCGGAGGCCAAAGGGGTATTGGTGATTAATCCAACCTACTATGGGGTTGCAACCGATCTGAAGAAGATTGTTGATATTGTCCATGGGTATAACATTCCGGTTGTTGTTGATGAGGCCCATGGTCCGCACCTTAAATTTTCCGACCGTCTGCCGATACAGGCCTTAGATGCCGGTGCTGATATTGTTGCCCAAAGCACACATAAGATCATTGGGGCCATGACGCAGTGCTCGCTGGTGCATTGCCGGGAAGGACGTATCCGTGTCCCCCGCCTGAAAGCCATGCTGCAATTAGTGCAGTCGACCAGTCCTAATTATATTCTCCTGGCTTCGCTGGATGTAGCGAGAATGCAGATGGCAACTGCCGGGCAGACCCTAATTGAGCGGGCCGTCGATCTGGCGAACCAGGCCAGACAGGAAATTAATAAAATTCCCGGCTTATATTGCTTCGGCCAGGAAAAACTGGGTAAGCCGGGTGTCCACAGTTTTGACCCGACTAAGGTAACTGTGACTGTTAAGGGCTTAGGCTTAAAAGGGGCAGAGGCTGAACGTATTTTGCGCCACCAATATAAAATTCAGGTGGAATTGTCTGATGTTTACAATATACTTTTCCTCATTACTTTAGGCGATTCGGAAAGGGAAGTGGCGGCGCTGGTGGCGGCACTGCGGGACCTGGCTGCCACTCACCACGGAACCCGCGATTTTTCGGATATTCATGAGATCTATCTGGCAGGCAAGTACCCCCAGCCGCCGGCCCAGGTGATTTCACCGCGGGAGGCCTTGTTTGGCAATACCTGTATGGTTCCTTTCCAAGATGCCAATGGTATGATCTGTGCTGAAATTGTTACTTTTTACCCGCCTGGCATTCCTATGCTGTGCCCGGGGGAACGGATTACTCAGGAAATCATTGATTATTGCCATGTTTTGCAGAATGCCGGCCTGCATATTTCCGGGCCCGAGGATTACCTGCTGAAAACGATTAAGGTAGTTGACTGACGGAGGCTGTATGCGAGGAAAACTAATTGTTATTGAAGGTACTGACGGGAGCGGCAAGGCAACCCAGGCGGGGATACTGGCAGGGCGCTTACAGGCCGAGGGCATTGCCGTACGCAAAGTCGACTATCCTAACTATCAGAGTCAATCGTCGGCGTTGGTTAAGATGTACTTGAAGGGCGAGTTCGGCAACCGCCCGGAGGATCTTAATGCGTATGCCGCATCGGCGTTTTATGCGGTTGACCGCATTGCGTCTTATAAAAAAGAGTGGGAGAAATTTTATTTGCAGGGCGGCGTTGTTATCGCTGACCGTTATACTACTTCGAATATGATTCATCAGGCAGTTAAGATTAGTGACAGCGCAGAACAAAAAGATTATCTGGACTGGCTATGGGATTTTGAGTTTGTAAAATGTGGCTTGCCTGTTCCTGATACCGTGTTTTTTTTGGCAATGCCGCCGGCAGTTAGTGAGCAGCTTATGCGCGGGCGGGTCAACAAGGCCGGCAGCAGCCGGGATATTCACGAGCAGAATTATGCCTATCTGGACCTATGCTATAAAAATGCCTGCGGTATTGCAGACCAGTTTGCCTGGCAGAGGATCGATTGCACCCGGGAGGGACAGCTGAAAACGATTGAAATAATACATAATGAAATATACGAGCAGGTTGGCAAACTGATTGGCAGGGACTGATAGCAGCCCTGCCTTTTTACATTACCGTTTTTGTGCCAAATATTTGATTATTTCACTAAAACCATTTATAATTTATAGGATAAGAAGTATGTTATCTGCCCTGTAATTTCTAGGCAGGAGGACTATAACGCATGAGTATGAAAATAAATAAATTAGCTATGGGCAATCAACCGGTGGTCGCTGAACGTGAACAGGCCGGCAAAGCTGAGAAAACAGGTGATTATTTTGCCGCAGACCTGTTGAAAACACAGGAAAAGCAGTCAGCTGAGCGTCTAAAGGCGATGCTTTCAGAAATTGATGAAAGTGGGCGCAGATTGTCGAACATGCCTACCTATGGCGAGCTTAAAGCCTATAAAGAGCTTGTCCGTAATTTTATTGGTGAGGCTGTAGCGCGCATGTATACGCTGGAATCACGGGCCGGCTGGGACCGTCATGGCCGGCAGAAAATGTATACGACCATTCAGCAAATTGATGCCAAGCTCAGCGAGATGGCCGAAGATGTGCGCCTCGGCCAGCAGCGCCAGCTGTCAATCATGTCTAAGCATGACGCGGTGCGGGGCATGCTGGTCGATTTATACACCTAGATGATGATACATTGGCAGGAAATAATCGGACATGATGATAATGTGAGCATCATCAGGGCAATGCTGCTGGCCGATAAAGTGCCGCATGCGCTATTGTTTACCGGTCCGGCGGGTGTTGGCAAAAGTCTGGCCGCAACCTTGCTGGCTGCCGGCATCTTATGCGGCGGTACCGGTGCCAAGCCCTGCGGGGTCTGCCAGGCGTGCCTGGTGTTCAACCGCAGTGCCCACCCCGACTTTGTACTGGTGCGGCCTGACGGCCGGGCAATTAAGATTGACCAGATCCGCAGGCTGCAGCACTTTGCGGCGTTAACTCCGGCTATGGGTTTACGGCGGGTGTGTCTGATTGAGGAGGCAGAGCTGATGACGGTTCAGGCTGCTAATAGTTTACTCAAATTATTAGAGGAGCCTCCCCCCGGCTTTGTGTTTATCCTCGTGGCCGGGATAGCACAGCCGTTGCTGCCGACAATTTTATCCCGCTGCCAAAAGATTCAATTTCAGCCGCTGGCATCAAGTTTGCTTGCCCAGACCCTGATTGCCAGAGGCTATGTACCGGCAGCGGCCAAGGTTGCTGCCCGGTTAAGCGGCGGCCGCATGGGGGCGGCACTCGAATTATTGGCGCCTGAGGGTTTGATGAACCGGAATAAGGCGATTGAATTATTAGACAGTCTGCGGGAAAAGCGGCTGGCGGCTGTGTGGGAGCGGGCACTCACGCTTGACAGCCTTGACACGAAGGAAGTCGTAGGCATTCTGGAGTTTTTGGTATATTTATTGCGCGATATTGTACTGGTAGCCGGCAGGCATAGTGAGCATTTAATATATAATACTGATTGTATGGCCCAGTTAAAGGACTGGGCGGGCCATTGGCCGGAAAAACAAAATATTTTGGCGATCAGGGCCGTGAAGGATACGATACGGGCGATTCACGGTAATGCCAATACCCGGCTGGCTATCGAGGCGTTACTCTTACATTTGCAGGATTTAACGGAAAAGGAGATTAAGTATGTTGACAGTAGTGGGAATCCGCTTTAAAAAGGCGGGTAAAATATATTATTTTGATCCAGGCGGTATGGAAATAACTGCCGGGGAGCATGTCATTGTAGAAACTGCGAGGGGTCTGGAGTTTGGTGATGTAGTCGTTGGGCCGCGGCAAGTGGAAGACAGTCAGATTGTAGCGCCTCTGAAGCCGGTACTGCGTAAAGCGACACCGGAAGATGAGGAGAAAGTCAATGATAACCGGAAAAAAGAGAAAGAAGCCTTTAAAATCTGCGAACAAAAAATCCAGGCCCATGATTTACCAATGAACCTGGTGGATGTGGAATATACTTTTGATGTAAATAAGATTATTTTCTACTTTACGGCGGAGGGCCGGATAGACTTTCGCGAGCTGGTAAAGGATTTGGCCAGCGTTTTCCGTACCCGGATTGAACTCCGGCAAATCGGTGTCCGGGATGAGGCTAAATTAATGAACGGGATTGGTTGCTGCGGCCGCTCGCTGTGTTGTGCAACCTTCCTGGGAGATTTTGAACCAGTGTCCATCCGGATGGCCAAAGATCAGCATCTGTCGCTTAACCCTACTAAAATCTCCGGTATCTGCGGCCGCCTGATGTGCTGCCTGAAGTACGAAAATGACTGCTATGGCGGCTGCTGTGCAAAAAAGGTGGTGGCGCCGGCGGTTGGCAAGGAGGTTGTTACTGTCGAGGGTGAAGGCAAGGTATTAACAATTAACCAGCAGAAACGGACGGCAACCATTGCGCTGCCTGAAGGAAAAACGTTAATTATTCCGTGGGATGAGGTAGTGGAAAAAGAATAATGGCAGCTGACGAGATTCGGTTAAAACCGGGTGAACGGGTAGATGACCTTGTTATTAATAATATGAAACTAATTCAGCATCCTGACGAGTTTTGCTTCTCGCTGGATGCTGTGCTATTGGCGCAGTTTGCCAGCCTGCGCGCAGGCTGTGAGGTGATAGACCTTGGGGCCGGCACCGGGGTTATCGGCTTGTTGCTGCTGGCACGGGGCGCCGCTGCGGTTACCGGTGTGGAGCTGAATGCGGCGATGGCCGATAGGGCTTGCCGGTCGGCGACCAGTAATGGTCTGGCCGATAGGCTTACCATGATCCATGGCGACCTGCGGCAGGTGAAAGAGTTCTTGCCCGGCGGCTGCTTTGAACTGGTTGTTGCCAATCCGCCGTATCGCCCCGTAGGGAGCGGCTATATAAGCCCCAATAGCCGGGTAGCCATGGCGCGGCATGAGGTGACAGCAAATCTGGCCGATGTTGTTGCGGCCGCGAAATATCTGGTAAAGTACCGCGGCCGGTTTGCGATGGTGCACCGGCCGGAACGGCTGGCGGAAATTACGCTGGCGATGTGTGCGGCCGGCCTTGAACCGAAGCGGCTGCAGTTTGTGTATCCGGCGGCCGGCAAAAAGCCCAACATGCTGCTTATCGAGGGGGTGCGGGGGGCCAGACCGGGAATTGATGTATTGCCGGCCTTAATTGTATATACTACTGATGGGAACTATAGTGAAGATATCATGAAGTTTTATAGTCAGGACAGGTGACTTTTGTGACGATAACAACCGGCAAAGGGACTCTCTATCTATGCCCTACACCGCTCGGCAATCTGGAGGACATGACTTTCCGGGCTGTCCGGGTGCTAAAGGAGGCGGCAGCCATTGCCGCTGAAGATACCAGACATACACGTAAGCTATTAAATCACTTTGCTATCCATGTGCCGCTGATCAGCTATCATGAGCATAATAAGGAGGAACGGGGGCCTGAACTCATCCGGCGCCTGTTAGAGGGTGAAACCATTGCACTGGTTAGTGACGCCGGTATGCCGGCCATCTCTGATCCCGGGGCTGACCTGGTGAAGCTGGCCGTTAGGAACAGCGTGCCGGTCGTGCCGCTGCCGGGGCCCAATGCGGGGCTGACGGCCCTGATTGCCTCCGGACTTGACACCAATCATTTTACATTTATCGGATTTTTGCCAAAAACCAATAAACACCGGCGGGACAGGCTGGCCAGCCTGGCGAGCCAGCCCTACACCCTCATATTTTACGAAGCGCCACACCGGGTGCGAGCAACTTTACAGGAGCTAAAGAGCGCTATGGGAAACAGGCAGGCGGCTGTTGCCCGGGAATTGACGAAAAAATTCGAGGAATTTGTCCGTGGTGACCTGGACAGTATCGGCCGGCATTTTACCGAGAATCAACCCCGGGGTGAATTTACGATTCTGGTAGCCGGCTGTCCGGCGGAGGATAAACCGGCGGGAGAAGCAGCGGCGTTGACTGATGCTGATGTAATCCAGGCTGTTGCCGGGCTTATGCACCGGGGGCTACATAAAAAAGACGCCATCCGTGAGGTGGCGTCGCAGAAAGGTCTACCGAAAAGAGTGGTATACCAGGCTGTTCTCGACAGCGATTTAATCTAAACTGGCTTATACCGCTTTATTGCCCATAGATTCAAGGCACTCTTTGCAAACATTCTTGTTTTTAAAATTGGTTACATCGGCGGCATTACCACAAAATACACAGGCGGGTTCATATTTCCGCAGAATGATGCGGTCACTGTCCACATAAATTTCCAGGGCGTCTTTTTCTTCAATATCCAGAGTCCGACGCAATTCAATAGGAATTACCACCCTACCTAGCTCGTCCACTTTACGTACTATACCAGTTGATTTCATTTTTCTTTCTCCCTTCATACTCCATTATAATTTAATAACCTTTAATCAACAAGATTCGACAAAACCTACTCAACTAAATAATACCAAATATTACAATGCTTGTCAACCTAGAATTTTCCAAATGGCAAATTATTTTTGAATTGCAGGTAAACCTGTGTATAAAAACACTGTACATTGTCATATGATACTACTTTATGTCGAAAAAGGCAACTGTTGACAATTATGATAACAATGTCTATAATTGGTAAAATATACGAAAAGCGCGTTATGCTACAAGGAGGATCTTATGCCGAAAAAACCCTTTTATATTACAACCCCGATTTATTATCCCAGTGACCGGTTGCATATCGGCCATGCCTATTGCACTACGGTTGCCGATGCCATTGCCCGCTATAAACGACTAGCCGGGTTTGATGTGCTGTTTCTGACCGGCTCGGACGAACACGGACAGAAAATTCAGCGCAAGGCCGCAGAAAACAATACCACTCCGCAGGCTTATGTGGATAAGATTGTAGCGTCATTTAAACATCTGTGGGAAAAGCTTAATATATCTAATGATGATTTTATCCGTACTACCGAGCCGCGCCATCATGAGCTGGTACAGGCCGTATTTCAAAAAATCTATGATCAGGGCGACATTTATAAAGCCGAATATGAGGGGTGGTATTGTACGCCCTGCGAGACCTTTTGGATGGAGCGGCAGCTTAATGAGGGAAAATGCCCGGATTGCGGCCGGGCTGTTGAGATTGTGAAGGAAGAAAGCTACTTCTTCCGGATGTCCAAGTATCAGGAACGGTTACTGGACTATATAGAAGAAAATCCCGAATTCATTCAGCCGACATCCCGCCGCAATGAGATGATTAACTTTATTAAAGGCGGCCTGGAGGACCTGTGTGTATCACGAACTACCTTTGACTGGGGCATACCTGTTCCGTTTGATACCAAACATGTGGTGTATGTGTGGTTTGATGCGCTGACCAATTATATTACGGCGGCCGGCTACCTGCATGACCGGGAGAAATTCGCTAAATACTGGCCGGCTGATATTCATCTGGTTGGCAAGGAGATAGTCCGTTTTCACAGCATTATCTGGCCGGTTATTTTAATGGCGCTGGGGGTAGATCTCCCGAAGATGGTATACGGCCATGGCTGGCTGGTTGTGGAAGGCGATAAAATGTCCAAATCCAAAGGCAATGTCATTGATCCGCTGGCTTTGATCGATGAGTTCGGGCCTGATGCCATCAGGTATTTCCTGCTGCGGGAAATTACCCTGGGGCTTGACGGCAACTTCTCACGGGATGCCCTGATTAACCGGATTAATGCCGATCTGGCTAATGATCTGGGCAACCTGCTGCATCGCAGCCTAAGTATGATTGGCCGGTTTAACGGCGGTGTAATCGAGGCCCCCGGTGGAACGGATGCTATTGACCAGGAGCTTATCGAATTGGCGCGCATTACTGCTGCTCAGTATGAAAAACACATGGAATATCAGGATATTAACGCGGCGCTGAAAGATGTCTGGACACTGATCGGGCGCACGAATAAATATATTGATGAGACCGGGCCGTGGGCACTGGCCAAAGACCCGGCTAAAAAAGGCCGGCTTAATACGGTACTGTTTAATCTGGCGGAAGTGCTCAGAATTGTTGCTATCCTTATTTCACCGTTTACCCCTGTAACCGCGCCTAAGATCTGGCGGCAGCTTGGTCTTGCCTCTGATTTCGCCAGCGTAACCCTGGGCGAGGCGCAAGCCTGGGGACGTTTGCCGGCCGGGACTGTGGTTGCCAAGCCGGAACCCATTTTTCCACGCATTGAAGAACAGCCGGAGGAACAGGCGGAAACCAAGCCTGTGGACAAAGCGGCAGCAGTGGCAGCAGCTGATGCGCCGCAAGCGCCGGGCCTGCCGGAGATTACTATTGACGAATTTGCCAAAGTTGATCTGAGGGTGGCTAAAGTCCTGGCTGCCGAAAAGGTTAAAAAAACTGACAAACTGCTGTTATTAACCGTTGATCTGGGTACCGAACAGCGGACTATTATTTCCGGGATTGCCAAGCATTATGAGCCTGAACAGCTTGTGGGCCAGAATGTCGTCATGGTCGTCAATCTAAAACCGGCTAAGATCCGGGGGATTGAGTCCCGGGGTATGGTTTTGGCAGCCGTTGGCGATGACCGGCTGCAGCTGGTTACTGCCGATATGCCGGCCGGCAGTAAGGTGAGATAAGATGCTCTTTGACTCGCATGCCCACCTTGACGATAAAAGGTTTGCTGATGACCGGAGGGCGGTAATCGACCGGGCGGCAGAAGCCGGCCTGGTTGGGATCATTAATGCCGGGGCCTGTATGGAATCATCGGCCCGCTCCGTCGCGCTGGCAGCTGAGCATGATATCATTTTTGCGGCGGTCGGTATTCATCCGCATGATGCCCGGGATGCTAAGGATGAGGATTATGAACAGCTGGCTGCCTGGCATTCTTTGCCGAAGGTAGTGGCTGTTGGTGAGATTGGCTTAGACTATTATTATGATTTGTCACCGCGCGCGGTACAGCAGCAGGTGTTTATCCGTCAGCTTGATGTGGCCCGCCAGCTTAACAAGCCGGTTATTATTCATGACCGGGATGCCCATGGTGATATCCTGGCCATTGTGAAGAAAGAAGCTAAAGGACTGACCGGGGTATTTCATTGTTTTTCCGGCAGTTGGGAGATGGCGAAAGAGGTCATTAAACTTGGTTTCTATGTATCATTTGCCGGCCCGGTAACATTTGCTAAAGACGGTAAGCTAAAAGAGGTGGCAGCCAATATACCGTTGGAACGCCTGCTGGTTGAAACCGACTGCCCCTATCTGACCCCGCAGCCCTTCCGGGGGCGCCGCAATGAACCGGCCTATGTTACGTTTACGGCAGCCGAGGTGGCCCGGGTGCGAGGGCTGGAACCGGCGGCGCTGGCCGAGGCGGCAACGGCCAATACGAAACGCCTGTTTGGCCTTGGCTGTTAGCAAGCAGCCCGGGGCAAGGTCTAAAACATGTTGTACCAGGAATAAAATGGAAGTCGGGCGAATATCTTACAATAGTGAAGAATTTCGCCCGATTTTTTATATGTATAAATTTACCATAAACTGGTAATACTCCTAATAGAGAGTGGATAATTATGGTTATGTTCTGTCAGTTTTTTGACAGATTGACCATGTTATGATATAATTGATTGGCTCGCAGAAAGGGGGGTATTCATGAGTGATGAAATGTCTGTACTGACAAAGTACAGGAACAGGAAAGCGGTAATTGTTATCGCGCTGCTCCTAGCATCACTAGTGGCAACCGGATTTGTTTGGGCGTATAAAAACGTACATATTGTAGCAGATGAGCAAACGTATAGTGTCAATACACTCTATAAAAGTCCGCACAAAATATTAAATCAAGCCGGCATTACGCTTAGCCCTGAAGACGAAATCAGATTGTCGACAGCCAGTGTAACTACCGGGACCGTTATCGAGGTATTCCGGGCTATACCGGTAACAGTAACTTATCAGGGTAAAACCACCAGTATCCTTACCGGTAAGCCGACTGTCCGGGAGGTTGCCGACCAACTGGGAATTCCTCAGGCCAAAATCAGATTAATGCCTGAGGACAGCACCAGGCCTGTTGCCGGGATGAGCATCCGGGCCGTCACGTTAAGTGAGAGCATTGAAGAGCAGGAAACTCCTGATTTGTATCAAATTGTCCGTCAGCCTGACGCTACCCTGGAAAAAGGCGTGGAGGAGACTGTACAGGCCGGTGAAAACGGCGTAAAGAAAGCTACCGTCCGCGTCCGCTTTGAAGATGGAGCTAAGGTGGCGGCCGATGTGCTGGCCGAAACTGTGGCCGTAAGCTCGAAGCCGCAGATCATCCGGGTAGGTACCCGGGATATTGTCGACACCTCACGCGGGACTATGCGCTTCCGGGACGTCCGCTACATGGAGGCCAGCGCTTATCTGCCGACAGATGGTTCGGCCCAGGGACTGACAGCAACAGGTATTTACGCCCGGCGGGGGATTGTGGCCGTCGACCCGGCGGTAATACCGCTCGGCACCCATGTGTATGTTCCCGGTTACGGGATGGGACTGGCCGCTGATACCGGCGGCGCCATTGTGGGCGACAAGATCGACCTGTGTATGGAGAATGCCAGTGAGGCCTGGCGCTTTGGGCGCCGGATGGTAAAAGTATATGTGTTAGCCGATTAGCGACAACCGCCTGTAACCCTGGAATTTGGGGTCGCAGGCGGTTTTTGTGTGCCTGGGTGAAGCCGCAGTCGATAAAAAGAAGCATGGGGACGTTCATTTTGCTTCGCGGGAGAAGCCTTGGATATTGAAAAAAATTAGGCAACGGGATTTGTAAGCATAACTGCAGCAATACTATAGGAGAGTTGTGACTTGTCTAGCATTGTAGGCTATAATGAGTGCTTTTGCCTCAGCAGATGGTGAGGATGCCTGGTGCCGGCAGACGCTCTTGCTGCCGGTGAAAACTGTTGCAAGGACAGCGGGCAGGAGTCAGGCTATAGGGCAGCGAATTCTAAGAGGATTATTATTATATAGCCGAAGGGATGATGTACTTGGCTGTCTTAGATCGTAAATTTTTACAGGCTACCTGGAGCCTGATCCGTGAATACTGGCATTCGGAGGAGAAATGGCCGGCCCGGGGCCTGTTGGCCGTAATTGTAACCCTGAATCTGACTTATGTGTATATTTTAGTACTGATTAATAAGTGGTTCAACCGGTTTTATAACGCCCTCCAGAATTTTGACAAGGAGGAGGTTTTCAGCGCCCTCGGCGAGTTTTGCCTGCTGGCGGCCTGTTATATCATTGTCGCCGTTTATCAGCTTTACCTGCAGCAGATGCTTGAGATCAAATGGCGGCGCTGGATGACCCATAAATACCTTAATAACTGGCTTACAGACCGGATGTTTTACCGGCTGCAGCTGACAGACAGTTATACAGATAACCCTGATCAGCGTATTAGCGAGGATTTAAGATTATTTACGAATTATACCCTGGCTTTATCATTAGGCCTGCTGAAAGCGTTTGTGACCCTGGTATCGTTTATTGCTATTTTATGGCAGCTATCCGGAATCCTGGTGATTCCACTGGGCAGCCAGCAGCTGGTTGTATCCGGTTATATGGTATGGGTGGCTATTATTTATTCCGTGATTGGCACCTGGCTGGCCCATAAAATCGGCAAGCCTCTGGCCAGGCTTAATTTTGATCAGCAGCGCTATGAGGCGGATTTCCGGTTTAGCCTGGTCCGGCTGCGGGAAAACAGCGAAAGTATTGCCTTTTATGGCGGTGAGGCCCGGGAGGAGCGGTCTTTTATCGCCCGGTTTGGCAAGGTGTTCAATAATTACTGGCAGATCATGCAGCGGCGCAAGCAGCTGACCTGGTTTGCTTCCGGCTATGGGCAGATTGCTATTATTTTCCCGCTCGTGGTGGCGATGCCCCGCTATTTTGCCAAAGAAATACAACTCGGCGGCTTGCTGCAGATAGCTAAGGCCTTTGACAGTGTGCAGGAATCGCTTTCTTATTTTGTCAGCAGTTATGCCTCTATAGCCGAGTGGAAGGCTGTGGTTGACAGGCTTACCGGTTTTATTAGCAGTATGCAGCAGGTGAGCACGCTGCCTCAGGGCAATTCTGTTATCGAGGTGGGTCCTGAAGCGGCTTTGGTTGTCAGTGACTTAAGCATTGACCTGCCTGACGGCCAGAGAATCCTTTCCGGCCTCAATTTGACAATCCAGGCCGGTGAATCGCTGCTGGTGGCAGGCCCGTCCGGCAGTGGTAAAAGTACCCTCTTAAGAACCTTGTCCGGGTTATGGCCTTATGCGCAGGGCCGGATAACGATTCCCGCAGGGCATACTTTTTTGTTTTTGCCCCAAAGGTCCTATCTGCCGCTGGGGACGCTGCGGGATACATTATTATACCCAGGTCTGAACCGCCCGGTAGCTGATGAAGAAATCATAGCGGCTATGTCCATATGTAAGCTTGAGGGATTAAAAAGTTATCTTGATAAAACTGAGGATTGGTCTCATATTTTATCTTTAGGTGAACAGCAGCGGATTGCGTTTGTCCGGGTATTTATCCATCAGCCGGACTGGCTGTTTATGGATGAAGCCACATCAGCACTGGATGAAGCCACAGAACGGCAGCTGTACGGTTTGGTGCAGGAGCGTCTGGCAGGAACTACGCTGGTTAGTGTTGGCCACAGAAATACCCTGAACAGTTATCATAAGAAGAAGCTGTCCCTTGATGGCCGGGGTCACTGGAATTTGCTGGTCATGTAGCCCAGAGAAGTGTAAAACCGCCTGACCGGCGGTTTTATTTCCCTATTGCGGCTCCGTTATTGAACTATATAGATAAAAGCCCACCAAATGTGATAAGATAGTCATATTGTTTAGGTAATGGGGTAGATTAGATGATAAAAGAAGTAATTGTGGTGGAAGGCAAGCAGGACATTGCCGCGGTCAAGCGGGCTGTCGATGCTGAGTGTATTGCTACAGAGGGGTTTAACTTATTGCCGCGCTGCTTAAGCCGGATTGAACAGGCCTACCAAAAACGGGGTATTATTATTCTGACCGATCCTGACAGTGCCGGGGAACGGATCAGGAAGTTTTTGTCTGAACGGTTTCCTGAGGCCAGACATGCTTTTGTACCCCGGGAGCAGGCCAATGCCAATAATGATATCGGTATTGAACAGGCTTCCCCTGCGGCTATTAGGGACGCATTGAGTAAAGTGCGCCTCCATGAGTGGGAGCCAACTAATGAATTTAACTGGCAGGATATTATGGCTGCCGGTTTAAGTGGTGTGCCGGCCGCTGCCGGCCGGCGCGCCGCTGTGGGGGAAAAATTAGGTATAGGGTATGCCAATGCCAAAAGCTTTTTGTACAGACTGAATCATTATGGGGTCAGCCGTGATGAATTTATGGCAGCAATAACCGGCTTGGCGGCCGCAGCCGGCCAAAACAGCGGCGGGGAGGAAGAGTAATATGGGGATAAAACCATGCATTGCGCAAAAGGATGTAACGTTACATATCTTAAAGACCTTTGGTATTCATATGAGCAAACGGCTGGGGCAGAACTTCCTTATTGACAGCAATGTGGTTGCTGGTATTGTTGCCGCTGCAAAATTAACACCGGGTGATGCCGTACTTGAAATCGGCCCGGGAATCGGTACCTTGACCCAGGGACTGGCTGAAGCCGGGGCGGCAGTTACGGCAATAGAACTGGACCGGCGCCTGTTGGACGTACTGGCTAAAACGCTGGCAGGGTATGATAATGTCAAAGTAATACATGGCGATATATTGAAAATCGACATTTCCCGGGAAATTAACCAGGAAAAGTACAAAGTTGTCGCTAATTTGCCTTATTATATTACAACTCCAATTATTATGAAGTTTCTGGAAGACCGTTTGCCAATCGACATCCTGGTTACTATGGTGCAAAAAGAGGTGGCCGAGCGTATGGTTGCCGTACCGGGAGGGAAAGACTATGGGGCACTGTCGGTGGCCGTGCAATATTATACCCAGCCGGAAATCATGTTTTTAGTGCCGCCCCGGTCATTTATTCCGGCCCCGGCCGTGGAATCTGCGGTTATCCGCTGTACTGTGCGTTCAGAGCCGCCGATACAGGTCGCCAGTGAAAAGATGTTTTTCCGGGTGGTGAAAGCCGCGTTTGCCCAGCGTCGCAAAACTCTGGCTAACAGCCTGAAGGCTGGTGGTCTGGATAAGGATGAGATCATTCAGGTATTAGAGCAGGCCGGAATTGACGGCCGGCGGCGGGGAGAGCAGTTATCCCTTGCTGAATTTGCTGCTATCGCTAATGCCTGGACAAATCTTAAATAATAAGAATCTTAGCTAATAAAACTTGAAGCCCTGCTCATTTCGAGCAGGGCTTTTCGCTTAAGAACAGGTCTAATAGGTCAAAACGGCGCTCAATATGGTACCCTAAGTAGGTCTTGGTTTGCCATTGGCGGTTGCGGCTCTGGTCATGGAAAGCGGCAATTGCTTCAAGGCAGTCACCGACAATGGTATCAATGATTTTATTGGTATGAATTTGATTCTTTACCGATGAACCCAGACGGTAGTGCGGAATCGTTGTTGCTATATCAATTTTTAGTTTATTGAGGCGTGCGAGTGCCATTGTGACCGGAGGAACAGCCAACTCGCGCAAAGAAATTGTTTCCAGCAGGCGGCGGGAGACTGCATGCGGCCCATGGGCCGGACTGGCTAGGTTGATTTTTTTGTCTAATCCCAGTTCTTTATTGAGGTTCAGCCGCCACTGGAAGGTTGGATTATAACGCTCAATATGGCGCGGTGGAGAGGGATAACAGTTTGTTAGTGCCATATCCATATGTTTTAGTAATACACCGTCGACCAGTTCCATCAAGTTTTCATTAAAGGTGCCTACCATGTCACCGTCCACAAAGACGACGACGTCGCTGCCCAGAGCCAAAGCCGCTTTAGCACCTACGGCGCGGGGAGTGTCAATTCCTAAACATTCGTGAAAATAAATAATCTGCAGTTTGGGAAGACGCATCGCTAAAGCTTCACGCATTGTACTGTCTTTTGAACCGTTTGCCACCAGAATGATGTGATCAATCGGTAAAGTTCCCAAATTTTGCAATACAGTAGTAATGCGTCCCCCTTCGTTTTTGGCCGGTACGACCACGCAAATCACGTCCATCACCTCGGAGTAAGCATGCGTGTGCTGTGCTATCAGTAAAGCGGTCTCCACGGGGGCTCACTATAGTATATAGTGGGGATTAGGCGTTTGCTACTGCGCCGGCAAGGATAATTTTGTGGCACTTCAGATCGGCGATACATAGTATGTAATAGTCACAGCGATAGCTAAGGGGGGGAGTACATGGACATTCAAGTCGGCGATCTGGTCGTCAGAAAGTCTCATGGCGGCGATATAGTGTTTAAAGTAACCGATGTGTTCGAAGATGATGACCGGCATATTCATTGTGTTTTGAAAGGGCTGCACCTTCGCTTAATTGCCGATTCGCCGATAGATGATTTAATGCCAATTGAAGCCGAACATCTGCGCAATGAAATTGTGCGTATGGAAGGCATGCATAATGATACACTAAGACGGGTGTTAATGCGCCGCAGTCGTGAACGCGAGCAAGTCGAGTTAAGACGCTCGGAGGCAACCAAGAAGTTCACTTTTTTCGATTTGCCGGGCCGGGTTTTACATTTGGACGGTGATGAGGAATATCTGAGAATGTGCTTAAAAACATATAACCAGCTTAATATCCAGGCCGAGGGGCGCTGGGTGGAAGAAAGTAAACAGGCTGAGGTAATTGTCAACTTATTGGAAGAGTTCAGACCGGATATTTTAGTACTTACCGGCCATGATGCCTTGACCGGCAATGGTAAAAAAGATTTTGCCGATATCAATAACTACCGGAACTCCAAGCATTTTATTACCGCTGTAAAAAAAGCCAGAATATTTGAGCCTTCCCGCGATGATTTAGTCATTTTTGCCGGTGCCTGCCAATCCCATTTTGAAGCTATATTATCATCCGGTGCCAACTTCGCCAGTTCACCTAACCGTATTTTTATTCATGCTTATGATCCGGTTTTTATTGCCGAAAAAGTGGCATTCACCCCTATCAACAGAACTGTTGAGGTAAGTGATGCGATTACAGCCTCCGTAACAGGTATTGACGGTGTAGGCGGTCTGGAAACAAGAGGCAAGTTCAGACTGGGCATGCCTAAAACACCGATTAAGTAATGCTGAGAATACGCCCTTACCAGGCGTATTTTTTTGCCCCATTCAGAATTTATAAAAATTCGAGGCTATGATCCAAGGGATAAGAAAAATCTAGCCCCTAAAGGGGCACCGGCGGTTTCTACCGGCGCCCTAAAGGACATGGCATAAGCCAAGTTTTTCTAATCCTGATAGAAAGTATACCTTTCCCCTGGCTAAGGGCAACAGCGGCTTCCGCTTTCACCACAGGCTCGGCGCAAGCCGTGTTTCGTTTATTCCGGTCTTAGGCAAATTACTGGCTATTAAAGGAAAGTCAAATGGTTTTAGCGAAATATAGGTGAAGAACTTAGCCATGGAGGCGCTATGGTGTTGAAAGCTGAGAAACGTCAGGCCTGTAAAGCTGCCGGGGTTTTTTATACGCCGGAACCTATTGTTAACTATATTCTCAAACATACCCTGGCCAAGCATGATGTTGTGGCTAACCCGGCCCCCCGGGTTTTGGACCCGGCCTGTGGCTCCGGTAATTTTCTGGTAGCAGCCTACGAGCTTTTATTGGAAAAATTTACCGCTGACCTTGTTCTGCTCAGGCAGCGCTATGGCAGGCACCAATATACTATTAAAAGTGGCAAAGGCGAAACAAGGCTTACCGGCATTCAGTACTGGCAGCCGGAAAACCTCCATTATCATATTATCAGTTGCTGTTTATATGGTGCTGATGTTGATGCTGATGCCGTCGCTGCGGCGAAACTTCGCCTGGCCGAAAAAGGGGGCGGCAAGGTAGTTAGTGCCGATGATCAGCTGCTGGTCTGCGATAGCTTGATCAAATGGGAAAAGGCTGACCTGGCCGATAACTATGATCGCCGAACCCCGCACTTTGAACCTGCGGTCCGATTCTGGGGGCTGGAGTTTGATTATATTGTGGGTAATCCGCCGTACATAAGTTTTGGGTTAAACCGGGCAGGTAAAATGCCGGTAGATCAGGCCGAGTATCTAAAGCGAAATTATCCGCATTCCGCTCAGTATAAGCTAAGCTATTATGCTTTATTTTTTGAAAGAAGTATTCAAGCTTTAAAAACCGGTGGTTATCTGGGATTTATCACACCTGACAGTTACCTGCTCGGACGCTATTATTCCAAAATACGTGAATATATTTTAAAAACTTGCTCCATTAAGGCCATCAGCTTGGTAAAGAGCAATGTGTTTGCCGGTGTTTTGGTAGGAATCCCGGCTATTACTATTCTGCAGAAGATTAACCGGGATAGTGCTGAAACTGCTGTAGCGGTCAGTAAAATTGACAACAGCGGGCTAAGCATAGACACCTATCAGTATGAACAACAGTATTTTGCGCGGCAGGTATATAACCGGTTTCGTTTATTTTTTCACGCTAACGATAAAATCCTTATCGATAAGATCGAGCAAGCTCCGTACATGTTCAAAGATCTCACCAAAACCAGGACCGGAATGCGTTCATTAACCACGCAGGCTGATATTAAAGGCAAAGCTAAGCTAGGGCCCACCTGGCAGCGGGGGTTAATATCTTCTGGCCAGGTATTACCGTTTGGCCTTAATTATCAGGGGGACTGGCTGGACGTAAACCCCGATAAGCTGAATAAAGGCGGCTGGAATGCGGCAATTATGGCCGGACCCAAAATTTTTCTGCGCCAAACTGGTGACAGCTTAATTGCCACAATTGACAGATCCGGCTTATATCATTTAAATAATATCCATTCCCTGGTGGCTTTACGGGCGGGAATAAACCTGGAATTCTTGGTATGTATTCTTAATTCAAAGCTGATGAACTATTATTATCATACGGTAACCTTAGAAAAAGGCCGGCCGATGGCGCAGGTGGATATTGAAACTGTTGAGAAGCTGCCCTTAATGACAGATCGCCATTATACGGATAAATTAGAGCGGCTGGGGTTAAAGCTGGCCCCACGGTCAGGTGCTGTCTGCTGTAATAGTCTGGAACCGCATACTGAGACCAGGACGGCCGGAGAATTTGCAGCACTGTTCAATGAGATGAATACACTGGTCTACAACCTGTATGGCTTGTCGGACAGTGAAATTAGCTATATTGAGCAGGCTGAAGTTTTCAAACCGGAAAAATTTTATAAAGAATAATGATAAGGAAGGGAAAGGACGTCAGACGGACGCCCTTTCGCACCACATTTTAAAACTATTGTTTTGGGCGGGTTGTGGCTGCTGTAGTGGCAGATATAATAGTAGCAGCCTTTTTGCTAGTTAGATTGTCGGTGTCTTTGCCGCCATATGGACCCGGCTGGGCCTGGGGCTGGCCGAAGGGACCATGTTTTGAATTGACATTATCATCATAAATTTTACCCATCATTACATCACCTCCCGGTGATAGTGTTCCCTTAACTGATTGTTTCGCGTCTGGTAATTTTAGTTTTTGGAGTGAATGCTGCAAGCAGCCAAATGTTAGTTCCTGCTGGCAGTAAAAACCCGCGCTTCAACAAAGCGCGGGTTTTACATCCTGATAGAAAGTATACCTTTTCCCGGCTAAGGGCAACAGCGGCTTCAGGCTCGGCGCAAGCCGTGTTTTATTTACAGATAACTACCTGCACTTGGGACAGCCGCCGCGGTGCTCGTGATAGTCGAATTCAAAACCGCAGTGTGGGCACAGTTTAAATAGGCGGTACGTGCAGATTCTGTATAACTTATAGTAGCATTTATAGGTTTTCACGCATTCTTTCGTTGTCTGGCATTTCATTTGGGGGGTACCGCAAGACATATCCATGTCCTGGCAGTCATCCATATCGCACTTATCATATTTTTCATTACAGCCGCATTTGTCGTCATCGCATTTCCAGTGGGGGTGCTTTTTATAACTCTTCATTAAAATATAACCTCCTTATATTTTGAGAAATAAGTCGTTTTACCTGTAAGGCAGAACAACATCCTGCTATATACTATGAAGAATACTGAGAGAATGTTATGTTGATTTATGCATAACATTCTTTTTATTAGAAACTAGTGAGAGCAGCCGCTCACTTACAATACGAATAAATACATATTTATCAGTACTGTTTTGGGAGCTTAGTTCATAGTAATAGGTAGGATGTGCCTGCGCTAACAGCTTTTGATCAGGGTTGCTGTCCTTTGCCGTTTTTTAGTTTTTTGTCACATAAAAATTAGAGCAGGCATATATATAACTAGAATATAAAAGGGGGGAATCTGCATGAACGATAGAGCCAACAACAACTGCACTCTTGGTGCGGAAACGCAAACTATTATCGTGCGCCAAATAATAGGGGAAAAGGAAAAACAGAAAGCTCTGGATATTCACGTGGTTGTTCCGGAAAGGAAACCTTCGATTGAGCAAATTGTCGATGTATTTGTCAAAGAAGTAGAAGTTTGCAGTGTTGATGTTATTACTGATAAAGTTATAGTTCGCGGCGAATTCGAAATCAAGGCTATTTATGTAGCCTCCTTGCCTGATCAGCCTGTTCATGCTGTGGAAATCAAGCATTATAAATGGACTCTTGATATTGATATTCCCGGTGCTCGCAGGGGGATGGATGCTGAGGCCAGTGTAATTGTTGAGTTTGTTGACTATGATGTGGATGATCACCATCGCGCGTACAAGTACAAGAATTTTGAACCTATTGACTGCGACGACGATGATGACCATGACGACGATGATTGCCACGACCACGACCATGACCATGACTGCCATGACCACGATGACGGCTGCGGCGGGCATCATCACCACCATCATAAACACAATTGCCGGGAATTTGATGTATCGGTGATCCTGAAGGTCACGGCTAAGGTTATGACTGACCGCGAAGTAAATATCGGTACCAGCAGCCTGCCCAGCAAACCAAAGGGCTAACAGTCAGAACAAAAGCCTTAATAAGGGGGGGAAACTATGGATGATGATAAAACAAGGGTAGTATCAGCCTCGACTGATACTTTATCCACAACAACCAAGTCGGTTTCAGGTGTAACAACAGTTGAAAGTTCAGAACTGGTATGCGGCTGCCCGGAACCGGGGCCGGAGACTATTGAGGTTGAGCAGGTCCTGGGGGCCGAAATGGCCCAGCGGGTTGTGGAACTTGATATGATCGTACCAACACAAAAGCCGGACATTGAACAAGTGGTTGACGTATATGTAAAAGAATTAGAAATTACTAAAATTGATGTTATCAGGGATAAGGTCATTATTCGCGGTGAGCTGGAAGTAAAGGTCATGTATGTGGCCGACCTGCCCAACCAGCCGGTGCATGCTTTTGAGAAACGGCATATTCGCTGGACGCGGGATATTGAAGTCGATGGTGCTGAGCCGGAAATGAAGGCGACGGCCGATGTCGTTGTTGAGTTTGTGGATTATGATTTTCACTGCCATCACGATAGGCGTAAAGTGCATGTTACGATTGTACTTAAAGTCTGGACCCGAGTGGTTACCACCACGGAAATGGATGTATACGCATTAAGCCCTATCGATGAGGTTGGTGTGCTCTCAAGTTCCGGATCAAGCGATAAAGCCAGTGCCAGCCAGTTTGACAATGAGACCGTATCGGCCTCCGAAACCGGTGGCGGTGATATCGAGGCTTTCGGTGAGCAGAATGTAATTGTTACCGGCCCGATTATTCCTTCGGCCGGAACGCCCACCAATGTCAGCGGTACGGTAACTGTAAATGGCAATAATGTGAACATCAGATCCGGACCAGGCACTAACTTCCCTGTAGTCACCAAGGTTAACAGGGGTACAACGTTAAATGTAAGAGAGCAGGCTTTCGGATGGTACAAAGTTATACTGTCTGATGGATCCACAACTGGTTGGATTGCCAGCTGGCTGGTTAATGGCACTCCTTGATCCAGAAGACTAATGATAACGACCCAGGGATGAAGAAAATCCCTGGGTATTGTTTTACATGGTCAGAAAGTATATCGTTTTCTGATCATAAGTAAGAACGACTATACCCTAAAGGGCACAGGCGGCTTCTGCCGACGTCCTAAAGGACTTGGCACAAGCCAAGTCTTTTCTTAACCCCAGCAGAATTTATAAAAATTCGATGCTGCTATCTAAGGGATAAATCTTTACCCTAAAGGGCACCGGCGGCTTCTACCGGCGTCCCAAAGGACTGGCATAAGCCAAGTTTTTCTAATGAGAAATCCCGGAAGCTGGCGCTGCCGGGATTTTGGATAAGGGAGAGGAGTTGGCTAGATGTATCGGGCGATTGAATATCTGGGTCCAGTAGGCTTGGGGGCGACGTCTCCCCAATTATTCCGGGCTGAAACCAACCAGTGTGAGAAAAAGATATGTGTTGTCAAACTATCCGCTAATCGGCTGGGGGCTAAAGTGCTGGTAAATGAATTATTAGCAGCCCGGTTTGGGCAATGGCTTAATCTTTGTTTTCCACCAGGGGGGCCGATCGAGATCTCTCCTGAAGTCCTTGGCCGCAGCGGACGGCTGACTGCTGCCGGGGTACTGCCGGGCTGGCACTTTGGCTGTGAGTATTTAAAAGGAGCCGGGTATGTAACTAAATATAACCTTCACCGGGCTGTAAATAAAGAGCAAATGGCCGGGGTCATGCTTTTTGACCACTTGTTTCATAATCCTGATCGCACTAAAAATCGCAAAAACCTGTTGATCAGGCGAGAAAACTCTGGTTATAAGCTCTATGCGATCGATAATTCTCATTTATTTCGCCGGGGAAGATGGACAACTGAGATGCTTAAAGATCTGACAGATAATATAACTTTGAATCACCGGCGGTCTTATGGTGTCCTGCTTAAGTACTACCTGAAACCAACCCATTTCTTTAAATATGTGCAGGCGGTTAAGGATATTCCCGGTGATAAGTTTACTGAGCTCATTGACTCTATACCGGAGGCGTGGCTGCCTGAGCCCGGTGAGCGCCAGGCTTTACTGGAGTTCCTGGTGGCCCGGTGCGGTAAGGTCGATTGGGTAATGCGCCAGCTGACCGATTTAATCCCTGATATACATCGGCGTACCAACATTAACTAGGGCAAACAGCTCTTCCACATGAGCATTATGCATACGGATGCAGCCATTTGACACCATTTTGCCGATCAGCCAGGGAGCACTGGTGCCATGAACACCGTAAGCATCATAATTAAGTCCCAGCCAGCGTGTTCCTAAAATTCCGCCGGGGTTCACAATTTTAGTGGCGATTGCATAATTGCCGAGCGGGGTAGGGGTTGACGGCTTACCGATTGCCACTGGATACTGCCGCAGGGGGCTATTGCCGTCAAACAGGGTTAACTGCCGCTGGGACTTGACAAGCAGGATATTGGCTCTGGTCAGAACCTTGCTGGCCCTGTCAATACGAGGGGCCAGTGTTACCTCGCTGACCTCAGCGGACTGATTCTGGCAATAGGTGATATAACGCTCATCTTCGGCAAGTTTAATGGTTTTTAACGATTCCGGGAGATATATTATTCTTACATTCATCGCTGGTAAACCTCCGTTTCCCGATTTCTCTGCTTCATTATATTCAGATCACCTATAATTGGTCAGCGTAATTAAGAGTATAAAGATCTGGTATTTCTGGTAAAAATAGGAGTAAAGGTGAAAACAGGAGATATTCAGACAAATGAGTAAAAAAATGGCAGAGAAGCAACACGAAGCACCGGGCAGTTTATTTATTATCGGTGGTCATGAAGATAAAACAGGCGAATGTATGATTCTGCGCAAATTTGTGGACATGGCGGGCGGGCGGGACAGCCTGATCGTAATTATCGCCACAGCTACTGACGAACCCCGTGTTGTGGGCAGTGAATATAAAGAACTGTTTATTTTGCTGGGCGCTGCATCGGTGTACCTGCTGGCTATTGCCAACAGGGATACCGCGAATCAAACCCAGCAGGCTGAGATTATTAAAAATGCCACAGGCATATTTTTCACAGGCGGCGACCAACTGCGGCTGACAAGTATCTTAGGCGGCTCGGCAGTTGACGCCGCCATTCGTGCTGCCTTCCGGCAGGGAGCGGTTGTTGCCGGCACAAGTGCCGGTGCCGCCGTAATGAGCGAAACTATGATTGTGGGTGGTCACTCCAATGATTCCCCGAAGAAATCATCGCTTAGTATGGCTCAGGGCATGGGTTTTTTGCGTGAGGCGGTTGTTGATCAGCATTTTGCCCAGCGGGGACGGATTAACCGGTTGTTGTCCGCAGTGGCCCAGAATCCCCATATGATGGGTATTGGGATTGACGAAGATACGGCACTTATTGTTGGCCCTGACCGGGTGTGCCAGGTAGTCGGCTCGCAGACAGTAACTATTATTGATGGTAAAAATATAATCTTCTCCAATATATCAGAGTCTAATCAGAATCAACCTTTGGTTATATCCAATGTTTTACTGCATATTTTACCGGCAGGCTATGGTTTTGACTTAAACCTGCGTTTGCCGCTTCAGCTTACAGCATACTCTAAACTAGGTTAGGGAGGATTACTCATGGAATTAATATATTCACGCTTTATTGGCGGGCCCAATGTATATAGCTACCGGCCTGTAATCAAAGCCTTGCTTGATATTGGCGCCTATGAGGATATTGCCAGTAATACTATTGCCGGCTTTGTGGCGCGGTTGCTGGCTTTATTGCCTGGACTGAATCAGCACTCCTGCTCGCGTGGGTATGCCGGCGGTTTTGCCGAACGCTTACGGGAAGGAACCTATTTGGCCCATATTTTTGAACATGTTGCCCTGGAACTGCAAACGCTGGCCGGTCAGGAATATATGTCAGCCTTTGGCAAGACCCGGGGTGCCGGCCAGCAGGGTGTTTACCAGATTGTTATTGGCTGTAAATCAGGCCCGGTCGGGCTGGCCGCTGTCGAAGGCGCTTACTGCCTGCTTACAGCTGTGCTCAGGAACCGGGAATTTAATGTGCCCGAGCTGGTAGCGCGGTTGAAACGGGTTGGTGATGAAGCTAGACTGGGACCAAGTACCGAGGCAATTTATGCCGCCGCCAGGCGGCGCGGTATTCCTATATTACGCCCTGATTATGATAATAATTTTCTCATTATGGGTTATGGCAGCAGGCAAGAGCGGGTCTGGGCCACTGTTACCGGCCGGACAAGTTCGGTAGCTGTTGATTTAGTTGGCGATAAATATCTCACGAATAAACTGTTGCGCCAGAATGCCATCCCTGTGCCCAGCGGGTATGTTGTTGCCGGCAGCGCTGAAGCACTGACGGCATTTGCGGCTATTGACGGGCCTGTTGTTATTAAACCGGCCGGAGGGAACCATGGGAAAGGGGTAACCCTTAATATCAGGAGTGAAGACGAGGTTGAGCCGGCTGTTCAGTTTGCCGCTCAGTATGATGGGCGGGTTCTGGTAGAGGAGTATATAGCAGGCCGTCAATACCGGCTGTGCCTGGTTAATGGCAGACTGGTTGCCGGAGCTGAACGGATACCTGCGCATGTAGTTGGCGACGGCAGCCATACAATTGCTGAGTTGGCAGATATAGTGAACCTGGACCCGGCACGGGGCTCAGGCCACAGCCGGGCTTTAACCCGGCTGGAGCTGGACGCCGCTGCCAGCACTACCTTGGCCAGGCAGCACCTGACGCCTGCGTCTGTACCCCAAGCGGGGCAATATGTATTTATCCGGGATAATGCAAACCTAAGCGCCGGCGCCACCGCGGCCGATGTAACCGAGGTTATCCATCCTGATACGGTACGGCTGGTGGAACGGGCAGTGCGGCTGGTCGACCTGGATGTGGCCGGTGTTGATCTGGTAATGCCTGACATTACAAGGCCGCTAACTCTTAACAATGGCGCCATCATTGAGATTAATGCCGCCCCCGGTCTCCGGATGCATCTGTATCCGAGTGCCGGCGTAGCCCGGGATGTTGGTGCCGCTATTGTCGATTATTTGTTTCCCGCAGGCAGTGATGGCCGGATTCCCATTATAGCGGTTACCGGTACGAACGGTAAAACAACAGTGACCAGGCTGATTTCCCATGTTTTCCGTCTCGCCGGCCATAAAACAGGAATGACTACCTCTGACGGCATTTATGTGGACCAGGAATGTATTGCCGGGGGTGATACCACCGGGCCGGTAAGTGCGGCCATGGTATTGGCCGATCCCACAGTTGAGGTTGCCGTGCTTGAAGTGGCACGGGGGGGGATCATTCGCGGCGGCCTGGGCTATGATGCTGCCAATGTTGGGGTTATTACCAATATTACGGAAGACCATATTGGTCAGGATGGTATTGAAGATCTCGATGATTTAGCGCATATTAAATCACTGGTTCTCGAAACCGTGCGTCCTGATGGTGCGGTACTTCTTAATGCTGATGATCTCCGGATCGTGACCCTTAGATCACGGGTAAAAGCGGAAATTGTTTATTTTAGCGCAAAACCTGATAATATCATTGTCAGACGCCACTTAGGTGAAGGCGGCAAGGCCTGTTTTATTAAAAACGGGGTGATTTACCTGGCTAGGGGGCAGAATGAACAGCCGGTTATTAACATCACCGACATTCCGCTGACCTTGCAGGGGTATGCCGGGCATAATGTTCAGAATGCGGTAATTGCCACCGCTGCTTGCTGGTGCCAGGGCCTGCAGCCGGGAGAAATTTGCCAAGGACTTGTCAGTTTTTGCGAAAACCCGGGCCGGCTTATGCTGATGGATATTGGCGACTTTCGGGTTTGCGTTGACTATGCTCACAATCCGGCCGGCTGTCAGGCCCTGGTGAGTACGCTGCGGCGCCTCAAGCCTAAGCGGCTGATTGGTGTTATTGCGGCACCGGGTGACCGGCGTGATGATATCATTGTGCGTTTCGGCCGTGAAGCAGGACAGGGTTTTGACAGACTGTATATCAAGGAAGATGCAGACCGGCGCGGCCGGCAGCCGGGTGAGACGGCGGCGTTGCTTATCCAGGGCGCGCTGGAAGCCGGTTTGGCTGGAGACCGGATTACAACCGTCCTTGATGAGTGTGAAGCGGTGACGGCGGCCCTGGCGCAGGCTGAACAGGGTGATTTGGTTGCTGTCTTTTACGAGCAGTACGGGGTAGTTCTGGAAACCATAACAAGTTTTTATAAAACTGATGCTGCCGGCCACGACGGGGTTAAAGCCGAGTATCAGGAACTGGTCGTTGCCGGCGTGCGGGTTGAAGGGTAAGAAAAAAAATTTGTCGGGAAAATTGGCAGTTGCAGGCAAATACATGAGCAGGTAGAATATAATACTGTAAGATGTATGTGGAGGTGTTCCCGGGATGGAGACAAGTAGCCTAATTGTTGATCAGGAACTGCAACTGGTGGTTTTTCGTCTGGCTAGAGAAGAATACGGCTTGCCTATTACCAAGGTTCAGGAGATAAATCGCCTGGTTCCCATAACTAAACTGCCGCAGACGCCGGCCTTTATGGAAGGTATTATAAACTTACGCGGACGGATTATCCCCGTAATTGACTTAAGAAAACGTTTTCAGCTAGAGATTTCCAGCTATAATGATGAGAGCCGGATTATCATCGTCGAGGTTGATGGACAGACTGTAGGGATTATTGTGGATTCTGTGACCGAAGTGGTCCGTTTGGCGGCAGTAAGTGTGGAACCGCCGCCGCCGACCTTTATTCTTGATGCCAAATATATTCAAGGTGTAGGCAAGCTTGACGACCGGTTGCTTATCCTGCTGGAAATTGACCGGATTCTGACTTCACAAGAAACAATAACCTTAAAACAGTTAAGTGCCTAAGGTGTCTGGTATGCTGACACTTAAAGCCTATGCTAAAATTAATCTGGCGCTTGATGTGTTCTCGAAACGGCCTGATGGCTACCACGAAGTGGCTATGATCATGCAGTCCGTTAGTCTTGCCGATACAATAGTGTTAACTGAACAGCCGGCAAGCATTGATCTTAGTGTTACTATTCCGGGTTTGCCGGCAGATGGCAGCAACCTGGCTTATCGTGCCGCCGCGCTGCTGGCGGAATATGCGAAACCCGGCAAGGGCGTACACATTCACCTGGATAAGCAAATTCCGCTGGCGGCAGGACTGGCCGGCGGCAGCGCCGATGCCGCCGCAGTGCTCAGGGGACTTAATCAGCTGTGGGAGCTTAACCTGAGCGTGGACGAGCTCAGCAAACTAGCAGCACAACTGGGATCAGACGTACCTTTTTGCCTGTATAACGGCACAATGCTGGCAACAGGCCGGGGAGAGATTGTAAGGCCATTGCCGCCGCTGCCTGACTGTTATGTCATATTAGCCAAACCGGCGGTTGCGGTATCAACCGCCTGGGTGTATGGCCGGTTTACGGCTAATGAGATCAGAGTCCGGCCGGATATTAATGCAATGTGTGAAAATCTTGCGCAGGGAAACCTTGCCGGTGTAGCCGGCCGTTTGACAAATGTTCTTGAAAGTGTCACAATTTCGGAGTATCCGCAAATTGCAGCAATAAAAAATGCTATGTTGACATACGGGGCCATGGCGGCATTAATGTCAGGCAGCGGCCCTACTGTATTCGGTCTTGCCGGCTGCCAGCGCCAGGCTGAAAAGATTGCCGGGCAGTTAAAGGCGCAAGGGGTGCCGGAAGTATTTGTGGCAAAAACTGTATCAAAGGTGGAGTGATTGTGGAGAGGCGATTGGTACCGATTAAATTAGACAGCTATAAACCGCTGCGGGAAGTTGTGGCGGAAACGCTCAGAGAAGCGATTGTAAATGGCACGCTGAAGCCTGGCGAGCGCCTCATGGAGATTCAGCTGGCTGAAGAACTGGGGGTTAGCCGGACACCGGTCCGTGAAGCGATTAGAAAACTGGAACTGGAAGGGTTTGTGGTGATGATTCCCCGCCGGGGAACCTATGTGGCTGATCTGTCAATCAAAGATATTAATGAAGTCTTTGAAATCCGGACAGCTCTTGATGTTTTGGCAGCCGGACTTGCCGTTGAACGCATTACCGAGGATGAACTTGAACAACTCGAACGTCTGCTGGTCGAGATTGGCGAGTTGATTGAAGAGGACGATGCCGACAAAATCGTAGAATCTGACAGCCAATTCCATGATATTTTATACAGGGCCAGCCGGAATGACCGGTTAGTGGGTATTATTAATAATCTTAGAGAGCAGTTTACCCGTTTTCGGTCAATCTCGATTCAGTATCCGGGCCGGATGCAAAAATCAGTAGAAGAGCACCGCCGACTGGTGGAAGCGATTGCCAGCCGGGACACCGATCTGGCGCAGCAGCTGGCCCGCGAACATATGGAAAACTCAGAGCAGACACTGCTCCAGGATCTGAACGAACGCCGTCAGACTTAAATCTCGAAAGGGTGTATTCACATGTATGATGCTATAATCCTAGCTGGTGGCGAAAACAATGAGCACCTAAACCGTTATACATCCCAGCCTTATGAGGCGATGATTGATATTGCCGGTAAGCCAATGGTTGAACTTGTGGCCAGTGCTCTGGCGGCCAGTTCACAGGTATCCCGCATCTTTATTGCCGGTCCGGTTCGAGAACTGACCCAATGCTCCTTTCCGGACAAAGCAGTCATTGTGGCTGGCGGCCGGACGATCATCGAAACCATCAGCTTAGGGATGAAAGCATTAGGACATGAAAACCTGACACTGGTAGTGACGGCCGATATTCCCTTGTTAACGCCAACGGCTGTCGAAGATTTTCTGTCACAGTGCGCCGGTATACAAGCCGATTTATATTATCCTATCGTTACCCGGCAGGACCATGAATACCGGTTTCCCGGGAATAAGCGTACTTATGTGCGCTTACAGGAAGGGACTTTTACCGGGGGGAATATTTTCCTGGTCAATCCTAAAATAGTGGCACCGTGTATGACGGTGGCGGAAAGAATTATTGCTCATCGCAAGAACCCCTTTAAGTTATGCTGTTTGTTAGGCTGGACCTTTGTTGTGCAGTTTCTTTTCGGCAGGCTTAAACTAAAGCAAGTGGAAAAAAGGGTTGGCGATATTTTAGGGATCAAAGGTGCGGTTATTCGGTCGCAGTATGCCGAGCTTGGCATTGATGTGGACAAACCCAGCGATTTGGAATTAGTGCGCAGCTGTTTTATACAAAGTCTTTAAAGACGCGGATAATCCGCGTTTTTTGTTTTTTTTCGCTGCCGGGCAGGAATTGCCGCGTCTATAGAGAATGTGAATAAAAAAATATATTTAGGAGAAAATATTCGGTATTTCCTTGATTGTGGAGGCAGTAAGAATGAATAAAGTACGGAAAATGGAGCGGGTATCTGCATTAACCAAGCTGATTGCAGACAGGCCCCGGCATTTGTTTTCACTCAGTCAGTTTAGCGAGCTGTTTGGGGCCGCTAAATCAACAATCTGTGAAGATATTACCACCATAAAGGAAACCCTGGGGCATTTTGGGCTGGGAACCATTGAGACAGTCGCGGGGGCAGCCGGCGGAATACGGTTTATTCCTGCAGTATCGCCCCAAGAGACCGACAGGCTGCTGCAGGCACTGGCTCAGCGGCTGGCTGAACCTGACCGTATTATCCCCGGCGGTTTTTTGTATATGTCAGATTTACTGTTTACCCCGCATCTAATGGTCAAAGTAGGCGAGATATTTATGGAACGTCTGGCCCATTTATCGCCCGATTATATCCTGACAGTTGAGACTAAGGGGATTCCGCTGGCCTTTATGACCGCCCGGGCCTTTGACTTGCCGCTGATTACTGTGCGGCGCGGCAGCAAAGTAACTGAGGGCTCGGCAGTTAGTATCAACTATGTAACCGGATCGTACAAACGCATTCAGTCCATGTCGCTGCCTAAACGGGCCCTGCCGGCCGGGGCCAAGGTACTGATTATCGATGATTTTATGAAAGCCGGCGGCACCGCCCGGGGCATGGTAGATCTGGCCCAGGAGGTAGGGGCTAAGGTGTGTGGTATCGGTGTACTTGTGGCCACCGCCGAGCCTGAGCCCAAATTAGTGGAAGACTATCTGGCCTTGCTTATTTTACATGATGTACATGAACATACTAAAGTAACAGATATCAGGCCGGTGCTTACGACCGGCTGATGTGATCTTACGGGCTGTAAGTGTAAGCCGATTATTCGTGTAAAGGGGGCAGACAGGTGTTTAATCCTATGACCGGTGTAACACTGTCAGATATTGAGCAAGCCAGGGAGGTGCTGGCTGGCGTTATTCATCATACTACTCTTGATCGCAGCAGTACTTTTAGTTCTCTGGCCAGCAGTGATGTTTATTTAAAATTAGAAAACCTGCAAAAAACCGGGTCTTTCAAGATCCGGGGTGCCTATAATAAAATTAAGAGCTTAACCCCGGAGGAAAAGCTGCGCGGGGTTATCGCCGCTTCGGCGGGCAATCATGCCCAAGGCGTCGCTTATGGTGCCAGGGCAGCCGGGATTAAAGCCACGATTGTCATGCCGGAGATTGCGCCTTTGGCAAAGATTACGGCTACCCGGGGCTATGGGGCTGAGGTTGTCCTAGCCGGAGGCGTCTATGATGAAGCCTATGCCAAAGCGATTGAACTTCAGGCCGAAACCGGCCAGACCTTTATTCATGCCTTTAACGATCATGCCGTTATTGCCGGGCAGGGGACCATTGGTCTGGAAATATTAGCGGATCTGGAAGATGTCGATGCCATTGTTGTGCCTATTGGCGGTGGTGGTTTGATTGCCGGTATTGCTGTGGCCGTGAAAGAATTGGCGCCGCATGTAAAAGTGTATGGCGTGCAGGCCCAGGGGGCACCGGCCATGTATATGTCCAAAAAGGCGCATGCCATTAAAACAACCAGGGACGCGGAAACCTTTGCTGATGGTATTGCTGTTAAAATTCCCGGGGACCTGACTTTTGCGCTGATCGAAAAATATGTGGATGATATTTTTGTCATTGATGATGAAGCAATTGCCGGCACAATTCTGATGCTGTTGGAGCGGGCCAAACTGATGGTGGAAGGGGCCGGGGCCATTAGTCTTGCTGCTATTTTGCATGACCGGATTCCGGCCAAGGGCAAGCTTGTCAGTGTAATTTCCGGTGGGAATGTTGATGTTAATTTTATATCCCGGATTATTGAACGTGGTCTGGTGAAGGCCGGCCGGCGTGTGCGTCTTCAGACTGTTGTCGTAGACCGGCCGGGCAGTCTGCAGCGGCTGCTGGCTATTATTGCCCGGTTGCAGGCCAATGTTCTCTATGTTTCCCATGACCGGGTTGAACGGCATGTGCCGTTGGGCCAGGCTGTTGTCGAGATTGGGCTGGAGACAAGAGATGTTCTTCATACTGAACACATTATGGCATCCCTGCGTCGAGAGCAGTATAAGGTAGAGATTATTTAAACGTTCGTTTGGAGGCCAAAGCTGTTTTATTTGCATACCTTAAAGGAATATGATATTTTGTGTCGAAGGGATATTACTTGTTCCAGATTGAGCAATCCTGATCGTTAACAACCATCGGGAATGGAGGTATATAGATGTCGAATTTGATGACCATCATCCTGGCAGCTGGTAAAGGCACCCGTATGAAGTCGGCTTTGCCGAAGGTGTTGCACCAGGTTGGTGGTAAACCTATGGTTCAGCAGGTGCTTGATGCCGCCAAGTACGCCGGCGCCGTCAGGAATGTTGTTGTCATTGGTTTTGGTGCTCAGAGTGTAGCGGACGCACTGGCGGGCCAGGCAGAGTTTGCTGTGCAGGCAGAACAGCTTGGTACCGGGCATGCCGTGATGCAGGCCAGGCAGCAGCTGGCGGTATTTGATGGTACGGTGATGGTATTATGCGGTGATACGCCGCTTTTGACCGGAGCACTTTTGCAAAAGATGTATGACGAGCATTGCCGCGCGCAGGCTGTGGCGACTGTACTTACCGCAGTTATGCCTGATCCGGCCGGATATGGACGGGTAATCCGCAATCCGGCGGGCCAGGTTGTCAAAATTGTTGAACACAAGGACGCTAATCCGGCTGAACTGGCAGTAAACGAGGTTAATACCGGTATCTATTGCTTCGCAGCCAAAGAATTGCTCAGCGCGCTTGACGGCCTGACCTGCAATAATGCCCAAGGCGAGTATTATCTCACTGATGTCATTGCCATTTTAAACAGCAATCAGCATAAGGTATGGGCAGTGGCGGCCCCTGACTACCATGAGACCCTGGGCATAAACTCCCGGGCGCAGCTGGCTGAGGCCGAAGGAATAATCAGGCGCCGGCAGCTGGATTTGCTCATGGACAGTGGCGTCACGATTATGGACCCGGGCAGTACCTTTATTGACGCACAGGTTGAGATCGGTCCTGACAGTATTATTTACCCCTTTACATGGATAGAAGGCAATAGTAAAATCGGCGCTAACGCAGTGCTTGGCCCTAATAGCCGTATCGTGAATACGGTTATCGGCCCTCGTTCCACACTGCATTTTACGTATGCCCATGACTGTGTAATTGGTGAAGATGTAACTGTAGGGCCCTATGTCCATTTACGGCCGAACACGGAAATAAAAAATGGCGCCAAAATCGGCAATTTTGTGGAAGTAAAGAATACAGTTGTTGGTGAGAAGAGTAAAATACCTCATCTTAGTTATATCGGCGACACCGATATGGGGGCTGGTGTAAATATTGGATCAGGTACGATTACGGTTAATTATGATGGCAAGCATAAACACCGCACTACCATCGAAGATGAGGCTTTTATTGGCTGCAATACCAATCTGGTAGCTCCTGTTACTATTGGCCGTGGTTCTTATATAGCGGCCGGGTCAACGATTACCAAAAACGTTCCCCCTGGTTCTCTTGGAGTAGCGCGCTCACGCCAGAGTAATCTTGAGGGCTGGGCGGAAAAACAGCGGAGGTAAGAAAAGTGGAAGATACTAAACGGTTACGAATATTCAGCGGCAACGCCAATCCAGCGTTAGCCCACGAAATTGCAGCTTATCTCGGGTTGACAGTAGGCGATGCTTTTGTCGGCAGGTTTAATAATGGTGAAATTCAGGTTATGATTGATGAAAGTGTCCGCGGAACAGATGTCTTTATTGTTCAGCCGACAAGCTATCCGGTTAACGATAATATGATGGAAATGTTAATTATGATTGATGCTGTAAAACGTGCATCGGCCAGAAACATTACTGCAGTTATTCCTTATTATGCATATGCCCGCCAGGACAGAAAAACCCGCGGCCGGGAACCTATTTCCGCCAAACTGATGGCTAATCTCTTAACGGTAGCAGGAGCTACCCGGGTAGTTACCATGGATCTCCATGCCGGTCAGATTCAGGGTTTCTTTGATATTCCTGTGGATAACCTGCCAGGTGTACCTACCCTGGCTGAATATATTATGTCCTTGCAACTGGAAGACCTTGTTGTTGTTTCTCCCGATCTGGGCGGTGTTTCTAGGGCCCGGCTGTTTGCTGACCGTATGCATGCGCCGATTGCTATTATCGAAAAGCGCCGCCCGGCCCCGGGTGTAGCTGAGGTAATGAACCTGATTGGCAATGTCGAGGGAAAAACAGCTGTTATTGTCGATGATATCGTTGATACGGCCGGTTCACTGACGGAAGGGGCTAATGCCCTATCCCGCATGGGCGCCAAAGCGGTGTATGCCTGCTGTACTCACGCCGTGTTGAGCGACCCGGCGGTAGAGCGGATACAAAAGTCGAATATTACCGAACTTATTGTTACTAATACTATTCCCATGTCGGCAGCGAAAGCCAGTTCTAAGATTAAAGTACTGTCGGTTGCCCCGCTCCTGGGGGAGGCGATTATCCGGATCTTTGGTGAACTCTCTGTCAGCAAATTGTTTGACGATTAAAGTAATAGGGGGCAGCCCTACGCTATGAGCGCTTTAGATAAAGACAGTTTCGTTTTGGCGGATAAGATATAATGGAGGTCACTTACATAGGGCGCGACGACTCGCGCCCTATTTGTAAGTAAGCGAATATGGACAATTATGCGATTACCCGGGCCCGGATTACGGATGTTCCCGCTATTGCCGGCCTGTTTACGGAAAGTTTTATGGATAGTGTACTTCATCATTGCGGCGGGCGTCTGCCTAAACCCCAGGCGATGGAGGACGTATTCCGCCTGGTGTATACGGCAGAGCCGGAAGCGGCCCTGATTGCCAAAACGGACTCAGGGGAACTTATCGGCTACTGTTTTGCACCAGTCAGGTTAAACCGACTCTGGCTTCAGGCCATTACGGGCGGCCATCTTGCCAAATGGGCCTGGCGCTGGTTAACGGGTAAGTACGGTTTTGGCCTCCATCCTGTCAAAATAATTGTCTTAAACAAACTGGCATTTCTACGCTCGGCTGCCGTTCCCGGGAAAGCTGCCAATGCCCGTATCTTATCTGTTGCTGTTGCTCCAACCGCACGCGGTTTGGGTGTGGCCAGCGCTTTAATGGCGGCAGCGGACGGTTACTTCCGGGAGAAGCAGGTAACGCGGGTACGGCTGGAAGTACGGCCGGATAACCGCCCGGCTATCCGGGTGTATGAGAAGTTAGGCTATTATCCTGAAGGGACAACCTATGACTCACAGGGACCCTGGTTGATCATGTTCAAAGATTTTTGTGAAACGGGGTTAAAGGCCAATGTTTGACATTAAATTCCGGCTTATCAGCATGCTGGGGCTATTAACAACAGTAGTTATTATTAGTTTGGTTCTTGACTATTTCCGCGTGCTGTGCCGGCCGGTCCGTCTGGGGCTGGGAATCGCCATTCTTGGCATTACCGCCGGGTTTGTTCTTACCCTTAACGCCGTGCTGCCGGAAAACCGTTTTTACGGTCCCGTGTTTTCCGGGGTCCAGACAAGTGAAAAATTGGTGGCCCTTACCTTTGATGACGGGCCATGTCCGCCGTATACCGAACAAATTCTGGATATTTTGCAAGAACGGCAGATACCGGCCACCTTCTTTGTTCTGGGGTACAATGTTGCCCAATACCCGGATTTGACCAGGCGTATTGTCGCCGAGGGGCATCAGCTGGGGAACCACACCTATACCCACGTGGATCTGCTCAAACTTAACCGGCGTGGTGTTATTGAGGAGATTGAGAAGACCAACCAGGCAATTGCCGCTGCCGTAGGCTATGCACCGCATGTTATGCGTCCGCCCCATGGTTTTCGCGATGCGGTTGTTATGGATATCATGGCTGAGTATCAGCTGAAGGTCGTAGAATGGTCTGTTGCCAGCCGCGACTGGCTAAATCCGGGTACAGCAGTTATTGTGGACAGAACGCTGCGCAGAGTGAAAAACGGATCAATCATCCTGCTGCATGATGGTGACGGCATAGCCGGCAGGTTACCGCGCACGCAAACAGTAGAAGCTACCAGGCTGATTATTGACAGATTATTAGCCCAGGAGTACAGGTTTGTTACTGTTGATGAAATTCTTGAGAGTATGGAGGAGTAGGGTGAAAATTATTGTCGGTCTGGGTAATCCCGGGCAGGAATATGGGGCTACCCGTCATAACATAGGTTTTAGGACTGTCGATAAATTAGCGGAACAATGGTCAATCACCACGTGGCGTGAACGGTATAATGCCCTGGTGGCTGAATACCGGGGTGAGGAAACCGTGCTCCTGGTTAAGCCTCAGACCTACATGAATCTGAGCGGCAGGGCACTCGCGCCGCTGGTTGCTTTCTATAAGGTGCAATATAATGATATTACTGTAATCTATGATGACCTTGATTTACCTGCCGGACGGCTGCGCCTCCGGCTAAAGGGCGGCTCAGGCGGCCACCGGGGTATTGAGTCAATACTGTATGAATTAGGCAATGATGATTTTACCCGGGTGCGGATTGGCATTGGCCGGCCGCCGCAAGGCTGGGATACTGCCAGTTACGTCCTTGGCCGGTTTACCAGTGAGGAAGCACCGGTTATTAGTCAGGCCATTGACGAGGCTGCCGGTGCGGTAGAATGTATTTTGCAGGAAGGCTTTACTAAGGCCATGAATAAATTTAACAAAGGGTAAAATGATGATTACAGCTCTGTATGCTGATAACAACGGAGAGATATTTGACGCGCCCGGTTACCAGGCTGCTGCCCGTCTTGGTGCCGGCTTGCTGGCGCTGAAGCCGGAAGACCTGATCAGGCTGCCTGAGGGGGCTGAACTGATGTTTCTGCCTGGACGGGATTCGCTTTATCTTGCCGGTAGCACTTTTAAACAGATGAAAGGCTGCAAAGCGGTGGCGGCGATGCTGCCTGTAGGCTATACCCGTACCCTGTTGCCTGCTTACGCACGGCAGCAGGGGGCGCCTCAACTGCCCTTGTTCGGCTATACGGCGGCAGCGCTTTATCATGATGAAATCTATGTAGCGGCTGTAAAAACAGCAGATAATGAGAAATGGCATCCGTACCGGTATAATACCCCTGGCTTAAAAAAACGGGTTGCCCAAGTCAGGCGGGAGTTGCCTGGCAACCGCTTGGTAGAGCATTTAGCCAACTGTTCCCTGGTATGGCACTGCTGTACCGCGCAAAACCTGTTTTACCGTCGCTGGGAAGCCGGCATTCCTGTTTCTCCGGCTTGCAATGCTCATTGTCTGGGGTGTATTTCGCTGCAGCCCTCTGAATGTTGCCCTGCGCCCCAAAGCCGTATTTTATTTTCACCGACACCGGCAGAGATAGCTGCTGTCGGACAGTATCACCTCGCGCATGCGCCGGCGGCAATCATTAGCTTTGGCCAAGGCTGTGAGGGGGAACCGTCACTGGCTGCCGAATCTATTGCTGCCGCTATACAAAGCATCCGTAGTGCCACAACCCGCGGTCAGATCAATATAAATACCAATGCCGGGTATACCAGCGGTATTAAAGCCATTGTTGATGCCGGCCTGGATAGTATGCGGGTCAGTATAATCAGTGCCCTGCCGGTGACCTATCAGGCGTATTATCAAGCTGGTTACAGCCTGGACCATGTGCGGCAATCGATTGCTTACGCCAAGCGGCGCGGAGTCTATGTAGCATTAAATATGCTGCTTTTTCCCGGGCTTAACGACCGGCCGGAGGAAGAGGCTGCCTGGCTTGATTTCCTGGGTGAAACCGGGGTGGATATGATCCAGCTCAGGAACCTCAATTTTGATCCGGACACTTTTCTGGCGTCTATGCCTGCAGGTGGTCTCCCGGGCGGTGTCCGCAATTTCCTTGGCAACATTACTAAAACATACCCGGCAATCAGACTGGGGAGCTTTACGGAGCGAATTTAGGGAAGGCTGCGGTTTTTTTAGAAATTAAAACAATACAAGCATATAAGACGGCGCGGTATACCGCGCCGTCTTGTATGCGTTTTTTGTCCTGCTGGAAAGTGTAACTTTCCCTGGATAGGGGGCAACATAGGCTTACGCTTTCGCCACAGGCTCGGCGCAAGCTGTGTTTTCTTTATTTGGGGCATGTTATATATACTTATCGGGGGCTGCGGCTAGAAAAGGGGCATGAAACAATATGTGTATTGACAATGAACATAAGCAGTTGTATGATGAATACATGATAAAATATTCATTTAAATTAGTGTAACCATGTAAAGATAAGGAGTGATGGGACTGTGTGCGAAAAATCACAGGGAGATCTTGATTCCCAGGCAGGTAATATAATCCTGCTTCCAGACGGATTTAGCGAACTGGGGAGCCTTGACCCCAATGTTGACCAGAATTTACTGCGTTTATCTGGTACTGTGTAACCGAACACCCGGAATTTCAGCAATATCTGGAATTTCGGTGTTTTTTTTGCAGGATTTACCGGAACAAGTAAAGAATTATGGGGATATCCGGTTGCTGCATTTCAAAAAATAATCTTACAGATGTAATAACCCCGGCATAGTGGGCAATATACAAACACCAGGCCGGCATTATATTCGGAAGATAAAAAAACTGCAGGGGGCGGAATTTTGAAAACCGGTAATTATATTAAATATTGTTTCGGCACCACCTATTGTCATGTTGATGCTGTACATGCGGCTTCACCTAAGGCTGACCGGTTTACCGATGAAATCGTGGCCGGAATTATTGCGAAAACAGGCTGTGCCGGTATTATTGGCACTGTTTCCCGGACGGTTGCCGATCTTAACCGTCCGCCCGGACCGGGCAATGACGAAGCTGTATGGGAATACCGGGATGTGATCGGCCAGTTTCTATATAATACAGGCTTACTTGCGCCAGGCAGCCGGAGCCTGGCAAAACCATATCTGCATATTGGCATTCATGGGATGAAAGATCAGCCCCACGGTCCCTTCAGTATTGAAGTGGGGACGATTTATGGCCAAACGTGCTCATTCCGGGTAAAGAAATGGTTTGGTGAAGTTCTGAAAGCCAGAGTCAGGGAATTTTCCCCGGATATTAAGGTTATTTTCGACAAGCACTGGGTAGGGAATAAGTCGCTGGCTTCACACCGCTGGGGCGAGGGCCGGCGCTATCCCGGTTATGGTAAGAATTATAACGCTTTTCAGGTGGAAATTTCCCGCACGCTAAGGGAACACCACCGGCCGGCGATCATCGATATTTTTACTGCCGTTGTGGCAGATTTTAGTCTTATGTTTTGCAGGAGGTAATTATTTGTGGCTAAGATCAAAAAAAATCTCAGTGACAGCGACATGTTAACAGGATGGCATGAACAGGTGACCTTTGAAAATGCTGTTAATGATGAACAGCCTGTCCTGCCTGTGGTTAAAACGTCCAGGAAGGATCAGGCTGAAGATATTAACAGCGCTTTTTTCACACCGGAACTTAGGGAGTCTGTGGGCAAAGCGCTGTTAGAGCTTAAACTTAATCTATATAAAGAAGGAATTGTTGATTACCAGGTAAAGGTCTCTTGCCAAGGCCACCAAGTATTACTGACGGCAGTACCGCTAAAAGCTAAATTGTCCAGTAACCAGCCTGTACAGCAGCGCGGCAGGAGTAAAGGATAGGTTAATCGGGCCTATCCTTTTTATTACCATTTAATCGTGGGCCAGTGGCAGCGGTTCATTAGTAAGTTCGAATAGTGCCGCCGTAAATTCGGTAATGTGCTCTTTTTCTTCATTCATTAAATGGCAAAAAAGTAGTTGGACATCTGTGTTCTCGGCAGTTAGCATATAGCGCTGATATTTATTGGTAGCGAGAAATTCACCATTCAGGGCTTGGGTTAGCAGGTTAATAGTCGGCATCTCTTTGCGGTCTGGCAGGGTTATTTGCGAATCGGCTACCATACTTGCCTTGGCGGCTTTTGATTTAGACGGAAACAGCGGGCGGGTCATCACCAGCAGGTCAAGACCAGCTGCCCTGAGCAGTGTAGCCTGTACCGGGTCTAACCGGGATATTGCCCGCATAATTTCCACATAATGCTCCATTTCAGTGGCGGCAATATCGAGAAATAACTGGGGCATACAAGAGTTTCTGGCAGCATCCAGATATAAGGCAATCGCTGTTCGTTCATCTGCGGCAGCATCCCTCAAGAGCAGCAAATCCGGATCACTGGGGCATGCTTCAATCGGGCATGCACTAGTTGTTTCGGCTAAGACCTTAGGTTTATTCTTACGGGCTCGGAACATAGCCATACATCCACCTCCGATAATAACTAACTTATATATTGTATGCCGGAGGGGCGTGGGTGTTAACTCTGATATTATTGCATGTGTCAGCAATAGTGCCGTAATATTTTACAAAAAGAGGCGGGCGGGATGGAAGAAAAACAACAACCTGATAAGTATATTGAGGAACTTATTGCTAAACTGGCACTGCTCGAAGCCGAAAATGTCCAACTTAAGCAGACTCAGCAACGGATAGCTGAAGTAAATAATAATTATTTGATGCTGCATTATCTGACCAATAACATTCAAGACTGCCAGACGACGCAGGAGCTCTGGGAAGCCTACCTGCACAACCTGAGTGGCTGTGGCTTTAATTATGACTATGTTGCTGTTATCCTGCCTGATGATAATGACAATTTTACCATTAAGCTTACCCTTGCGGACGGCAAACTCCTGCAAGCGGCATTTGAGTTAGAGGCCGGTTATATCCTGCAGGCGGTTACCTGTAAGGCCGCTGTTTCCTCAGCTGATAATTTGCAGGTTGCCGCCCCCGTTGTGAAAAAAGCGGGAATTGTCAGAGCGGTTATCTTGGCTGAAAAAACCAGCGGCATCTTTTTTGAAGACTTACAGCTCCTGGATGTCTATATCCGGCAAACAGCGGCTATTATTGAAAATATTATTCTAACTGAAAGTCTCCGGCAGTTTCAGGAATTATTAGGGCGGCAGCTTGACCAGTTTGTCATGCTCCATTATGTTACCAAAGCCATTCATGATGCCGGTAATTACTATGATGTGCTGACGAACTATCTTACGACATTATGCTCGCCGCTGGGATTTGGCTTTCAGGAGGGAATTCTTTATATTCTGGCTGAGAATAAGCCGCAAAAAGCCACGCTCAAGGGAGACCGGCTCATGCTAGACGAGCTCGATTTATTTGAAAGCGGCCTGATTGAGCGGATTATAAAGGCCAAACATTATCAAATATCGCCGGATCACAGTCATTTGTTAATGCCGCTTAAATCCTTTGGCAATATTACGGCGGTTATTGAAATAAACCATGATAAAGGGATCATGCCTGAACAGGTGCAAATGCTGGAGATATTTGCCATGCAGACATCTTCGGCTATTGACAATACCAGACTTAAACTTCATCTGGAGTATTTAAGCTTCCACGATCAATTGACCAAACTCTATAACCGGGCCTATTTTGAGACAGAAATACAACGGATTGAGTCGGAAAACCTTTATCCGGCCGGTATCATAGTCTGTGACCTGGATGGGCTCAAAATGGTCAACGATACTTGGGGGCATGACGCCGGCGACGAATTTATTGCCGCCGCCGCACGCCTTATCAGGACAGCCACGCCTGACAATGCAGTGGCAGCCCGCATCGGCGGTGATGAATTCGGCATTATCATTACCGGCAGTGCTGCTGAGACAATCGATAAAGCCGGGCAAAACTTAAAAAAATTGCTTAGCAAGTACAATGCCGGCGGGCCGGATATTCCGGTCGGAATGTCAATTGGGTGGGCAGCCAGCGAGACCCCGGTGGCAGTCATTGAGATTTTTAAACAGGCCGATGCGCAGATGTATCGTGATAAATCACTTAACGCTGCCGCCAGCCGCAGGCATATTCTCAAGATGAATAAACGGCGTTTGGGCACTGGGGCCGAGAAGCTTCGGTAAGGTAATACTTTTAATTATATCGTAATACATACCCATTTTGTAATGGCCGTATCTTAAAAGCCAGGAAACTGCAGATACTACATGTAGCTTTACTGGAAACAAACCGGACTGGGATAAGTCTGGCTGTTTACAGTATAAGCAGTATAGAACGGCCGGAGGTTCGATGAGTAATAGCGCGTAAGGAGGAAAAGTAAATGGCATATAAGATTGACTCTGAATGCATTAAATGTGGCGCCTGTGCATCGGTCTGCCCGGTTGAGGCTGTTTTTGATGGTGATACCCAATACGTGATTGATCCTGGCCTTTGTATTGATTGTGGTACCTGTGCGGCCGTGTGTCCGGTAGGCGCGATCAGCCCGGGGGATTGATGGGCCGCATTCCGGCCTGGGGGCTGGACTTTATACACAAGCCCCGTTGCGGGAGGAGCGGTTTACATGTTGGAGTCTGACTATTTAAAGCATCTGCCGGTTTTTGAAGAACTGGCTCCTGCTGATCTGGCTGCCATCAGCCAGGTGACCCTTGAACGGCGCTACAAAAAAACATGATCATTTTTATGGAGGGAGAACCAGGGGAAGGCTTTCATTATGTGAAAAGCGGCAAAGTAAAAATTGTTAAGGTAAGCCAGGACGGCCGAGAACATATGATTAATATTCTCGGGCCCGGGGAGGTTTTTGCCGAGGTATTGCTCTTTAATCACGGACCGTATCCGGCTACTGCGGTTACCTTGGCGGATTCGGTTATTGGCATTATAAAAAATACCGATCTGGAAAATGTAGTAGCCGGTAATGCCCGGATTGCCCTTCATATTATTAGGGTTATGAGTAAAAAGCTGCTGCAGGCCCAAATGAAGATAAAACATTGGCGTTGTCGGATACCTTTTCGCGCACTGCACAAATCCTTATCCGGCTGTCACAGCAATATGGGCGGACTGTTGCCGGCGGTGTTGAGATTGATCTTGAGATGACCCGGCAGGACTTAGCCAACCTAATCGGCACAACCCGTGAGACTGTAAGCAGGGTGCTTAACTCTATGAGAAAAGACAAGGTTCTTCATTTTGCCGATCAGAAAATTATTATCTTAGATGAGCAACGTCTGGACAGGTACCGGGAAATGTAATAGGCACAAGCGAACAAAACTGCAGCCGTGGTGGCTGCAGTTTGTTGCCAAGTAATCCTATTCATACCTTCTTCAATTTTCCATAGTGTAGTTTTGCCCTGATCCCGGCAAACTATGTACAGTGCTTTGCGCTGCTGCCGCTGCGCAGAACAAGTATGAAACCGTGTCGGCCCTTGGTATTTACAAAGCCCTGAATGACTATTATTTAAATGGTATGCCCTGTGACCAGACTGATTCAGTACAGGAAAGCACACCGGACAAACTCATCTGGGAGAGTGAAGTTTGTTTGCAGGTGCCAAACTGGCTAAGGCCGGGGCTGACGGGAACATGATGAAAGAATTTTATCGTCAATGGCTTACCGCCTTTGTCCAAAACCTGAATTTGCTTGTAAGCAAACCACGGCTACAAAGGGCGGAAGGCTAATTACCAGGTATGAGATTGTCCGGGTCTAACCCGTGCCGTAGCTCAGCGCTGCGGCTTTTCCTATTCCCAATCATGGCAATTTGTGATATAATTTTTGTTATTGATTTTGTCGTATAATGTCGAAAAAATAGAGGGGGAGGCTAAAATGTTCACAATAGTTGAGAAACGAAAATTAGCAGCGCAAATTTATCTAATGGATGTAAAAGCTTCCCGGGTGGCTAAGGCGGCTAGGCCGGGGCAATTTGTCATTGTAAAGATGAATGACAAAGGGGAAAGAATTCCTTTAACCATTTGCGATTATAGTACCGAGAGGGAAACTGTAACCATTGTGTTTCAGACTTTAGGTCATTCGACAACAGAGATGGCTAACTATAATGCCGGTGATTCTTTTTCTGATTTTGCCGGGCCGCTGGGAAAAGCCTCAGAGTTTGTTTTTGATGACATTGAGGCTTTGCAAAAACAGCGGTTCGTTTTTGTGGCCGGCGGGGTGGGGGCAGCGCCGGTGTATCCACAGGTAAAGTGGCTGCAGCAGCGTGGTGTTCAGGTTGATGTGATACTTGGTGCCCGCGCTAAGGATTTTGTCATTCTTGAAGCTGAAATGCAGGCGTTGGGGGCTACGGTGTATGTTACGACCGATGATGGTTCCCATGGCCGCAAAGGCCTTGTAACTGATGTTTTAAAAGAACTTATTGACGGCGGTACCAGGTATGACCAGGTGATTGCCATTGGGCCGATGATTATGATGAAGTTTGTGGCTAAACTGACAAAAATCTATAATATTAAGACAACCATCAGCTTAAACCCGATCATGGTTGACGGTACCGGCATGTGTGGTGCCTGCCGGGTCACGATTGGCGATGAGACGAAGTTTGCCTGTGTTGACGGGCCTGAGTTTGATGGCCACTTAGTTGATTTTGATGAAGCCATACGGCGCCAGGCAATGTATAAAACGGAGGAAGGCCGCTGCCTGCTGGCGGCAGAAAAAACCAGTCATACCGGCGGCTGCTGTGGAGGTAATAGATAATGGGTAAAGCAGCCAGAGTACCGGTCCGCGAACAATGTGCCCAAACCCGGGTCGGTAATTTCGAAGAAGTATGCTTAGGCTATTCATTGGCGGAGGCTGTTGCCGAAGCAGCCCGGTGTCTGAACTGTAAAAATGCAAAATGCGTGGGTGATTGCCCGGTTGCGATCGATATTCCGGCCTTTATCAGTTATGTTAAGCAGGGGGAAATTGCCGAGGCGGCTAAAATAATTGCCAGGGCCAGTGCCCTGCCGGCGGTGTGCGGCCGCGTGTGCCCCCAGGAAAGCCAATGTGAGGGCAAGTGTATTCTTGGTCATAAAGGGGAGGCGGTTGCGATTGGCAAACTGGAACGGTTTGTTGCCGACTGGGCCAGGGAAAACCAGGTGGATATCAGCGCAATAGCAGAAAAAAACGGTAAAAAGATTGCTGTTATCGGCAGTGGGCCGGCAGGGTTAGCCTGTGCCGGTGATCTGGCCCGTAAAGGTTACTCCGTTACTATTTTTGAAGCCCTCCATGAACCAGGCGGTGTGCTTGTTTATGGTATCCCCGAGTTTCGCCTGCCCAAAGAGAAAGTGGTAAAAAATGAGATTGCCAATCTCAAAAAGATGGGTGTTCGCATTGAGACCAATGTCATAATCGGCAAGACAGTAACAATTGACGAACTTTTAAATGAGGAAGGATTTGAAGCCGTATTTATCGGATCCGGGGCCGGACTGCCCAAGTTTATGGGGATTTCAGGCGAGAATGCCAACGGGGTATTTTCGGCTAATGAATTTTTGACCCGCAACAACCTGATGAAAGCATTTAAAACAGAATATGCGACCCCCATTAAAGTGGGAAAAAAAGTTGCGGTTGTCGGTGGTGGCAATGTTGCTATGGATGCCGCCAGAACAGCCGTCCGGCTGGGGGCGGAAACCCATATTGTCTATCGCCGGTCGGAAGCTGAATTGCCGGCACGGGCCGAAGAAGTACACCATGCCCAAGAAGAAGGCATTATTTTTGACGTATTGACAAATCCAACCGAGATTGTGGTAGATGATAAAGGCTGGGTAAGCGGCCTGCGCTGTGTTAAAATGGAACTGGGCGAGCCTGACGCCTCAGGCCGAAGAAAACCTGTTCCAGTACCCGGTTCTGAGTTTATTATGGCAGTAGACACTGTCATTATGTCATTGGGCACTTCACCGAATCCACTCATAGCTTCAACCACCAAGGGGCTTGACGTCAATAAATGGCAATGTATTGTTGCCGATGAAGCAACCGGCCTTACCAGCCGCGAACGTGTCTATGCCGGCGGCGACGCCGTCACCGGTGCCGCCACGGTAATTCTGGCTATGGGGGCAGGTAAAAAAGCGGCCCAGGCCATTGACGACATGCTCACAGGCAACAAATAACAGAACCAAGGGGACGGTTCGAAACCACTGATATAAGCCTGTTTTTTTTAACTAACCTTGGGTAAAAATCGGAGTCAATCGGCAATAGGCTGCAAAATTGACAATTTGTTGCATAAACGCATGGCCGCAAAAGGATATCAGGGCTGCTATCCTTTTCAAATTCACGGCTAAGGCCGTCAGTTTGGCTTGCAGGGACATGCTTTTTAGACCATACCCCCGGGCACGGTCTAATCCATGGAAACGTTTCATTTCCCCGTTCTTCCACTCATGGCTGGCTCGCTTTTTGTACTTTAGCTTGAACTGATCGCTCTTGGCAAGCTGACTATGTTCGTAATATTGCGCGCAGTGTTCACTGACGCGCAGTACTTTTTTCTTCGTATTCTTGCCAGCACAGGTCAGCCGTTGCGGACACTGCATACAGTGCGATTTCACAAAATGATAGCGGTACACGTCATTTTTGTTCTTGTATTTTTGGCGCACTTTCTTCTCGGTATGATTGCCCATTTCGCAAAACCACTGGTCGCTGTCTTTGTTGTAACTAAACCGGCTTTCGTCTAGCTTGTAGACACAGGCGTTTACGGGAATGATGGCTTCTACCGCCTCGGTTTGTAAGGTATCTAAGATCGGTTTGCGAAAATAGGCCTTATCTCCATACACCTCTTGGATGGGTAAGCCGCAGGCTTTACTTCGCTGATACAATTCCTCAAATTGGCTGCCGTCCACATAGGCGCCGCTTTCCACTGTTACCGCCGTAATGATCCTTGTTTCCGGGAGCATGGCAAATTCTACTTTATAGCCGTAAAAGCTGTCTGTTTTTGATTTGTAGCCTACGCGCGCCTCTTTGTCTACCAGCGATCGGACTCCTTTTTGGACCATAAATTTCGGATCTTCCAGGATTTCTTTGGCTTCGTTAACCGCTTGTTGGCTGTTGGGCAGGATAGACAAATCGACATGGCTTTCGGTTTTCCCGATCAGTTCTTCCACATAGGACTTCATTTTCTGCTTCGCTTCGTTGTGGTCTTCTATGAGCTTATAGTCGGGAACTTCGCTAATGAGCTCGGCGGGGATTACCCCGTTTTCTTTCTCAATGGCCCTTATGATTCTTCTTCCCAGATGCTTCATGATTCTTTCCGGCACTTTTTTTTTAGTATTGGCCTGGGTATGCGTGGCGTCAATGCTTAGTCCGGTTCCTTTAATTATGCCTTTTTCCACACACTGGCGAACCACTTCCTGAATCATATCATCCACACTGGTTTCTTTTAGTCTATGTTTCCTAAACTTGGCCAGCAGGCTGGCGTCCGGCAGATCCTCTTCGGGATTGAGTCCCAAAAACCACATATAGGCTAAGTTTAATCGGGCTTCTTCTATGACTTTGACATCGGATAAGTTATATAGATATTGCAAAATGAGGATCTTGGCCAGCATTTCCGGTTCTTTGGCCGGCCGCCCCAGATGCTGGCAGTACGAATCCTTCAGCAACTCGTTAATGAAGCTAAAATCCACATTACCAGCGATAATCTTCAGAATATGATTACTGGGAATTTTATCATAGAGCACGCTATATATACTTAATTGGTGCGGCACATTTTTTAGCAAGGCAAGCCCCTCCATTACGCAAATATCTACCGTTATATTTTACCATAATTCAGGGGCGCTTGCTTTATTGACTTTTTCAGTGCTTTCGGACGGTTCTCTTGAGCCTAAGGTTTTATTATCTGGAGGAGTGCCAATATGACCGGCTGGTGTATAAGATAGATAAGCAGAGACCGGCGACCTAACCAGCTTAGCCAGCGGAGGAACCGGTAATCTGCTGCGGCCGGCCACCGCGTTTGTCCGGCAGGGTACAATAGTTTTCCTAAGACCATGCCATAGAGGATAATACCCAGCCAGGGCAGCAGGGGATAGTAGTCAAGAGAGGTAAATTCCGGTGGCCTGAGACCAAAAGGGAGCAGCCAGGCAGTGGTTGCTGTTAGCTGGGAAAAGGCATTGCCAATGGCAATTATTGCCGTGCCGGCGAGGCTGAGCGGCAGAGCGCCGCCCCTGTTCAGAAGCGGGGTGGCAAGCATGGCGGCACCCAGCAGATGCAGAATGCCAAAACGGATATAAACGGCAGGATTGTAGCAATAGGTAATGGCCGTAATGAACAGGCCTGTGCCAAATACAATTAGGCCGCGGCGCACCGGCCGGCGGCTAAGAACATTGCTGATGCCAGAGATCAGCATGAATAATAGGGCGGCAGCTTTGCCCTGGTAGTACCAAAAACCTTCCAGATAATTAAGCGGCCAGTTATAAAAGAAAGCCAAATCAAATATGGTATGAAAAATAACCATAAGCAGTATCGCTATTCCCCGTAAAATATCCAGTTCAACAAGCCGGACAGCATTGGACACGGTAAGCTCCTCCCTTGTAGGCGGCGGTAACTCCTTCTATGCTAACAATAAATGACAGTTTAGCCGCCGTCAAGTAACTGCACAGTTGCTTAATGGGCTTAGTTAATTTGTGGAAACGGTAATTAGAGCGCCCGTTTGTCGCTGGTAATCTTAGCCTCAGGCCTACTTCCTGATAAAATTGCCAACTGCAAGGGAAGATTGATAACCGCTTGGGAGGAATACCTTGGCCAAAAGGGAATATACTACCAAAGACAAGTTTTGGGTTATGTACACTCAACCCTGACCACAGGACGGTGCAGGCATGAAAGATATTTATATTATATTATTATCTGTTTTACTGGGGGCTGTTGGGCAAATTGCCTTTAAGTTCGGTGCTGTACGTATTCCAGACACCGGTTCTTTGCTGGTGAAGATGATAACTGCCTGGCCAATATTTGCCGGCTTAGGTTTATACGGAGTGAGCACGCTACTCTGGATTTATGCGTTACGCACGGTTGAATTAAGTTATGCTTACCCGCTTATCAGCTTAGGTTATATACTGGTGTTTATTGCTTCATTTTTTCTGTTTCATGAGGCTATCAGCCTGCTCAGACTGGGGGGCCTGGTTTTAATATTGACCGGTATTATCCTGGTGGCTAACTCGTAACCGCAGTGCTGAATTAACCGAATCTTAACATTTCTTTACAATTAGTTAACAAAGCCCGAGAGTATATGCTATAATCAGTTTGAATCCGACAAATTGAGGAGGCTAAGTATGGGATTTGGCTTAAAGCCCCGTGAAGAAAAGTTTTATGGTTATCTTTTGGCAAATACTCAACTTATTCGGGATGCGGCCGAAGTGTTACAAGAGGCGTTAAACAAAGATGGAGATTTGTTTGAATTAATGGCTCAGATAGACGAACTGGAGCAGAAGGCTGACGAGAATACGGCTAAGATTGTCGGCTTGTTGCACAAAACATTTATTACGCCCCTTGACCGTGAAGACATCTATAGCATTGCTCACAAACTTGATGATGTTATAGACTGTATGCAAGGCACGATTGAACGTATGGAACTCTACAACGCCGGTAAGGCATCAGAAGGGGCCAAAGCTCTTGCCGAACTGGTAGGTAAAAGTGCCAAGCAGATTGATAAAGCGTTCAGTCATTTGCCGGAAATTAAAAAGCAAAAAGACAAGCTGGAAGAGCGCTGTGCCCGGATCATTGAGTATGAGTCACAGGGAGACCGGTTGTACAGGCAGGAGATGGCCAAACTGTTCAGAGAATGCAAGGATCCTATTGAAATCATCAAATGGAAAGAAATCCTGCTTCATCTGGAAGAGACTCTTGATATCTGTGAGGATATCGCCAATTTATTAAAGGGAGTCATCGTAAAGTATGCCTGATATGACACTGGTTTACATTGTGGTCTTTTTTGCGCTGGCCTTTGACTATATCAACGGCTTTCATGATACAGCCAACGCGATTGCCACCTCGGTATCGACCCGGGCCCTGGACCCGCAGTATGCGGTAATACTGGCGGCGATTCTTAATTTCGCCGGCGCGCTCTATAGCACCGGCGTAGCCAAAACAATTGGTGGCGATCTTGTTAAATCGGCTTCGTTAGTTAGCCAACCGGTAATTATTTCCGCCTTGTTCGGTGCGATTGTCTGGAACCTGATTACCTGGTGGATGGGCATTCCCAGCAGCTCATCCCACGCCCTTGTCGGCGGTGTCCTGGGAGCAGTTATAGTAGGCGCCGGTTTTGACGCCATTAACCTTACCGGTGTTGAAAAAATTGTCCTCTCCCTTGTCCTGTCGCCGCTTATTGCGATGGCCGGCGGCTATGTTATCATGATCGCCATGATGTGGATTTTCGGGCGGCAGGAGCCGGGAAAGCTGAATACCGGTTTCAAAAAAATGCAGCTTTTATCTGCCAGCCTGATGTCTTTCTCCCATGGCTCCAACGATGCGCAAAAAGCTATGGGGATTATTACTTTGGCGCTTTTGAGTTCGGGGCAGATACCAGAACTGGAAGTCCCGCTGTGGACAAAAATCGCTTGTGCCACTGCCATGGGCCTGGGGACGGCGGCCGGCGGCTGGAAGATTATTAAGACTATGGGTGGTAAGATTTTTAAACTGGAACCTATCAATGGTTTTGCTGCCGATATGAATTCGGCAATGGTCATTTTTGCCGCTACAAACCTGCACCTGCCGGTCAGTACTACCCATGTGGTATCTGGCTCCATTATGGGGGTTGGTTCGGCCAAACGGATTTCCGCTGTGCGGTGGGGGGTAGCCCAGCAAATGCTGTTTGCCTGGATACTGACCATTCCGTTCAGTGCAGTAACAAGTGCACTTATGTATAAGTTTCTGATGTTATTCTTATAAATTTATTCAGGCCTGCAGGGTGAAGCAAAACAATGGCGTTCAGCAGGTAAAAAGATATTTTAACAAGGCAGCTCCGCAGAGGCAAGGGCTGCTTTTTTGTATCTTCTTTGTGTAATTATTACTTATTGGCTTCCGTAATCAGGTGCATGAATTTCTGGGCTGCGACCGGCAGCGGCACAGTACTGTTGGTAACAGCTCCTAAATAGCGGGGCGGGATATCCTCACTAATTGCCAAGCGGAAAAGCTGTTCTTGTGCCAGCTGGGTTGCCATGTATTCCTGGGGGGCGAAGGCAATGCCAAGCCCGATTTGGGCCAGATCGATCAGCAAATCAATGCTGCCGAGCTCTATTTCGGGGGTTAAAGATACGTTATAACGCTTGAGCAGGTCGTCAAAATAGCTGCGGGTAACTGTATTTTTCTCAAGAACCAGTATGGGATAATTTACCAGATCTTTTATGGATAGTTTCCGCTTATGCAGGCTATGGTAATCTTTTCCTGCCACGAAGACATCATGGATTATATTTAGTTTGGTAATAGCAAGCTTACTCTCCCGTTCTCCTGTCCGGAGCTGTGATTGGTGGCGCAGATTAACAAAACTTATATCTGCCAGACCTTTGCGGACAAGTTCAGTGCATACCGGCGATGTTCTGTTGGTGATGTTGATCTTAATGGCAGGGTATAACTCATTAAATTGTTTTAGGTAAGATAGTAAATAATATCTGCACAGGGTGTCGCTGGCGGCAATTTTAAGTTCGCCCCGGGTCAGAGAATGAACATCCTGGATATTGCGTTCTCCTGTCTTGAGGAATTGGTAGGCTTGCTCCACAAAGGAAAATAACATAGCTCCCTCCGGGGTCAGCCTTACCTGCTTTGTGGTACGGGCGAACAGGCGGCTGTTAAGTTTCTCTTCCAGCAGGTGAATCGACTGACTAACAGCAGACTGGGAAATATGCAGCTGCGTGGCGGCTTCTGAAAAACTTAGTGTTGCTGCTACATGATAGAATACCTTATAAAGCTCGAAACTAACATCCATATATAAGTACTCCTTATTAATATAATAATCAATATTAATTTTTATTATTAATTATATTGTGTTACGATAGTGATGTAAAGCGTTAGTACCTTGACCGGATTGAAATTCAGGTTAGGTTGCGGAGATTTTTTCGTCCAGCGAGGCGGAGGAGCCGCGCAGATGGTACTTAGTACAGGAGGCGGATAATTTGAACACAGTGAAAAATATAATACGTCGAATATTTGTCGAGAAGAAGCCTGGCTTTCAAATTGAGGCGGCAGGTATTTATTCTGATCTTAAAGAGAATTTAGGGATAAAAGGCTTACAGTCGGTGAGAGTACTGCACCGCTATGATATATCCGGTTTGACGGAACAGGAATTTACCAATGCCGTTCATACTATTTTCTCCGAGCCGCCTGTAGACCTTGTCTATTTTGAAAACATTGACCGCCAAGACACCGACCACGTATTTGCCATAGAATATTTACCGGGGCAGTACGACCAACGGGCAGACTGGGCGGCACAAAGTGTGCAGATATTAACGCAGCAGGAACCGCCGGCAGTGAACACGGCGAAAGTTCTTATTCTGACAGGCGAAATTAGTGAGCACGAATTATTAGGAATCAAGGGTTATTGCATTAATCCGGTTGAAGCGCGGGAAGCCTCACTGGCAAAACCGGACTCTCTAACTATGGTATGTTGTGTTCCCAGTGATGTATTGGCGGTAAATGGTTTTATTAACAAAAGTCCGCAAGACCTGCTAGATTTTATGAACACCCAGGGTTTGTCAATGAGCTTTGAGGATTTGACTTATTGTCAGCAATATTTCCGGGATACCGAGCGCCGTGAGCCGACGATCACCGAGATTAAAGTAATCGATACGTATTGGTCAGATCACTGCCGGCATACGACGTTCTTAACCGCGATTCAGTCGGTTTCGATTGCCGCGGGCAGGTTCTCCAGGCCGGTCGAAACGGCGTATCAGGCGTATTTAAAATCCCGGGAATTTGTCTATAACGACCAGGAAAAAGATGTCAGCCTGATGGATATAGCCACTGTGGCGATGAAAGAGCTGAAAAAACAGGGACAGCTTACTGATCTGGATGAATCGGAAGAAATCAATGCCTGCAGCATTGTTGTACCTGCTGCTGTCGATGGCCGGACGGAAGACTGGCTGGTCATGTTCAAAAATGAGACACATAATCACCCCACCGAAATTGAGCCATTTGGAGGAGCGGCTACCTGTCTGGGCGGCTGCATCCGTGATCCCCTGTCAGGCCGTTCTTATGCTTATCAGGCAATGCGTGTTACCGGCAGTGGTAATCCCCGGACTGCGTTAGGAGCCACGTTGCCGGGCAAGCTGCCGCAGCGGAAAATAACGACAAGTGCAGCGGCCGGGTATAGTTCCTACGGGAATCAGATTGGTCTGGCAACAGGCCAGGTGACTGAGATCTATGATGAGGGTTATATTGCGAAACGGCTGGAAATTGGGGCGGTCATGGCGGCTGCGCCCAAAGAGAATGTTGTGCGCGCCATTCCTGAACCAGGCGATGTTGTTATTCTGGTTGGGGGCCGTACCGGCCGGGATGGCTGTGGGGGAGCAACCGGCTCCTCCAAGGCTCACACGGAGGAATCGCTTATGAATTGTGGGGCCGAAGTCCAGAAAGGAAACCCGCCTACGGAGCGTAAAATCCAGCGCCTGTTTCGCCAGCGTACAGTCAGTACCATGATCAAACGCTGCAATGATTTCGGTGCCGGCGGCGTGTCGGTGGCCATCGGTGAGCTGACTGACGGCCTGAATATTAATCTGGATGCCATCCCCAAAAAGTATGAGGGTCTTACAGGTACTGAGCTTGCTATCTCGGAATCACAGGAGCGGATGGCGGTAGTGGTCGCCGCGGCCAATGCGCAGCAATTTATTGATTATGCCGATGCGGAGAACCTGGAGGCGACTATTGTTGCTACCGTTACTGGCAATAACCGGTTACAGATGATATGGCGCGGCCAGGCTATTGTCAATATCAGCCGGGATTTTTTGAATACGAATGGCGTCAAACAGCATACCGCGGCAGCTGTGGCTGCTCCGTCGGCAAACAGCTATTTTGAAAGGTTGCCGGGGCCGGCTGGTAAAAGCCTGGCAGATCTTAAGGCCGCCTGGCTGGTTATGCTGCAAAACCTTAATATCTGTAGTCAGAAGGGGCTTGTTGAGCGTTTTGACAGCAGTATTGGCGCCGCGACTGTACTGATGCCCTTTGGCGGCAAATACCAGGATACGCCGGTGGAAGGCATGGTTGCCAAGCTGCCTGTGCTGGCAGGAGATACAACGACGGGGACAATTATGACCCATGGGTTTAATCCCGGCCTCGCGGCCTGGAGTCCTTTCCACGGTGCGGTTTATGCTACAATTGAGGCTGTTGCCAAGGTTGTCGCCTTAGGGGGGGATTGCCGCACAGTCAGGCTGACTTTACAGGAATACTTTGAAAAGCTGGACAAGGACAGCGCAAAGTGGGGCAAGCCCTTCAGTGCGTTACTGGGCGCATTTTACGCCCAAAAACAGCTGGGGATTCCGGCTATCGGCGGCAAAGACAGCATGTCAGGCACCTTTAAGGAGCTTACTGTGCCGCCTACCCTGGTAGCTTTTGCGGTAACGGCAGTTGACGTGCGGCGTGTTATCTCCCCGGAGTTTAAGCTGACCGGGAGCAACGTGATTTTGGTCCGGGCCCGGCGGGATGAAAACGAGCTGCCTGACTTTGCGGCCTTAATTACGGCGTATGATTGTGTGCACCAGCTGGCCGCCGCCGGCAAAATTCTGGCAGCTTATACCGTAAAACTGGGGGGAGTGGCCGAAGCTGTCAGTAAAATGGCATTTGGCAACCGCATTGGCATCAAGTTTACCGCCGCCGTTACGGAAAATTCCTTGTTTACCCCGGATTACGGTTCGCTGGTGCTGGAACTGCCGGCGGCTGTACAGCTGGAGCAGGAACTCACCGGTCTGGATTATACCTTGATCGGTAAGACCACAGCCACCCCTGTTATTAGCGTTAATAGCACTGAAATCTCTATTGAAGAAGCTTTGGCCGCCTGGGAGCAGACGCTGGCAAAAGTGTTTCCTGTCCGGTCTGAGCTGGTTGATGGTGAGCCGGCCCAATTTACCTATCATCACAGGCGCAACACTCACCGGCCGGCTGTCGGTATTGCCAAGCCGAACGTGCTGATTCCGGTTTTTCCCGGTACTAACTGTGAATATGATACGGCAAAAGCGTTTGCGCAGGCCGGAGCCCGGCCGGAAATCCTGGTAATCCGCAACCGGACCGCGGCTCAGGTTGAAGAGTCTATTAGTGTGCTGGCCCGGAAAGTAGCCACTGCCCAGATTGTTATGCTTCCAGGGGGATTTAGTGCCGGGGACGAACCCGATGGTTCCGGCAAGTTTATCGCCGTCATGTTCCGTAATCCCCGGGTAAAAGCAGCCCTGACTGAGCTCTTGCAGCAGCGTGATGGTTTGATGCTGGGTATTTGCAATGGTTTCCAGGCGCTTATTAAGCTGGGGCTTGTTCCTTATGGCGAAATCCGTGATCTGACTGCAACCAGTCCGACGTTAACTTTTAATAAAATTGGCCGGCATATTTCGTGCATGGTCAATACTAAGGTTGTTTCTACCTTGTCGCCCTGGCTGAGTCATACTCAAACCGGTGACGTGTTTGTTATTCCCGCGTCGCACGGAGAAGGCCGGTTTTATGCCACCGAAGCGGAAATCAGCCGGCTGGCGGCAAATGGCCAAATTGCTACCCAGTACGTCGATTTGGCTGGCCGTGCCACTTATGACGGTAAATTTAATCCGAACGGCTCTTGCCATGCCATTGAGGCAATTACAAGCCCCGATGGGCGGGTACTGGGAAAAATGGGACATTCCGAGCGGACCGGCAGCAGCGTAGCCGTCAATATTCCCGGGAGCAAAGACCAGCAGCTGTTTAGGGCCGGCGTTAAATATTTCAGGTAAATAACAGGCAGGAGAGCAGGAAAATAATTCTTTCATGGCTAATTAACTACTATTAATAATAATTGTCGGATGGAGGGATATTGTGACAGCTGTGAAACGTTTTCGGACGGCAGTTTTACCAATATTCCTGCTCATAACCCTGTTTGTTGCCGGCTGCGTTGACCGGGCGCCGGTTAAAATCGGTTTTGTTGCCGGTTTGACCGGCCGTCAGTCTGATATTGGGGTTGCCGGCCGCAACGGGGTAATTCTGGCGGTTGAGGAAATAAATAAGGCCGGCGGTATTGCCGGCCGCCAGGTGGAACTTATCGTTAAGGATGACAAGAATGATCCTGCTGTAGTCCGCCGTGTTGATGCAGAACTCATCAATACCGGTGTACGAACGATTATTGGGCATATGACCAGTGTGGCAGCAGTAGCTTCACTGCCGGTAATTGCCGGTGGCAAGGCTCTGATTATAAGCCCGACGGCGCGGGCGGACAGTCTGAGCGGTCATGATGATTTCCTGATTACCGTGATGCCGCCGCTTAGTGTTTCGGCGCAAGCGCAGGCGTCTTATGCGGTTGATGCGCTGGGCCTTAATAAAATGGCGGTTATTTATGATATTACCAATGGTGACTTCTCTCAGTCCTGGCTGCAGGCTTTTACAGCTAAATATGAAGAACTTGGCGGCACGGTTGCGATTACATACCCGTTTATATCAGGCAAGAGCGTGGATTATGTGAAGCTGGCAAACACTGTTGGCGGCTGCTGGCCTGAGGGTGTACTTATCATTGCCGGCGCGGTGGATGCTGCGCTTCTTAGTCAATGGCTCAAAAAGAATCAGCCGGCTGTTCCATTATTTTCCAGCAGTTGGGCTATGACTGACGATTTTATTCACCACGGCGGCAGTGCGGTGGAAGGGGTAGTTTTTAGCAGCCCCTTTATACCCGATCCCCGGGGGCTGTCTTACAGCCGGTTTGTCCGTGTTTACCAGGAGCGATTTGGCAGTCGGCCCAACTATGCGGCTGCTTATGGCTACGAGGCTGCGCAATTGTTAGCGGCAGGTATTAAGCAAGCCGGCAATACCGAAGCGCAGGCTGTCAAGGCCGCCATTCTAGCTCAGGGACAGTTTCCGGGGCTATGGAGTGAGATTGTTATTAATGCGACAGGTGATAGTCAACGGCTTGGGGGGCTGATTACTGTAAAGGACGGTCAGTTTACTCCCCTGATTAATTAAAGTGAGCAGATGGCATATGAACAAGATTGCAGGCAGCCTAAAACGGGTTATGACCTTTAATTTTATCGTCGCCGCTGCGGTGCCGATCCTTGTTATCAGCGTGATTACCATTACGTTGTTGTCTCGCAGTATGGGTGAGCAAGTCATTAAATATAACACGCAAATGGCTAATGATCTGGTAAAAGGTACCGAGGATTTCCTGGCGATGGCTGACGCTGTCATCAGGCAGGCCGCCACTACCCTGGCTGCAGGCGGTTTTGACAACCGCCAGATCCAGTATTATCTTGACACCCTTGTTGCCAGCCATCCCTATCTGGATGCCGTACATGTGGTTGATGAAGATGGTCACTCGGTCTTTGTTTCGCCTTTTGATCCCAGTTATACGACACTGGATCTGTCAAGGCAGCCTTTTTTTCAGGAGACTAAGCGAACCGCCCAGGTGCACTGGTCAACTACCTTTATCTCACAGCATACTGGTCAGCCGACTCTAACGATTACAAGGCCAACCGGAAGCGGCATGGTCGTCGGCTATATCAATTTAAGCAAACTGAACGAACTGGCCGCGAAAGGCGACGGCAATCAGCATAGTTGGGCTGCTATTCTTGACACTGAAGGCACTTTTATCGGGCACAGTGACCGGGAACAGGTGTACCAGCGCAATATTGGCGACCGGGAATTTATAACAACTGCCCTGGCTGGCAAGGCTAGGACTATGAGTTTCAGGCAGGGGCGGGACAATTATCTTATTACTGTTGATGTCGTTACGCCAACAGGCTGGCCGGTCCTTGTAGCCCAACGGACCGATATAGCCTTTGCCCCGGTGAATAATACCCGGAATATATTTATTGCCGGTTCACTGCTGGCTTTAGGGTTAGCAGTTGTTATTGCCATGGGCAACCTAAAAAGGATTTTACTGCCGCTTGATGTATTTACCCGTAAAACCCTACAAGTAGCGTCGGGCAATTATAATCTGCCGCTGGAGCGTTACGAATTCACGGAGATAAATACAATTTCAGAGCACTTTCAGTCAATGGCCGAGGCTGTGCGTCTGCGTGAGGATGAGTTGCGGCGCCAGCAGCTGGAATTGGCTAATTACATGCGGACACTGGAGCGCAGCAACCGGGAACTTGATCAGTTTGCCTATGTCGTTTCCCACGACCTGAAGGCGCCGCTGCGGGCCATTGCCAATTTGTCACAGTGGCTGGAAGAGGATTTAGAAGGCAGTCTTGAGGCTGAAGCCCGGCATAAGCTGGAGCTTTTGCAGGGCCGGGTCCAGCGGATGGAAAATCTGATTGCAGGGATACTGGAATATTCACGCATTGGCAGGATTAAAGCGGCCGCTGAACCGGTGAAGGTCGGCAATCTGATTGCTGAAGTGCTCGAAGACCTGGCCCCTGTCGGCGGACTGCGTGTTCAATTTGACACGGAAATGCCGGAGATTATCACTGCCAGGGTCAGGCTCAAGCAGGTATTTGCTAATCTTATCGGTAATGCTGTCCGCCATCACAACAAGCCGGACGGCCATATATGGATAACCGTCAGTGATTTAGGGAGCTGGCTTGAGTTTAGTGTGGCTGATAACGGTCCGGGCATTGCCGCCGATTATCATCACAAGATTTTTGAAATATTTCAAACCCTGCAGCCGCGGGATACCCTGGAAAGTACGGGGGTTGGTCTCGCTCTTGTCAAAAAGATTGTGGAAGGACAGGGCGGTTCGGTGAGAATTATTTCAGCTGAAGGTCAGGGCGCCAACTTTATTTTTACCTGGCCTAAAGCTGTAAAGGAGGAATAATTTTGTTTGCGGTTGCGCATATCGGCCTAGTGGTTACCAATGCCGATCAATCACTGGCGTTCTATACCAGGATTTTAGGTTGCCAGGTGGAGGACCAATACGAGGATGAACGCATTCGCCTTATCTTCATTAAGTCAGGCCAGCTGACGATCGAGCTTATCCAATATCAGGCAGACTCTGTTCCTGTCCGCAGTGCGGGACGGGTTGATCATATTGCTTTTTTTGTAAACGACATCACTGCCGAGATTGCCAAACTCCGGCAGCATAAAATCCCTTTGTTATTTGAGCAGCCGCAGATAGTCGGCAAACAAAAAATTATGTTTTTCACCGGTCCTGATGGTGAGCGCCTGGAGTTTGTACAAAAATTACAATGACCAAAGGGACGATTTTTGCCGTGCACATCAATTGCAGGTCAAAAACCGTCCCTTTGTTGCAGGTTTTTCCCTGTTATCCCAGGCCTATACCAGGGGGATGTTTGGGGGCGTTTTCCACCAACGGACATTTTTTCAGGGGGCATTCATCAGCAAAATCACATTCTGTTTCCTGAACATGATAGTGTGGTACCGCTTTACCGGGAATGCGGGTTTCCTGATATACGGCAATTATGCTGTGGCGCTTTTTAAGATAAGGGCAATCACCATATAATATAGCAGGGGCCCGTTTTGACATATTATCACCTCCGTAGCTGATTGCGTGTTCGTAATGCCCGGAATATAATAGAGGGTACTACTAAATGTTAGATAGGCAATAGAGCCAGTCTATATTTAATAATTGGGGGGCTTATTATCAATTTTCAAGAAATTACCTTAGCGCAAAAACCTATGTTTGATAAGTATTTTAGCCAGCGCCGCTACGAAAACGCTCATTTTAACTTCACTAATTTATTTATGTGGCGCAACATATATTCTATTAAATGGGCGGAGGAACACGACTGCCTGGTGATCAAAGCTGCCTATGACGGTCAGCAGTATATGCTGCAGCCATTTGGCCCTGACGAGGCAATCGCACCGGTGCTTGAAGCCATGAGTTCCTTCTTTGCCAGGGAAAACCTACCCTTTGTTATCCGGGGGGTGGAGAAATTTATGGTTGACCTTATTGAAGCCTGGCGGCCTGGTCAGTTTAATTTTACCGGTGACCGTGACAATTTTGATTATGTTTATCATAGCAAGGATTTAATTGAATTAAAAGGCCGTAAATATCACAGTAAGAAAAATCATATTAACAGTTTCCTGCGCTCTTACAGAAATTACCAATATGAACCGCTGACACCGGAGTGGGTGCCCCACTGTATCGAAACCCAGCTGGAGTGGTGCCGGAAAAAAGGCTGTGACGATGACCCGACATTGCAGGGGGAAAACAACGCTATCATTGAAGTTTTTACCCATTGGCCAGAGCTTAATTTACAGGGTGGCCTTATTACCATTGGCGGCAAAGTAGAAGGATTTACTTTTGGCGAACAGTTAAATACCAATATGGCTGTTATTCATGTGGAAAAAGCAAATCCTGATATTCGCGGGGTGTATCCGGTTATTAATCAGAAGTTCTGCGAGCATGCCTGGCAGCAGCTTGAATATATCAACCGGGAAGAAGATATGGGTTTAGAAGGCTTGCGCAAAGCCAAAGAATCATATTATCCGGCAAAAATGATTGAAAAATATATAGTCGCTTTTAAATAGTAAATTGACTAACGGGCAAAACTAGGTTTGACAATATCTGAAGACCTGTAGCGACAGCTGCAGGTCCAAAAATTTTCCGTTAACTACCCTATACTTTTCGGCTTGATGTGGTATAATTTTTAAAGGATTTTTTGTTGCTTTCCAGAAATATTTGTGTTTAATTAGCAAATTAGAGACTGGTCGCTGCTGCGCTTTTGGTTGTAGCCAATATTATATCTGTGAGGAGAAGGACAACGTAAGATGGAAATTAAATCAATTAAAAAGTTAAAGCTCTACGGATTTAATAATCTCACCAAAACGGTTAGTTTTAATATGTATGATATCTGCTATGCAAAAACGCCGCAGCACCGCCACTCGTATATAGAATATATTGATGAGGAATATAGTGCTGAACGGCTGACCAATATTCTTACCGAAGTGGCTAATATGATTGGGGCCAATATTTTAAATATTGCCAAGCAGGATTATGACCCGCAGGGGGCCAGCGTTACCATGCTCATTTCAGAAGAACTGGTCAATCAGCCTGGTGAACACGTAGACATTGAGGACTGCGGTGAGTGTGAACTCAATGAGCCGCTGCCGGAGGCGGTTGTCTGCCATTTGGATAAGAGCCACATTACTGTCCATACGTACCCGGAAAGCCATCCGGATGAAGGGATCAGTACTTTCCGGGCTGATATTGACGTATCTACCTGTGGCCAGATCTCACCACTTAAGGCTCTCAATTTTTTGATTAATACTTTTCGGCCGGACATTGCGGCGATTGACTACCGGGTACGCGGTTTTACCCGTGATGTGAATGGCAAGAAATTTTTTATTGATCACAAAATAAATTCGATACAAAATTATATTTCCAGTGACAATCGTGACTCGTATCAGATGATCGATGTCAATGTATATCAGGAGAATATCTTTCATACGAAGATGCTCCTAAAGGAATTTGATCTTGATAACTATCTATTTGGCACTGCAAAAAAAGAATTGATGGTTGGTGAAAAGAAAAAAATAAAACAGCGGCTTAAGAAAGAAATGGCAGAAATATTTTATGGTAAAAATATTCCCAAAGTACATCGTAAATTATAGGTACATTAAAATCCCCCATTCGGGGGATTTTAATGTTATGAAACTATTATTACATCCGTTAGCCATACGAATTTTTCACTGGATACTGGTCCTGTCTGTCACATACTTAGTGATAACAGGGCTGTACCTGCATGACCCCAAAGGTAACCTGCCTTTTGGCCTGCTGCGCAAAACACACACGCTGGTCGGAATGATGCTTATAATCAATCTTTTAGGGCAAATTTACTATTATAGCATTACCGGCAAATACACGGAAGTGTTGTTTACCAGGCGGGACATTCCCAATCTTCGCAGCTTTTTCCGGTATACCCTTTTTATTACCGCAAATCACCCCAACTATGGCCGCTATAACCCCGGACAAAAAGGTTTGTTTACTATCTGGGTTCTGGCCATTATGTTATCAGGTCTGGCCGCCCTGCCGCACTTGTTGCCGGAATATGCCTCCTGGCTCAGCCGGCCGCTAGGTGGTCTTATGGGAACCAGGGTTATTTTTTACGCCATTACTATGTTATTTTTGGCAACAATTCCCCTGCATGTATACCTGGTTTTTACCGAGGACCCGGCTAAGCTTCAGGCTATGTTTTCCGGTTATCTGAGGCAAGAGCCCAAGGACAAGGCGCCGGCGAGTGAGAGAACTGACTCTCGCTAATAACCTTTGTTTGGTAAGGGCTGGCTGACGCATAAGCCGGCAACGGATATGACATACTAATTATGAGGTGGGAGCGCATGAAAAAATCAACACTAAATTCCGCACTAGTTGTAGCAACAGTATTTTTATTCATCTCGGGAGCATACACACTACTCAAGCCTCCCGCCCCAAAGCCTGCACCGGCGCCTACCGAACAAGTACCGGCCCCGGCTGCACCGACACCGCAGCCGATCCCGGGTGTACCGGCTTTTAACGCCGCGAAATATCCGCGTGAACCCCAGATAAGGGTCTATCTGGCCGATAAGGGTTATGTTACCACTATGGCTTTGGAAACATATATTGAAGGCGTTATTGCGCAGGAGATGCAGCCTGATTGGCCGATGGAAGCATTAGCTGCCCAGGCCATTGCTTCGCGGACACTGACAATGAGTGCTATTGAGGCGGGTACAATTAAAAGATTGCACAATGCTGATGTCAGCACCTCCAAAGAGGAGCTGCAGGCCTATGCCCCGCAAAAAGTAAATGCTAGTGTGCGGCAGGCTGTAAAAAGTACGCGCGGGGAAATATTACTGTATGCAGGCGGTCTTGTTAATGCCATCTATAGCTCCTGTAACGGCCAGATTGGTGCGACCAGGGAAGAGAGCTTTCCGAAGGAGATTGATCATCCAACCCCTTATTTTCAACCTGTGACTGATAATTGCTTTAAATATGCGCCAGACAATATAAAATCATGGACAGTTAAAATTCCCGCGTCCCAGGTTGCCAATGCTATTGGCTATAATGGCAGCCCCGGCAATATCCGCATACTGGAAAAAGGTCCCTCTGGCCGTATTCTTTATATTGGTGCCGGTAATAAAAAAATGTACGGTTCTGATTTTCGGCGTGCAGTCGGTTATGACCGGCTTAAGTCAACGCTGGTTACTGAAATGACGTATGATGGCGGCAACTTTATCTTTAAGGGTCTTGGCTGGGGTAATGGCGTTGGCCTATGCCAGTGGGGCGCCTATACATTTGCCAAGGAAGGCAAGCAGGCTAAAGATATTATTAATCATTATTATCCCGGTGCAGCGGTAAAAAAACTATGGCAGTAGGATAGATAAAGTGAATTTTAATCCTGATATTGCATACATTAATTACGCGAGGTAGTATGGCGGCTACCTCCCGGGGAATGCGCCGTCTGTCTGGTACGCACGGACAGGCGGCGCAGCTATTCCCGTTCCACCAAAGCAATTTGGTTTGCTAGAGCGAGCCGGTAAAAAATTACAGGCAGAAATGACCGGGTATAAGCGAAGTCAAGCTGGTGATAAGAGCAGTTTTTGCAGCATGCCTGGCAGGAAGTCTTTAATGGAGTTCATATAGTTATACTGATAGGCGCTTGCCGTACCTGCTGCCTGACTGGAGGATTGCGTTTTTTCTCCGGTCATTGCCACAGGTACGGCCAGCTTATTTTTGTTTTATAAATATTTTTGCAGGAATATTGGCAGTTGCTTTCGACTACGCTATACTATTATAGTTAAGGTACTCTGAAAGGACTGAGTCTGACAGTGGCATTAAACGGCAATACTGGTATTAATGGGGTGTTAATCACTGTGACCGGTTGCCAGCGGGACGCTGATGGTGTTGAAAATATAATTGAGTTGTTTACTTGCGGACATAGTTATATGAGAAACGGGGTTCACTATATCAGCTACCGGGAGACTGAGGTTACCGGCTTAGAAGGGGCAACTACGCTGCTGAAAGTATATGCGGACTATGTTATTCTGATCCGTACAGGCCGCGTAGAGCAGCGCCAGGAGTTCCGAACCGGCAAATGTTGTTCCTCCAGCTATATTACACCCTACGGCACGATGAAAATGGGTGTACGGACAAAGTATCTGACCATAACCCGCTGCGTTGAAACAGACCTGGTTCGCGGGGTAGACATTGAATACGAACTTGAAATTGACGGACAGTGGCAAAGTAGCAATAAACTCGCCGTCATTGTACAGGGGGATAAAAAAAATGGACATTAAACAACAGCTAATCACTGCCATTGAGCAAGCGGCTGCTAAAGCAATGGCTGACGGCGTATTTACGGCTGGGCAACTGCCGGATATAGCGCTCGAAGTGCCACCGCAAAAAGATTTTGGAGATTATGCCACTAATTTTGCCATGCAGTCAGCCAAGGTTGCCAAAACGAACCCGCGGGTCATTGCGCAGGCCATTATCGAGCGGCTTAAGGCCTCCTGGCTGGAAAAAGCAGTGATTGCCGGCCCGGGATTTATTAATTTTTATTTAAAGCCTGACTGGTTGTATCAGGAACTGGCAAAAATACTGACAGCAGGCGATGGTTTTGGCCGGACCAATGCCGGCCAGGGGCAACGTGTTCAGGTTGAGTTTGTTAGTGCTAACCCCACTGGACCACTGCATGTAGGACATGGCCGGGGGGCGGCTTTCGGCAGTGCCCTGGTTAACTTGTTAAAAGCGGCTGGCTATCAGGTTGAAGCCGAGTTCTACATAAATGATGCCGGCAATCAGATTGATAATCTGGCCGCTTCCGTTAATGCCCGGTATCTGGAACTGTTGGGACAGGCTGTTGAATTTCCGGAGGATGGCTACCACGGACGGGATATCATTGATACCGCCCAGCGAATTATTAACAATTATGGCGATAAGTACCTGGCTTTACCGGCGGCGGAGCGGCTGGCGGAGTTTAAAGAGCTTGCGCTTGGGGAAAAATTGGCAGGCGTAAAAGAAGATCTTGAACAATTTGGCGTGACCTTTGATGTCTGGTATAGTGAGCGTACGCTCCACCAAAATCAGGCAGTGGCCAGGACCTGCGAGTTCTTACAGGCCAATGGCAATATGTATGAGAAAGACGGGGCCTTGTGGCTTAAGTCAACTGCTTATGGTGATGATAAAGACCGGGTAGTTATCCGTGACAACGGTATTCCTACCTACCTGGCATCCGACATTGCTTACCACCGGAATAAATTTGACCGTGGTTTTGAGCGGGTTATTAATATCTGGGGGGCCGACCATCATGGCTATATCAGCCGGGTCAAAGCGGCTATTGCGGCCATGGGCTATAACCCTGATAACCTGGAAATCCTTATATTGCAGATGGTTAGTCTGTATCAAAACGGCGAGCCTGTCAAAATGTCCAAACGGACAGGCCAGGGTGTGACCTTAAGCGAATTGATTGAAGAAGTCGGCAGGGATGCGGCGCGCTTTTTCTTTATCATGCGTTCCATTGACAGTCAGCTGGATTTTGATCTTGATTTGGCGAAATCAAATTCCAATGATAATCCGGTCTATTACATTCAATATGCTCATGCCCGTATCTGCAGTATTTTCCGGCAGGTGGCCGAGGCCGGCGCTGTTGGACCGGCAGTCCCGGACAACACTGCCAGTTTGTTATGCTTATTGAAGGAGCCGGTGGAAATTGGCCTGATTAAAAAAATGGCGATATTTCCCCAGGAAATTGCCTGTGCGGCCCGGGAACGGGCACCACACCGCATTGCCCGCTTTGCCCACGAGCTGGCGGGGATGTTCCATACCTTCTATAACCAATGCCGGATTATGGGGGTCGAACCAAACCTGCAGCTGGCCCGGATAGCGCTGGTGACGGCAGTAAGAGCAACGCTTAGGCAGTCGCTGGCGATTTTGGGAGTAGCTGCTCCGGAAAAAATGTAGCAGGAATTTGCCTCTGCATGTTGAATATAAAGTGAAACTTGTCGCCAGAGGTGCTATTTTGGTGTTATTCTTTACACGGGTTAACTGAACGGAGCCAGGGCTTGCAAGTCGTTATAACAATGAAGATGGTATTAGTGATGCATGGTTTTTGGATAGCAGCGGATTGTTAAGTGCGGAGGTTAAGATTATGGCAAACAATATATTAAAGAATGATTTTGGGGAAGTTAGCTTAGCGTATCAAATCCTAAAGACAGCAGGCCATCCGTTATACTATAGAGAGTTGATCGACAGGGTAGTTGCCGCCAAAGGCAGTACCATTCGTCCGCCTGCGCATATCATTGCAGAAATTCATACCCAGATTAATTTAGACAGCCGGTTTGTGCATACCGGTAAAAGTACCTGGGGACTGACCGAATGGTCGCCGCAGCGCATTAGTCTGCGCGAAACCGAGGAAACGGCTGCGGCCCGCCAGGATGATGTACGGCGGGAAAAATTATTGGCTGCCATTCAGCAGGATTTTGATCATGAAGAGGCCGGACTTGCCGAAGAGCCGGCTGATTTGATGGAAGATGAAAATGAAATTGAAGAAGATGAAGAAGAGCTGGAAAGCAACTAGCCGGTCGGATAAATCGGATAAAAACAGTAAACAGCTGGTAAAACTAGCTTTTGTAAGGCAGCTAATTGTGGGAAGGTAGTAGGAGGATATTTTTATGGCTAAATATATTTTTGTGACTGGCGGGGTGGTATCTTCGCTAGGTAAGGGGATTACGGCCGCATCGCTGGGACGTCTGCTGAAAAGCCGCGGTCTCAAAGTCACCATTCAGAAGTTTGACCCGTACATAAACTTTGATCCGGGGACCATGAGCCCCTATCAGCACGGCGAAGTATTCGTAACGGAAGACGGCGGTGAGACTGATCTGGATCTCGGTCATTATGAGCGGTTTATCGATATTAACCTGAGTAAAAGCTCAAATGTTACCGCCGGCAAAATATATTGGTCGGTGATCAGCAAAGAACGTAAAGGCGACTATCTTGGCAGTACAGTCCAGGTAATTCCTCATATTACCAATGAGATTAAAGAACGCATTTACCGGGTTGGCAAGGAAGATAATGCCGATATTGTTATTACTGAAATCGGAGGCACCGTTGGTGATATTGAGAGTCTGCCGTTTTTGGAAGCTATCCGCCAGGTTAAGAAAGAAGTAGGCCGCGGCGGGGCACTTTATATTCATGTTACGCTGGTGCCATATATTTCGGCAGCCGGTGAGCTGAAAACAAAACCCACTCAGCATAGTGTAAAAGAACTGCGCAGTATCGGTATTCATCCGGATGTTATCGTATGTCGTACCGAACATGAGATTTCTCCGGAAATGAGAGAAAAACTGGCGCTGTTTTGTGATATTGACGGCGATGCCGTCATTCAGAACAAAAACGCCGCCAGCATCTATCAGGTGCCGCTTATGCTGAAAAAAGAAGGGCTGGACCGTATTGCCCTGGAGAAATTAAATATTGAGGATACCGGGGCCGATATGAGCGACTGGCGGCAGATGGTGGATAAGATCGTCCATCCGTCCCATAGTGTGCGCATTGCGGTTGTCGGCAAATATGTTGCGCTGCAGGATGCCTACATGAGTGTGTCTGAAGCCTTACGGCATGGTGGTATCGCCAATGATGCCGCCATTGAGATCAAATGGATCAATGCTGAAGATGTGGAAGAGGAGCATGCTGATCTTTCGGTCTATCTGGGTGATGTTGACGGGATTCTGGTGCCGGGAGGATTTGGTGACCGGGGCGTAGGCGGCAAGCTTAAAGCTATCCGCTATGCCCGGGAAAACAAGGTGCCATTTTTTGGACTTTGCCTGGGTATGCAGTCGGCGGTTATTGAATTTGCCCGTAATGTCTGTGGTTTGGCTGATGCCCACAGTACGGAATTTAACCCGGATACCCCGCATCCTGTTATTGATCTTATGCCTGAGCAAATGGCCGTTGAAGATAAAGGCGGCACAATGCGTTTAGGTGTGTATCCCTGTAAAGTGACGGAAAATACGCTTACCTATACGGCTTATGAGGATGAGATTATTTATGAGCGCCACCGCCACCGTTTTGAGTTTAATAATGCCTATCGGGATCAGCTTTCGGCGGCCGGGCTGATTATCAGCGGCACGCTGCCTAATGGCCGGTTAGTTGAAATCGTAGAAGTAAAAGATCACCCCTGGTTTGTCGGCACGCAATTCCACCCCGAATTTAAATCACGGCCGACGGCGCCCCACCCTTTATTTAGGGATTTTGTCAAGGCATCGCTGGCCAATAAACAGGGTAAGCTATGATGAAGAGAAAACTGTTGGATAATCTCCAGCAGTTTTCTTTTACCCCTTCAGTTTATGAAAATTCGCTGCTATGAGCTAAGGGCTAAGAAAAATCCATACCCTAAAGGGCAAAGGTGGCTTCTGCCGGCGTCCCCAAGGACTTGGCACAAGCCAAGTTTTTCTAAACTAGCTAAAGTATAAGGAGGCAGGGTTGTGTTTAAAAGATCAGTGGTTCTTTTTCTGGCAGGTATTATCGGCATATCCATGATTGCCGCACTGTTTGTCACCCCGGGATTCAGACAAAAGAAAATGGCCGGTAATGATAAACTGGCAGTCATTTATGTGGAAGGCATGATCATCGGCGGCCGGGGTCAGGTCGGATTATTTGGCGAGGGTGGCGGTACAGACCATCTGATTCGGCAATTGCATGCTGCCCGGGATGATGCCGCTGTTAAAGCAGTCATTCTCAGGATTAATAGTCCCGGCGGCACTGTTCCTGCCTCGCAGGAAGTGGGGGAGGAGCTTAAGAAACTACGGGCGGCAGGTAAGCCGGTTATAACGTCTATGGCCGATATGGCCGCATCAGGCGGTTACTGGCTGGCGGCCTGCACCGACAAGATCTATGCCAATCCCTCCACAATAACGGGCAGCCTGGGTGTATATATGCCCTATTCCAACTGGGAAGAGTTATATAAGAAAATTGGTGTGCGCCAGGAAAAAATTAAAAGCGGACCGCATAAAGATATCTTATCACCAGACCGGCAGTTAACAGTAGAAGAACGGGCGATTGTTCAAACCATGGTTGATGATATGTATAATCAGTTTGTTGATGTCATTGCCGAAGGCCGGCATCTTCACCCGGACAAAGTTCGTCAATTGGCTGACGGCCGCATTTTTACCGGGCGTCAGGCCCGGGAACTGGGGCTAGTCGACGAGCTGGGCAATATGTATGACGCGATTGATGGTGCTGCTGCGCTTGTTGGTATTGAGGGCAAACCTGAAATTGTTGAATATGGCAAAGTTAGTGTTTTCGAAGCCTTGTTAGGAGCTCAGACCAGGTTTACTTCAGACGGGATTATGCTTCAACGCCTACAGGAATTGCTCTCGGCCAGTCCGGCGGCTGTGCCTCAGAGCAATTAAGGAGAGGAGCAAGCTTATGGGAAGTTTTATTGAAATAATCTATGATGTACTATTTAAGCCTAAGGCTGCCATGCAGTATATTGCTGAAAAAAAACTGGCCGGGCAGGCCGTAATCATGTTTATCATCGGCATGCTTGTGCCGGTATGGGCGGTATATACCGGCGTCAAAGACACCGCAGGCTTGCCGGCGCTGGGTTTCCTGTTTATCTTGCAGGTAATCGGCAGTTTTACTTTTTGGGTGCTTAGTGCCTCCATTCTTGCTTTTATTGCTGAGCTGGCCGGCGGCCGGGGGACGCCTGTCGGTCTGTTTTCCGCATTGGGGTTTTCTCATCTTCCGCGGGTTATCGTTATGCCGTTATGGGTGATTGCCTCGTTGCTGCCGGCAGGTATTCAGGAAATCTGCTTTGGCATTATCGGGGTGCTGATCTTGTTTTGGACCCTGATTTTACATGTTGCCGCCCTGCAGGGCGCTTATGAGCTGTCAGGCGTACAAGCGGTACTTGTGCTGCTGATGCCGCTGCTTGTGAGCATGGCAGTTGCGGCAGTGATTATCATTTTTGCCGGCTCAGCCCTGCTTCACTTGCCGTTTCATGTTTAGCGGGCCCGGTAGAGGTAAATTTCCCACGGTGACCAGGCTTCGGTAAAACGCTGTAAAAATTCAAGCTGGTTTTCTTCATAATTTGTGATTTCGGCGGCCGATAAGATATATTGGCCGCCTAATTTTTTGAAGGCTTCGATATCAAGTTCCAGGTGATTTAGTTTTAGCTGATACGATTTTCTTACCTGATAATACTCAAGCTCGGCGGGAAAGATGTAGCAGGTTATGCCCCAATCATCAAAATAACTTTGCCAGAACGGGTTTTTGGCCAGTTCTTTGGCTATAATCTGACGGAAGGCATGCTTATAGGCAAGCGGATAAATATTGAGCCGCCCGTCCAGGGTGTAAAAACCATTGTACTGGGTGATTGCCGGATAGAGGCCGATGCTGGCAATCCGGTATTCCTGCTTGGGCCGGCCGATATAATTATCAACTTTTTTGAGCAAACTGTCCGAGAAAAACTCACCGTAACTTACATTCTCGTACAGCCAGGCATTTTCCATAACCGAGAACCCTGTCTGTTTTTGGATAACCAGATTATATTCGCTATGGTTGCCAAATAAAAAACCAAGCTGCAGGCCAATGAGCAGCGTTGCCAGCAACCGGCCAATATACCGGATATTGGCAATAACAGACAGGCAGAGGGCGAAAATGATATACCAAATAAGCGGATGCAGCCAGTGAAAGCGCTGGATCTGGAAGGTATTAAAAAAGCTGATGCCGGCGACGGCGGACATGAAGAACTCCGAATAACGCAAGCCATAGAGAATGGATAGGCAGAGTGTTAATGTCAGTAGCAATACTATCTGTTTAAACTCGCGTTTCTGTCGCCAGCCCAGGGCTAATGCCAGTGGCACGGCAATAAACAAAATATATTTATGCAAACTGACGGCATGGTATTGCCCATTGGTAAAGTTCTCCGTAATTAATGCCTGAACACCGGCCCAATCCCGGGCCTGACCCAGGCTAATCCGGTTAATCTCCTCGCGGCTGGAAACAAAACCTGCACTGAAAAAGGCATTATATATAAGCCATAATTCAGTAATACAGTAGGCGGCGGCCAGGAGGGCGATTCCTCCCCAGAATTGTGGCCGATTTTGCCGATGCTGCCAGTAATCATAGAGGGCGGCAAGCCCGAGTGCGGCCAGAATGAACACACCGGCAAGCGGCAGGGAGGAATAGAGGGCGAAGGTAATAATAATAATGACAGAAACAATCACTTTCTTATCATGAAATAGATTCGTCATTGCATAGAATAGTAGGGGCTGTCCGGCGATAGACAGTCCATAGACTGTATAGAAGGGGATGGTGGCAAACGCGGCCGCACCTGCCCACGCTAACCAGCTCTGACGCTGATCAGTAAGACAGTAGTGCCTCAATAAAAGATACATGCCAATAAATGCGGTGCTATGCACAAGGAGCAGGTTGACGAGATAAGCGCGGAACGGCGGCAAAACAAGATATAACCAGGTAATTATATTAAAACCGCTTGGCAGGCAGCTGCGTGGCACCTCGCCCAGCATTTGCCCGACCGTTCCTGTCAGGTTAAATGTTTTGCCACTATTGGCCAGCACTGTCCAGGCGGTAATCCAGTCCAAATTATCATTAATGGTAAAGTGCGCATTTTGCCGTAAGATTACAAAAGGTGCTAAGTAGGCTATCAATATACAGGCAAAAAAAAGGGCCGCCTTGTGCCTTGATAAGGATCTGAAAAGCTTATACAGCAGGGGTATCATAATTTGGCACCTCATAAAAAAATGTTTTTATACAAATAGTAGCATAATTTTTTACATTTTAAAAATTTTTTGAAGATCAATAGAAAAAAACAAAAAAATTTCTATTTTCTTCCAGATATTAGCAGGATATTTTCAATTTATTGCGAATATGGATATATTAGGAAAAGTTAAGGAATATCATGGGCGAAACTATGGAGAAAGCAAGGTGCAGAGTAATGAGCAGTTCCCGGGCAACGATTCTCGTGATTGATGACCAACCTGGAATTAGAAGATTGCTTACTGAAGTTCTCCAGGATGAAGGTTATAATGTAATGACAGCCTCCAACGGCTATGAGGGTATACAGGTAGCGAATGAAGTTAAGCCCAACGTAATATTGATGGATATGAAGATGCCTGGTATGGACGGTATTGAGACACTTAAGGAGCTTAAGCGCCACGGTCAGGGCGATCAGGTCATTATGATGACAGCTTACGGGGAATTGGATATGGTAAACGAAGCCAGGGAAGCGGGGATGCGTGATTATATTACCAAGCCGTTCGATATTATGTCCCTGTGCCGGATTATTGAAGAGCATATCGGCAGCAGTTTTGATGCACGCCGACTGTTGATCGGCTAACCCAGAGCAGATGACCCGGGGCACACAGGCCCCGGGTCATTACTTAATTGGCGCTGCTGGCCTGCACTGGCGGCCCGCCGGGTTTTTTTCCTGATGTTACCATGTTGAATAAAAGGCAGGCAGGATTTTTACTGCTGGCGGCGAAGTATATGGAGCAAGGGGGGGATATCAATTGTTTATTAGCGCTGTGTCCACATTGGCGCTTTATTGTTCGCGCTGTGGCAATATTGAACTGCATAATGTCTCCCGGTTTGCTCTCAATAATTCACGGCGGCAGCTTGCCTGCAGCTGTGGCGAGGTGCAAGGCGCCATTGCCAGCGCGGGGCGGCGTCAATATTTACTGGATATTCCCTGTGTCGTATGTGAGACTAATCATTTGATTTTCCTTGACAGCCAGTTGTTTCGGCAGCCTAAGGCTAGTAAAATATATTGTGGCCAGGCAAATCTTGAACTTGGGTTTATTGGCAGTCCGGCTGCTATTGCTGAGATTATTGCCCGGCATAAGCAGGAAGTCGCCAGTATAACCAGCGAAATGGCAGAACTGCCGGACGGCCAGGGGATAGAAAATTCGCAAATTTTACTGGAGATTCTCAATAAAATTCATGATATTGCCGAACAGGGCGGGGTATACTGCTGTTGTGGCAATGCCAATGTTGAGGCAGAGGTGTTAGTCGATGCCATTGAGCTGACCTGCAGCCAGTGTGACGGCCGGCTGGTTATTCCAGCCAAAGATGAGCGTGATTTGGCCCGCGTATCGGTAATGGGTATCATTGAATTGGCACCTCTCAGGCGTACTAGCCGTAAGTAAAGATAAAGAATGAAAAAAGCAGGTGAGCATCTGTGAAATTTTTTCTGGATACAGCTAATATTACCGAGATAAAAAATATTCTGCCCTTAGGGGTTGTGGCCGGGGTAACGACTAACCCCTCGCTTATTGCCCAAGAAAAACAGGATATCCGGGCGGTAATTAGAGAAATTGCCGCATTGACACCAGGGCCGGTGAGCGCTGAGGTTATTAGCACTAAATTCGAAGATATGCTGCCGGAAGCACACGGTTTGGCGCAACTTGGCAAAAATGTGGTCATTAAAGTGCCGGTAACTGTGGACGGTTTAAAAACGGTAAGTGCTTTGGCTGCTGACGGCATCAAAACCAATGTTACTTTGATTTTTTCCGTCAATCAAGCCCTTTTGGCTGCCAGGGCAGGCGCTGCTTTTGTAAGTCCGTTTGTTGGTCGTCTTGACGATATCAGCCAGGATGGCATTGCCCTCATTAAAGATACTGCTGATGTATTTGCTATTCACGGTATTGGGACTGAGATTATTGCCGCCAGCATCCGCCACCCCCTGCATGTTACGCAGGCGGCACTGGCCGGTGCTCACATTGCTACTGTGCCGGCTAAGGTACTGGTATCACTGCTAAACCACCCGCTGACTGATGCCGGCATACAGCGTTTCTTGTCAGACTGGCAAAAAGCCAACATGTAAACTGGTAAGCTGCCGGGCGGACGCCCGGCATAATTTTTCCATCAGGAATTTAAGGAGATGTAGTACTATGGAACGTGAATTAGCACTGGAATTTGTACGGGTTACCGAGGCTGCGGCCATTGCCAGCGGCCGGTGGATGGGACGTGGCGATAAAATAGCCGCTGATCAGGCGGCAGTGGATGGCATGCGCGCCGCTTTTGATACAGTAAATATTAGTGGCTGTGTGGTAATCGGTGAAGGAGAAATGGACGAGGCGCCCATGTTGTATATTGGTGAGCACGTGGGGCACGGCGGCCGGGAAGTCGATATTGCCGTTGATCCGCTGGAAGGTACCAACCTTGTAGCAAAAGGTCTGCCCGGCTCTATTGCTGTGCTGGCCATTGCGCCGCGCGGCTGCCTCTTGCATGCACCGGATATGTATATGGATAAAATTGCTGTCGGGCCGCGCGCCAGAGGCAAAATTGACATCAATGCCCCGGTGCAGGAGAACTTAAAAGCAGTGGCTGTGGCCCTTGACCGCGCTGTGGAGGATCTGACAGTCGTAATTCTTGATCGGCCGCGGCATGCCGCTATTGTAAAAGAAGCCCGGGATGCAGGGGCACGGATTAAACTGATTTCTGACGGTGATGTGTCGCCGGCCATCAATGCTGCTATTGAGGGGACGGCTGTCCATATGCTTTTAGGGATTGGCGGCGCCCCGGAAGGCGTATTGGCGGCAGCGGCTGTCAAATGTCTCGGCGGCGACATGCAGGCCCGGCTGTGGCCGGAAAACGCTGCTGATATTGAAAGGGCTAAGGCCATGGGTATCGATGATATTAATAAAGTGTTTACCATTGATGATTTGGTTAAAGGCGATGAAGTTATATTTGCCGCCACTGCCATCACCCAGGGGGATCTCTTAAGCGGGGTCCGCTATTTTGGAGGCGGGGCCCGTACTCATTCTATTGTTATGCGCGGCTCGACCGGTACGGTGCGTTTTGTTGACGCAATTCACAAATTTGATAAAAAACCTATGCCGATTAAACGGACATAATATTTTGGCATGAAATAGCTCAGAATATGTATGATTTCAGAAAAATAATCCAAGTTATGCATATTTTGAGGGCCTGTCGCTTATGCTAATACTGGGGAGATTTAAGTCAACAGCTATTTGTTGGCTGAATAAGCCTAGTAAGCGAGGTGATAGTATTGAACCTGCTGAAAATGAATGCCAGGCAATGGGCCTATGTTGGCGTTGGCGGCGTAGCGCTACTGGCCGGCGTGTGGGCGGCTCCTGGCGGAGTACAAACAGTGCCTGAACCGGCGACCATGCCGCCACAGGCTGAGGAGCAGCAAGTGACACCGATGCCGGTCACTAGTGCAGAGCCCAGCCAGCAAGCCTTGCAGAAACACATTGTTGTTTCCGGTGATACCCTGTGTGGTATTGCTCAGCACTACGGTATTGACCTTGAGACACTTATGGCAGCTAACCCTGGTGTAACTGATCTGATTCACCCGGGTGACGAGTTAGTCATCCTCCCGCATAAAGGCGTTGTTTATCAAGTAGATACTGGTGATACTTTGTGGGACATTGCCCGCGTATATGGTGTACAGGTAGAGACCATTAAATCAGCCAATGCCAAAAGCAGTGATGATATTGCGGTTGGTGAGAAACTCTTTATTCCCGGTGCCCGCTGGGGCCGGGCTGAACCTGCGGTAGCGAGGGCTTATGCCAGCCGTTTTACCTGGCCGACCAGGGGGGAGATTTCTTCACCCTTCGGGTGGCGCTGGGGGCGTTTGCACGCTGGTGTTGATATTGCCAACGACCTTGGTACCCATGTAATGTCTGCCCGGGCCGGGCGTGTGATTTGGGCTGGCTGGCGAGGCGGCTATGGCTACACTGTCATGGTTGATCATGGTGGGGGTTATGTAAGTTTATATGGTCACCTTGACAACTATTATGTTGAGCGGGGCCAATACATTCGTGCCGGTCAACGCATTGCTTCAATGGGGAATACCGGCAATTCCACCGGGCCACATTTGCATTTTGAAGTTCAAAAAGATGGTCAGCCGGTTGATCCGATGGGATTACTGCCATAACAAGGAGAGTGCCACGTTGTTACGACGTGGCACTCTTTTTGTTTACCCCATCAGAATTATAAAAATTCGCTGCTATTATCTAAGGGCTAAGAAAAATCTTTGCCCTAAAGGGCACAGGCTGCTTCTGCCGGCGTCTTAAAGGACTTGGCATAAGCCAGCCACTAACCGCAGTGGAAATTACGGGCGTTTGTTCTGGTGTTGCAGCGTAGCATCGTGATAAGGCCAGGCAAAGTCTGCCATCGATTTATCAGCCGGGGCAATGACAGAATAAAGGGTGGAGGTTTCTGTGTGTTGAAGCTGCCACTTCTTCCCCGTTTTTTCGAAAGTGAGTTCTATCCGGCTTAAGCTGCTGCCATATTTACCAGGAGCTGCCACAGCGGTGCCGCTAATTTCCAGGCCATTGTTTTTGACAACGATGACCGCATCTACTTTATTTTGCAGCTTTTTAACCGTAGCGTTAAGTGCGGCTGTTTGATCGTCAAAGGTAATTCCGGCATAGTTTTCCGGATTGGTGGTAGTGTCGGCTGTTGTTAAGCCAATAATACCAATCCGGATTTTTTCCTTCTTTTTTTCTTTGCCTACCTCAAATTCTTTAATTGTATAGGGCTTAACGGTGGGCAAACGCTGACCGGGGCGATGGACATTAGCGGACAAAACCGGAAATCTGGCGGTAGCGAGCGCCTGAGACAGGAAATCAGAACCATAGGCAAATTCGCCTTCACCGAGCACAACTGCGTCATAGCCAAGATAATTATAGGCGGCTATCATCGGATTAGGAAGTTTGGAAGGCTCAGAGGCGAACAGGCTGGTCAGGGGCGTACCTGTGAGCATATTGCCGCCATCGACTAAGAGGGTGTGGGAATTAGCCTGGCGTTCTTTTTTTACCAGGCTGGCAATTTTAACAAGGCCAAAATCAGCCGTCTTGGGCACAGTATAATCCCAGTCAATGATATGACCGTAGAGTCCGGCTGTCGCCAGCACTGTTATTTTAACAGGTGCCGGCGGCGGCGTAGGTTGCTTCGGTGCTGCCAGTGTAATGGTCGGCAGGCACCAGATAACGGCTAACCCAACAACGGCTAGCCGGATTAATCGGTTCCAGTGTTTTTTCAAAGCGATCCCTCCAATTTTATAGTCAGGTATTATACTTAATTTCGCCATATAGGGGTTTTTTTCCTGTATTTTATTGTTTGCCAGCAAAAAATACCGTAAAGGCAGGTACGGTATACAGGCCTATTTATTCGGGGAATAATAATTATACATTCAATTGCCGGATTTGTGAGGATGAGTTATGGAATATGTAATTGCCGCCCTAATGGCCGGTCTGAGTTTTCTCGTAAACAGGCTGTTTGTGCGGTATATCGGTCCGGTAACTGTCATCAGCCTGGGACCGGTTGCTGAAGAAGCGGCAAAAACACTGTTTGCTTATTATCTGGGAGCCGCCATTATACCGGTACACGCGCTTTTTGGGGTAATTGAAGCTATCTACGACTGGATCCAGGATGAGGGCAGGCATCTCACAGCCCCGCTCCTGAGTATTATGGGGCATAGTTTCTTTGGTGCCGTGACTGCCGGTGTCCTGAGTAAGACCGGCAGTGTGTGGCTCGGACTGGCTGTAGCCTCCACGGCCCATGTGACTTACAACGTATTTGTTGTCAGAATCCTGGCCAATAAAGCAGACAAAAACAGATGAAAGAGGGATAGCCATGAAAATTTTCTATACTTGTGAATATTGCGGTGAACATATCGATACATTAGAAGTAGACCAAATCGATGAGGTTAAGTTTGGCTTTGACTGCTTGACTGCTCAGGAGCGTCAAGATATAATTAAAACTGATGTGGAACAAAATACTGTCCATGTTAAGTCACTATGCGATTTCTGCATAACTTCAATGGGAATGGATGATAATGTTGCACTGGGGATGCCTGCCATTAACAAAAGCTATATTCACTGAAAATTTTTAAGCGCATATAATACAGGGCTTTAGCCTAAGCTAAAGCCCTTTTGGTACTACCTGTGACTTATTGAGAGGTATATATGGGAGAGAAAACAATATTAACGCTGTTTGCTGCTTTCCATGAGGATAAGCAGCTTATGGCCGCGCAAGCCGCTTTCGGGGCAATCGGTAATCAGAGCGTCATTTATGGCGTGACTGGCGCGCAAAAAAGCGTACTTATGGCGGCTGCATTTCAGGCATCGCCCCGGCCGACCATTATCATTGCCGCCAGTCACGAAGCCGTTGAAATGCTGCGCACTGATTTTGCGGCCCTGCTGCCGCAGGTGCCGGTCGTGGAATTGCCGGCGATTGATATGATTACTTTTGCGGCCGCCGCTAAGAGCGTTGAACTGGCTTCCCGGCGCATGGACGTTTTGAGCCGGATGGTACGGGGGGAGAAAATTATTGTTTTGGCAACTGCTGAAGCTGCGATGCAGCGGGTTTTGCCGAAGCAAGAATTTCTAAACAGTCGGATTACGATCCAGAGCGGCGGAACGATAAGCCGCGAGAATCTTATTAGTGCTCTGGTCGAATTTGGCTATGAGCGGGTTGACCAGGTGGATAGTGCCGGTCAATTTAGTATCCGCGGTGGTATTATTGATATTTTTGCTGTTAACCGGAGCCTGCCGCTCCGGTTAGAGTTGTTTGGCGATGGGGTTGATTCACTGCGTGAGTTTGATCCGGCCAGCCAGCGCTCGGTGACAGATATGGGATTAGCCGATATTATGCCTCTGACTGAGCCTGAGCACAGTGGCAAGCCGGCGGTATTTGTGTCTTATCTTCCTGCCGATTCCTGTCTTGTGCTTGATGAACCGGCACGGATCAGGGAACAGATGACTAAAATTGTCAAAGAAAACCCGGATATAAAACGCCGGGTTTTTAGCTGGACTGAGCTAACCGCTGCCTGCCAGGCGTATACGGTCATTTATTTATCCTTGCTGCTGCAAAAAATACCCGGCACGCAGCCTGCCTCTATTATCAGTATTGCGGCCAAAGGCATCGCGCCGTTCCATCGCCAGATGGATATGCTGATTGCCGAAATTAAAAACTGGCAGGATAAAAAACAAAATATTATTTTATTTATGCCCAACCGTGACAAGGCAGCCAATATTCAGCAGCATCTGGCCGAAGAAGGGATTACAGCGGTCATGGCCCAGGAGGGGCACATGCCGCTGATTCCGGGCGCTGTTGTTGTATCGGCAGGTGCTTTGTCAGGCGGCTTTGAATTGCCTCAGGCCAGGCTGGTTGTTTTGACCGAGTTGGATATTTTTGGCCGTCAGAAGAAGAAACGGCGCCCGCGGGTTGGTAAAGACCAGCAGATTACCTACTTCCGGGATATTAATCTTGGCGATTATGTTGTTCATGTTAATCATGGTATCGGCAAATATGTTGGCGTTGAAACCCTGGAGGTCGGCGGTGTTCATAAAGATTATCTCCATATCCGCTATGCCGGTGACGATAAGCTGTATGTGCCAACAGATCAGGTAGGCCTTTTACAAAAATATATTGGGTCTGAGGGGGAAGTGCCCCGTTTAAGCAAAATGGGGGGCAGCGACTGGCTGAAAGTAAAGACCAGGGCGAAAGCGGCTGTGGCCGATATGGCTAAAGAGCTGATCGAACTTTATGCCCAGCGTCAACTGCAGGTCGGTCACGCTTTTGGTCCTGACACCCCCTGGCAGCGGGAATTTGAAGATGCTTTTGCCTATGAGGAAACCCCGGATCAACTGCAGGCTATTACTGAGGTTACTCATGATATGGAACAACCACGTCCCATGGACCGGCTGCTGTGTGGTGATGTGGGCTTTGGGAAAACGGAGGTGGCGATTCGTGCCGCTTTTAAAGCCGTCATGGGGGGCAAGCAAGTGGCGGTCCTGGTGCCGACGACGGTTCTGGCGCAGCAGCACTATCAAACCTTTAGGGCGCGGTTTGCCGGTTTTGGCCCGGTTGTTGATGTTGTCAGCCGGTTTCGCAGCGCCCGGGAACAAAAGGCAACTCTGCAGAAGCTGGCACTTGGCCAGGTAGATGTGCTTATCGGCACTCATCGTATTCTTCAGGCCGATGTGGAATTTAAAGACCTGGGGCTGCTGATTGTTGATGAAGAACAGCGGTTTGGTGTGGCCCAAAAAGAGAAAATGAAAAGACTGCGGGCCAATCTTGACGTACTTACCCTAAGTGCCACGCCGATCCCGCGTACGCTGCATATGTCACTGGTGGGCGCACGCGACATGAGTATTATTGAGACGCCGCCGGAGGACCGGTTCCCGGTGCAAAGCTATGTTGTGGAATATAATGAGGAAATTATCCGTGAGGCCATTGTGCGTGAGCTGAAGCGCGGCGGCCAGGTGTATTTTGTTTACAACCGGGTACAGACTATCGATAAGGTACGCCAGCGTCTAACCGAAATTTTGCCGGACGCTACGATAAAAACAGGCCACGGCCAGATGCCTGAAGAACTGTTGGAACAGGTAATGCTGGATTTTTATGAGAACCGGGATGAAGTGCTTATTTGTACGAGTATTATTGAAAACGGACTGGATGTGCCTAATGCCAATACGATTATTGTCTATGATGCCGATCACTTTGGCCTGTCGCAGTTATATCAGATGCGCGGACGGGTTGGCCGTTCTCATCGTATGGCTTATGCCTATTTTACTTACAGGCGCGACAAAGTGCTTACCGAGGTGGCGGAAAAGAGGCTGCAGGCCATCAAAGAATTTGCTGAACTGGGCTCCGGTTTTAAAATTGCCATGCGTGACCTTGAAATCAGAGGCGCCGGCAATCTTTTAGGCCGGGAACAGCACGGCCATATAGTCAGTGTCGGGTTTGAAATGTACTGTCGCCTGCTGGACGAAGCGGTTGCGGAATTAAAGACCGGAAATCCGGTTTTACCAATTCCGGAACCGACCATTGAACTCAACATTGATGCCTATCTTACAGGCGACTATATTAGCGATGCCATGCATAAGATTGAGATATACCAGCGGATTGCAGCTGTGCGCCAGGAAGAGCATTTAGCAGAACTGATTGATGAACTGGTTGACCGGTTCGGTGAACCGCCATTACCTGTAATCAACCTTCTGGGGGTGGCCCGCATCAAAAATCTGGCCCGCCGTATTGGCGTGCGCTCCATTTCTGAGCGGGAGAGCCGGATAGAAATTATTTTCAGTGAAACGCCGCATGTTGCTGACGGTGGTTTAATGAATGCTAAAAATCTTTTTCCCGGTAAACTTGCCTTTCTTCCCGGGCCGCCGGAGACGATGCGGCTGACGACATCACGGCTCTCGCTGCCGCTCATAGATGCATTAACCAAGCTGTTTCAGGTATTGACAGGTACAGAAAAATGTTAACTGAAACCTTTGCAGCTTAAACCAGAAAAATGAATAAAACACACTTGCTGGATATATACTACTATCAATGAATGATTAGGCTATTGCTAACAGTAATACCTGATGTATTCGCGATTCAAAATTTGACATCGACAACGTTAGTAGGTTAATCTAGCTAAGCTTGGTTAAAGCTGTAGAAAGGGGGATACTGGTGAAAGCAACCGGAATTGTACGTAGAATTGATGATTTAGGGCGAGTTGTAATACCGAAAGAAATCAGACGAACTCTCAGAATCCGTGAAGGGGATCCGCTGGAGATATATGTAGATCGTGAGGGTGAAGTAATACTCAAGAAATACTCTCCGGTAGGTGAACTAGGGGACTTTGCTAAAGAATATGCAGACTCATTGTTTGAAGCTATAGGACATATTGTTCTGATCGCTGACCGCGACAATGTAGTAGCGGTGGCTGGTGCCTCAAAAAAAGAGTTCCTGAGCAAACCGCTTGGCCCGGCTGTTGAAAAAGTGATGGAAGAGCGTAAAACCGCTCTGATCAGCAATCCAGGGGAATACAAGCACTGCAAAGGTTGCGTCTCTCAATGCGAGGATGATGATGAGACCTGCAAATTTACTGTTGAAGTTATTGCCCCTATTATCGTCGAAGGCGATGCAATCGGTGCCGTTATTATCTGTTCCAAAGAGCCTGGCGCTCAAATGGCTGATATGGAGGTCAAACTAGCCGAAACAGCAGCAGGGTTCCTGGCAAAACAAATGTCTCAATAACATCGTACACAGCAGAGTAAATGGCAAGTAGCGGACACTAACAATTACTGTTAAGTTCGCTACTTTTATATTACTTTTACAATAGTTATAGCAAAGGCAAACAGCAGCACCAAATCGTTTTTTGAAACTGATACAACTGCAATTATAGGCAAATTAAATTATCGCTATGCATATAGTGTGTTTTATTGCTGGTAAGATTTTGTTATAATAGTAAAAGTGGCTAAACCAGGCCAAATTTTGGAGAGGAATGACTCGTTTGAGTAAAGATACATTTTTAAAAGGGGCATTTATTCTGACGGTGGCCGGTATCGTTGTAAAAATTATCGGATCAGTCAACCGGATTTTGTTATCCCGCCTCCTTGGTGGCGAAGGGGTAGGCCTTTATCAGATGGCTTATCCAATTTATTTATTGGCACTCAGCGTTTCTTCAGCTGGTATTCCAGTAGCCATCTCAATTATTGTGGCCGAAAAAATTGCCCGCAGCGATTACCGGGGGGCTAATCATGTATTTCGCATTTCTTTGGGGGTATTGGCTGCCACCGGGCTGTTTTTTACGTTTCTCTTATATTATGGTGCCGGTTGGCTGATTGAGCATAACTTTGTCCGCGATCACCGCGCGTATTATGCTATTGCCGCGTTAGCACCGGCGATCTTCTTCGTTACTGTATTATCGAGTTATCGCGGCTATTTTCAGGGACTGCAGATGATGACGCCAACGGCTGTTTCCCAAATATTTGAGCAGCTGATACGGGTTGTAACCATGATTGCCTTTGCCTATATCCTGTTGCCGCGCGGTCTCGAATTTGCTGCCGCCGGCGCCAGTTTCGGCGCCGGTCCCGGGGCTGCGGCCGGACTTTTGGTGCTGCTGTACTTTTATTGGCGGCATAAGCCGGGCTTTAAGCAGCAGATGGAAAACCAGCCGCAGATCAAGCAGGAGTCCAGTCTGAGCATAATCGGCCGGATTGTCAAACTGGCGCTGCCGGTGTCGCTTGCCAACATCATGTTGCCGGTAGTATCTAACATTGATCTCCTGATTGTGCCGGCCCGGCTGGAAGTAGCCGGCTATAGCGTCGAGCAGGCCACGGAAATGTTCGGTTATCTCACCGGTATGGCTGTGCCGCTTGTTAATCTGGCGACAATCCTGACGGCGTCGCTGGCCGCCAGCCTGGTACCGGCGATATCGGAAGCATACACACTTGGCAACAAACAGCGGATTTACCAGCGGACGGCGACAGCAATGCGCATTTCCAACCTGATTACAATCCCCAGTTTTGTAGGTATGACACTCCTGGCTACCCCTATCTCACTGATGTTGTATGGCACACCTAATGCCGGTGTCCCTATCGCCATATTGTCGGTAGGAATTTTTCTCCTGGGTATACACCAGGTGACAACCGGCGTTTTGCAGGGCCTTGGCTACACTGCTATTCCGGTAATTAACATGGCAGTTTCCGCTGTTGTCAAGATTGTTATGAGCTGGGTTTTGACAGCAGTTCCCTCTCTCGGAATTATGGGGGCTGCATGGGCTACTGTAGCCGATTTTGGTGTGGCTGCACTGTTAAATATGTTTTTCGTATACAGGTATGTCGGTTTCAGCCTGGACATTAAGGATACCTTTAAAGCCGTGCTCGCATCCGGGGTAATGGGTGTTGTCGTACTCCTGTCCTATGATGCTATTATGAGCCAAATGCTTCATAATACACTGGCTACTATAGGCTCCATCGCTGCCGGGGTGACCGTATTTGGCATAGTTCTGCTGCTCGTGGGTGGGGTTGAGGCCCGTGATATTGAACAAATTCCCCGCATCGGTGGAAAAATTGCTGCTATTTTGACTACATTGCGACTGTTGAGGCGATAAAATGGGAATTACTATTATTGGGCTTGGCCCCGGAAGTTTTAAACATCTAACACTGGAAACCTGGGAATTGCTGAATGGTACCGATGCTCTCCTTTTACGCACGGCCAAACATCCCTGCGTGGATATCCTAAAAAAGCGGGGCGTTGTATTTACCAGTTTTGATCATTTGTATGAGCAAGCGGATAGTTTTTCCGGTCTCTATCAGGCGATAGCCACTGAAGTTGTCGGCCGGGCGGCGCAAGGAGAGAACCTCATTTACGCTGTACCCGGCAGCCCGCTGGTAGCCGAGAAAACTGTGGAGCTTATTACTGAGCAGGCGAAAGCGGCAGGCATAGAGTTTGCTATTGTGCCGGCAATGAGTTTTCTGGAAGTGCTGTACACGCGGCTGGGGGTTGATCCCATTACCGGTCTTACCATTGTTGATGCCGCTGAATTGGCTGCCTTGCCGCCTGATCTGGTTACTGGTCTCATTGTTACCCAGGTATATAGCCGTCAGGTGGCGTCAGATACCAAATTGGCGCTCATGGACTATTATGGCGATGAATATCAGGTCACAGTGGTACATAATCTCGGCCTGCCTGATGAGAAAATTCACAGGACTATGCTGTTTGAGCTGGACCGCTTGCCGGAGATTGATCATCTTACCAGTGTATATGTGCCGCCCCGGCCCGCGCGGAGCAAGGTATTTTCTCTGGATCCGGTTGTTGACGTGATGGCGCGTCTCAGATCGCCCGGCGGCTGCGTCTGGGATATTGAACAGACCCATCTTAGTTTACGCCGTTACCTTGTGGAAGAGGTGTACGAGGTGCTTGAAGCCATAGAACTGGCTGATGGTGCCAAATTATGTGAAGAGCTGGGGGATTTGCTGCTCCAAATTGTTTTTCATGCCCGCGTCGCCGAAGAGAGTGGCGGGTTTACCATGCAGGATGTCATTGATCATGTCACCGAAAAAATGGTACGCCGTCATCCTCATGTATTTGGGTCGATCACTGTGCGTGATGCGGCAGAAGTTGTTGTCAACTGGGAGCAAATTAAAAAACGGGAAAAGGCAGGTGAGCGGACAGGTGTACTAGATGGTATTCCAGTGGGGCTGCCAAGCTTAATGACTGCATATAAGCTACAGGCTAAAGCTGCTAAAGTGGGCTTTGACTGGCCCGAGATTGGCCCGGTGTGGGACAAGATTGCCGAAGAACTTGCTGAGCTCAGGGAAGCAGCCCGCCTACCGACAGCGGCAGGCGAGCAAAACCGCGAGGATGAACTGGGTGATGTATTATTCACGGTGGTAAATTTGGCGCGATTTATGGGCATTGATCCCGAAACGGCCCTTAACCGTACCAACAGTAAATTTAGGCGGCGATTTGGCTATGTTGAGGCTTGTCTCCAAGAACGGCAACTAGCCTGGGCAGACATGGATTTAGCTGATCTTGATGCTTTATGGGATGAAGCCAAGGTTAAAGAAGCCAAGTCATGAGTTTTTTTACCAAATTTTTTTGTGGCAGCAGGAATAAAAAGTTGCGTAGCGAATAAAGCTAATCGTAATCGATTTATGTTAGGGGGAGCAAGATTGTGAATAAAACTGACCTTGTAAAAGCAGTGGCTCAAAAGGCTGATATGACTCAAAAAGATGCCGAGAAGGCTATCAACGCAGTATTTGCCTCGATTGAAGAAGCTTTAGCCAACGATGATAAAGTACAAATAATTGGCTTCGGTACTTTTGAAGTAAAAACCAGGGAAGAGCGCAAAGGGCGTAATCCTCAAACCGGCAATGAAATTACTATCCCAGCTTCAAAGAATCCGGTATTTAAAGCCGGCAAAGGATTGAAAGATACCGTAAACGTCTAATTTTACAGTGGACATGCTACCACCAAACCAGGTTATAAACCTGGTTTTTGTTTAATAGGATCTCTGCGTTCCGGTAGGCGGAGAAAGGATACTGGCGGCTGCGTTTGCTCTAAGGATGAATAAGGGGAGAATTTTATGGCAGGCAAAATTTTGGTTGTAGATGATGAACTAAATATTCGCGAACTCATAAAATTTAATTTAGAGAAAGCCGGCTATAAGGTTCTTGAGGCCGACGACGGCCAGGCCGCGGTGGATATGACCAAAGGTAACCGGCCCGATCTTATCGTCCTTGATCTGATGTTACCTGGTATTGACGGCCTTGAAGTATGCCGGTTAATAAAAAATGCCCGGGAAACGTCGGCCATCCCGATTATTATGCTGACTGCCAAAAATGAAGAAATAGATAAAGTAATCGGCCTTGAACTTGGGGCCGATGATTATCTGACCAAGCCGTTTAGCTCACGGGAGCTGTTGGCCAGGATCAAGGCCGTGCTCAGGCGCAGTCAGAAAGACAGTTCGGTGAGCGGAATACTGTCTGTCGGTAAGTTGACCCTGAATTTTAGCCGCTATGAAGCGTATATCGGCTCATTCAAACTGGAACTGACGCCTAAAGAGTATGAAATGCTTAAATTATTTGCTACAAATACCGGCAAGGTATTTACCCGCGAACAGCTGCTTGAGAAAGTATGGGGTTACGAATATTTTGGCGATACCAGAACCGTTGATGTGCATGTACGTCACTTACGGGTAAAATTGTCGCAGGACAATGATATTGCCGAAGCAATTGAAACCGTGCGCGGTGTTGGCTATCGGTTTCGCGATTTAGAATAAAAAATACAAATTGCCTTGCTGACAGTGTGATGACTACGAGGAATTTCCGGTTGTTGCAAATGTTAGTGAGGCAATTTTTTTATTTGTGTTAAAATATAGGTGTTTGGGGGATAAGAGAACAGAGGCTGCCGTTTTTGCCAGGGCCTTGGATAAGCCTTGATTTTCTCTCTTTTGGTACCGGAATCTAAAATCTTAACAAGATGTTAACATTCACACTGCTGATTTTATGATATATTGCATATGAGAAACTACAGGAGGCATAGACTAACTTATGAATGTTAAAGTTCAAGTAAACAAACTCGGGTTATATTATGGAGATGTCCTGGCCCTGAAAAAAATCTCTATTGAAATCATAGAAAATAGCGTACTGGCCTTAATCGGACCATCCGGCTGCGGAAAATCGACCTTTTTAAAGACGCTAAATCGCATGAACGATTTAATTGATAGTGTGAAAATTGAGGGTGAAGTCTTGCTTGACGGCGAGAATATATATCATCCTAATATTGATACAGTAATGTTAAGAAAGCGGATTGGTATGGTTTTTCAGCGGCCCAATCCCTTCCCCATGTCGGTTTATGATAATATTGCCTATGGTCCGCGCATCCATGGGCAGGCCAAAAAGGCTGTGCTTGATGAAATTGTTGAAAAAAGTCTTACCGGTTCGGCCCTGTGGGATGAAGTTAAAGACCGGCTGCATTCATCGGCGATGGGGCTTTCAGGCGGTCAGCAGCAGCGGCTGTGTATTGCCAGGCTGCTGGCAGTAGAGCCGGAAGTACTGTTGATGGATGAACCCTGTTCAGCCCTTGACCCGATATCGACAATGAAGATTGAGGAATTGGTAACAAAGCTTAAAGCCAGCTATACGATTGTTATGGTTACTCACAATATGCAGCAGGCAGCCCGGGTTTCCGACTATACCGGGTTTTTCCTAAGTGGTGATCTGGTGGAACAGGATAAGACGGATACGATTTTTACCCGTCCGCAAGATAAACGGACCGAGGACTATATTACCGGGCGCTTCGGATAAAGGAGGAAGCAGAAGATGACAGTAAGGCATAACTATGATCAGGAATTAGAACAGCTGCGGCAGAGCCTGCTAGACATGGGGACCGCCGTCGGCAGCGCCATTGATGATGCCGTGGTTTCACTGGCCCGGGGGGACATAGAGTTGGCCCGCAAGGTTATGGCGTTCGATGATGAGATTGACCAAATGGAAGTTGGCATTGAGGATAAATGCATGGTTCTAATCGCCAGGCAGCAGCCAATGGCTCGCGATCTCCGGATTATTGGCACCGGCCTTAAGATAACTACTGATTTAGAGCGAATGGGAGACCATGCTTATGATATTGCCAAAATCACTTTAGGTCTGGCTAACCAGCCGTTGATTAAACCCCTGGTGGATATTCCCCGTATGGCGCAAATGGCGCAAAAGATGCTTAAAGACGCACTGGATGCCTATACGACTCTGGATATCCCGCTGGCCGAGCAGGTATGCCTCAATGATGATGAGGTAGATGATCTTTACTATCAGGTGTTCCGGGAATTGCTGACCTATATGATGGAAGATCCCAAAACCATTACGCAGGCCACTCAGCTTATCTTTGTTGCCCGTTACCTGGAGCGGATTGCCGATCATGCCACTAATATTGCGGAATGGACAATTTATCTGGTGACAGGGCAAAGACGGAGAAAAAAATAACTGTTTAAATAAAAAAACCTGCTCCAGCCGGCTCCGGAGCAGGTTTCTTACATGCTTAGCAAGTATGCGTATCCTTGATGTTAAGCAAGACGACGCAGGCTTTTTTAGGTGTTACTGACGGCTTCATAAGCAGGCAGTGTTATTGTGAACGTCGTGCCGACATCAACCAGGCTTGCTGCCTCAATCCGGCCCCCTAGCATTTCCACAATAAACTTGGCAATGGCCAGGCCCAGGCCGGTACCGCCGGCAGTGCGGGCCCGGGCCCGGTCAACCCGGTAAAAGCGGTCAAAGATCAGCGGCAGGTCTTTAGCCGGGATACCGATACCGGAATCTTTGACTTTAATTTTTATCTCATTATCTTCCTGCCAGCAGGTTAAGAGTATCTTACCGCCGGCGGGGGTATACTTGATACTGTTTTCCAGTAAATTTACAATAACCTGTTTGAGCCAGTCCGGATGAGCGAGGGCGGTCAGAGGCTCTGTAGTGCCTGTTATAATCAGGGTGTGATTTTTCTGCTGCCAGCGCGGTGTTAAATCTTGTTTGGCGGCTTCTACTACGGGACCTACCAGCACGGCATCCAGCCTGACCTGCTCGCGGTATTCCTGGGCGCTGAGCCGGGCCAGCCTGAGCAGATCCAGTACCAGTCTGTGCATACGGTCAGCCTCATCGTAAATGATGCGGACAAACTTTTCGTTAAGCTCCGGCTGAGTAAGCGCGCCATCCAGCAGCGTCTCGGCAAAACCCTTGATTGCCGTCAGGGGCGTAGCTAGTTCATGGGAGGCATTTGTTACAAAATCAGCCTGTCTGTCATGCATTTCCTGTAGTGTGGTTATATCATGAAATACAGCCAGAACACCGGTAATATCTTTTTCATTACCGGTAAAAGGGGCCAGGAATACCTGGAAAACCCGCTTTTTTCCATGAATATTGGTTTTAAGGTCAATGCTTTTACTCTCTTTTTGGCGGATAGTCTCTTGTACCGCCTGGTCTAAAAGACTGTTGCCGATTACCTGAATATTGTGCTGCCCCAGCATCTGGCTGGTTATGCCGAAGATTGTCAGCGCCATATTATTAGCGGTGGTGACTTTGCCAAAACGGTCAAGCAGAATGACGGCATCACCCATGTTTTGCAGAATAAGCTGCAGCTTACGGTGCTCGGCCAGGGCATCATTGACTTTATCCTCCAGGCTGGAGGTTAAATTATTGATAGAATGGGCGAGGATCTCCAGCTCATCCCCTGTTTTGATGAATACCCGCTTATGTAACTGCCCTGTGGCGATATCGTTGGCGGTATGTATAATATTGTCAAGCGGGCGGGTATATTTATTGGCGAGAGCCAGGCTGAACGCGATTGCCACAAGGGATGTCAGCAGACTGGCTGCCAGCAGCGCCGATAAAATTTTTCTATAACCGGCGTCTACATGATCAAGCGGCATAGCCACCCGGACTACGCCGGTGATCTCATTCTGAAAAAAAATCGGCGTGGAAACGTATAACAGTGACTTGTCCTGGGTTGTGCTGGTGCGGATGGCATAGCCGTTATTACCGGCCAGCGCCTCGACTATTTCCGGGCGGTTAGTGTGGTTTTCCATCTGGGCCGGACTCTGCTGGGAGTCGGCAATAACAGCGCCGGCGGTATCGATGACCGTTACCCGTAAATCAATACGGGAGCTGAGCTCTTTGATCTTTTCATCAATCTGATCTTTTTGGATGGGACCGGCCATGTCCCGGTAGATGAGTTCCTCAATAATTTTTCCCTGGTTAAGCATTGCGGTATTGAGGCTGGCAATATTATGCTGGTAGAAAAACCAGAGGATATAGCTGCCAAGGACTGCTAATGTAAAGATAATGAGCGCTAAAAATGATACAACCAGCCGGTTGCGGAGGCTGCGGGCAAACATGTGGATCATCCCTCCCGGGAACTAATTTGTTGGCAGTATTACTATTACAAATAATAACTTAAATTATGGGTTACCGCTACCTGTATTTTCTTAACATTCCTTTAACATTCTCTTAACACAACAGGCGGGTAAATGCTCTACAATAAAAATAAGTTGTGTACAAACTTTGAGGAGGTCAAATTAACAATGAAATTTTCCGGAAAAATGTTAGCAGGTGCCCTGGCGATGCTGCTGGGCGTTAGCGTAGTAGCTGGCTGTGGCGGTCAACAAAAAGCGGCCCAAGAAGCGCCGGCAGCACAAGCTGAGCTAGCCGGTACTGTTACTGCATCTGGGTCAACCGCACTCTTGCCGTTCTTGAAACCGGCCCAAGAAGAGTTTCAGAAGAAAAATGCTAAAGTTACCGTAAATATTGCCGGTGGCGGCTCTTTTACCGGACAAAATCAGGTGGCTGCAGGCTCAGTCAATATTGGCAACTCTGACGTACCACTGCAGGACAGCCTGAAAGATAAAGGCCTTGTCGAAACAAAACTTGTAGGCATTCCCTTTGTATTCATTGTAAATACTGATGTGGCTGTTGATAACCTGACCCAGCAGCAATATGTGGATATATTTACAGGTAAAGTAACCAACTGGCAAGATGTGGGCGGCAAGAATCAAAAGATTACCATCATCCATCGCGCCAAGTCATCCGGTTCCCGGGGGGCTATCGCCGAGATTGTGCTCAAGGGCGCCGCTTTTACTGATAATGCCGTTATCCAGGATTCTAACGGTGCTGTTAGAGCCGCTATCGGCAGTACACCGGGTGCTATCGGCTATGTTGATGCCGCCTATGCCGATCAGTCAGTCAAGACTCTCGCCTATAACGGTGTTAAATATAGCATCAATGAGGTAGTAAACGGTCAATATCCGGTATTTACCTATGGCCGTATGTACACTAAAGGCGAACCGGCCGGCGCGGTGAAAGCCTTCATTGATTACGCGACAAGCAACGAGTTCCAGGAAGCGTATGCTGAGAAAAACGGCTTTGTGCCTATTAACAAAATGAAACAGTAATTAATAAAAAAGCTCTGACCGGAAACACCGGTTCAGAGCTTTTTGCATTATCAGAAAAGGCCCCCCTTCCCATGCCAGCTGCCGGGCGTAGCCGTTCGTCCCTGCGCACACATCCGGGCAGCGGCTGGGAAGTACGCGGGTACTGATTATTTCCTGACTTTGCTGGTAGTATGCCGATAAAGCTCTTCTACTTGCTAAAAGCAAAGATTTATGCCAATAATACAAAGGATAAGTAAGGGAGAAGCACATCTGCTGCCGCCGATTCTTTCAGGTCGAATGATATGGCCGGCAACCTCTTGGGCAGGGTATGTGTCACGGCTCCCTTGCTGCCTGCAGTTGGCAGGAGTCAATAATATCGGTTGAGCTGTAGGCCGCGGTTATATAAATTTAACATAAATTTAACATGAGATTAACAAAATCGGCTGCCCCAATACCGTATAATTAAAAAGAATTATTTTTTAGACAGGATGTGACTGTATGCCAACCACCGCTGCCGAACGGGAACATCGGCGCAAACTGGCGTATGACAGGTATGTGCGCTATTTGTTTATTGCCAGCGCTTCACTAATGACAATTATTATTTTATCCATCATTGTATTTGTCGGGCAGCAGGGACTAATGACCTTTAAGGAAGTGAGCCCGCTCGAGTTTTTCTTATCGCCTAAATGGGATCCCACAGAAGATCGTTACGGGGCCTTAAGCTTTATCCTGGGCTCGCTGTATGTCACCGTCTTGGCGGTACTGTTCGGGGCGCCGCTTGGCCTGGCCGGGGCTATCTTCATGGCCAAGATTGCACCGGCGTGGCTGCGGGAGATTATGCGGCCGGCGACCGATCTGTATGTTGCTATTCCGTCCGTTGTCTATGGTTATGTGGGGTTGACCGTACTGGTGCCGTTTATCCGTGAGTTTTTTAATGTGAGTACTGGTTTTGGTTTGTTTGCAGCTTCCATAATCCTGGCCATTATGATTTTACCGACAATTATCAGTATCTCTGAGGATGCTATCCGGGCTGTGCCTAAAACCCTGGAAGAGGCTTCGCTGGCGCTGGGGGCGACCCGCTGGCAGACCATTGCCAAGGTTTTGCTGCCGTCTGCCCTGCCTGGTATTCTTACCGCCATTATTCTGGCAATGGCCAGAGCCATCGGTGAGACGATGGCCGTGCAAATGGTCATTGGCAATACGCCGCAAATGGTCACGTCCCTGTTTATGCCAACCTCAACCCTGCCCAGTGAGATTGTTGTTGAGATGGGGAATACCCCGTTTGGCTCAGCCTGGGGCAATTCTTTGTTCCTGATGGCACTGGTGCTGGTACTGTTATCGCTGGTCATGATCCTGGTTATTAGGCAGATTGCGGCAAGGAGGATGGTCTGATGCTGGCGCGGAATAAGGATAAAATAGCCACAGCGGTTATGTGGCTGGCAGGAATAATCATTTTGGCGATACTGGTGGTGTTTCTGGGCTATATGCTATATAGAGGGCTGCCTGTTTTAAGCTGGAGCTTTATTACCGGTATGTCGAGCGATATTAACGCCGGCGGCGGGGTTGGGGCGCAGTTTTTTAATTCTTTCTATATTCTGGGGTTGTCAATGGTCTTTTCTATTCCTGTGGCTGTGGGGGCGGGGATTTATTTGGCCGAGTATGCCGGCAATGACCGGTTGACAGATATGATCCGGTTAAGCACCGAGAGTCTGGCAACGGTGCCGTCGATCGTACTGGGGTTATTCGGTATGATTATCTTTGTCAATATGTTTGGTATGGGATTCAGCATCATCGGCGGGGCCCTTACCTTGTTGCTGCTGAACCTGCCGGTGCTGGTGCGGGTCACTGAGGAATCGGTCCGTACAGTTCCTGCCTATTACCGGGAGGCCAGCCTGGCGCTGGGAGCCACTAAATGGCAGACCATCTGGCGGGTAGTGCTGCCTAATGCGCTGCCAGGTATCATTACAGGCATTACACTGACTGCCGGTCGTGCTTTAGGTGAAACTGCGATTTTGATATTTACCGCCGGCACTACTGTATCCCGGACAATACCTGATTTTAATGTAATGGCTGCCGGGGAAACTCTGGCTGTTCATATGTGGTATGTGATGGCTGTCGGCCTTGTGCCTGACCGGGTAGCTGTTGCTGACGGCACCGGTGCCCTGTTACTTATTACCATTCTGATATTTAATCTGATGTTTACCTTACCCAGCAAATATATACAACGTAAGATGGCCGGGGGCGGCCATTAGAAAGAAGTCCTGAGAGCTAAATCTCAGGACTTCTTTTTGGGGGAGCAGCATCATCGTTAAGTTTTAGTTTTTTTTGTTTTAAGGCTGTTTTTTTTACCTTGTTCCAGACTTTATGCCAACTATTGATGGCGGCGGCTGATCTGGCTAACTGCCAGCCAGTGATAAGACCGGCTTCACGATGGGTCAGCCGGCTGGCTGAGGCCTTTACAAGCTCATGCAGGAGTGGTGGTGTGTAGGCAACATCCTGAACATTGCCTAATAAATCCTGAAGTTTTTCCAGGCGTTTGCTGAGCAAGCGGGTATTTTCAGGCAGAACGGGAGACAAGGAATCCAGCGTATACCTAAGACGTTTGCCGGCAGTCCGGAGCTTCTGGACGGCCGGCAGATCGGTAAGGTCAAGTTCATCACCGAGGACCAGAAACTGTTGTAACCAGTGAGTTAAGCGAGTTAATAAAAAATCTTTAAATATTGGCGAGGCAGTTGCCGCATTTTTATCGGCCCAGGTTTCTATAAAAGCCCATAATCCTAACAGAGCAGGTGTCAGCTGGCCGCTAATGACAGCCCGATGGAGGCTGTCTCTTGCATTATCGTGTTTGGTGTCAATTAATGCTGCCAAACCTGATTTGCTTGCAGTTTGCGGGAGCATTTCCGCCATGTAATCAGCCATTTCCTCCCAGGCGGCACTAAATACATCCAGATCGCGCATATCCCCCAGTTTATTGCCCCAGATACTCAGTTTATCCTGCCAAAACAAATATTCCTCTATATCCAATAGCGGTTTGGCGAAATGGAGTAGTGCTTGCAGTTTGCGCAGAGCTATCCGGAAGTCATGCAGGGTCTCAGGATTGTCGGGACAGCTGATGTAGCTTTGCTGACCTGCGATTGCCTGGTGAATCGCGAAAACAATAATTTGGCAAAGAACCTTACAGGCTGGCAGGGCAGCACTCTTTTTTTTCAGGGGGGAGGGCTGTGGGGTATCATCAGCCCGAGCATCAGCCAACCCGGCCAATAGGGTTGCTCGGTACAGTTTGCTCTTTTGCTCCGGCAGTAGTGCAAACTCTGCGGCCAAAGCAGCTCCCAGCCAAACTAAATCCCGGGTGTGGCCTGCTTTTAGTTCAAGCTCAAGCTCTAAAATCTGTTGCTGCTTAGCGCCGGCGCAAATATTGCCATTGTCAAGTGCCAGTTCGATGCTGCTGCCGTTTGGCGTAATAATATCCAGCAGGTAGCGTTCAAAGTTAGTGCTGAATATGGGTTCTAACCGGCTGGAACCGGCGGCTTCGGCCAGGCGCCCGCCAATATCTGTAGTCAGAAATGGTTCAATGCTGGGGAGCGGGCTGTCTGTCGGAATGTTATACTCTTTACGCTGGTGCAGTCCGCCATCACTGGTACCGTCTGCCTTGACGGTCGCGATCCACTGCCTATCAGCCAGGCGCAGCCGGTAGGACAGGCGTGATTTTAGTAAACGCTGATCAGCTGTGTCGTAATAAGTGGTTTCAAGGCGCTGGGCAGAGGCGGGCTGAACAGACAGTTCTGTTAACAACGGGGATGTTAGCAAACGCTCAATGCAGGCAGGGTCAGCCAGGCGTAATTTAAGTTCCGCTTCCGTGTTTGACACAGGCAAAGCACCTCCTTTACAGTATGTAATGTCCCAATAAGAATAATTTTATAGGTATTCGCCTTAGGACAGGCAAGGACCTTGTCCGGCAGAGGTTTTTTAATGTTTTTAATCAGAGAAAAAATGACTCAAGAGAACCGTCCGAAACTGCTGAAAAAGTGCCACTCGTCCTCGAATACATACTATATATAGTTGTCCAATATAATTTCATTCTCAATATATTGTAGGAAATCGGTTTTAATATTGACTTTTTCAGTGGTTACGAACCGTCCCCTTGAGTCATGGTTAATACCGGACAGGGTGTAAAAGCGTTCAAACAAGCCAGCTGTTGTCCGCTGGGCGCGGGGTAAGAGGCAGGCGGTTACTGTATGAAAACGGGGCTGGTTCTCTTCCGTTAACCATTCGAGGTAATCGGCAGCGGCTAAGGCATTACTGACCAGCAAACTGTAGGGGTCTTTGTTGGCAGGGTATAAGCCCTGGTTTTCTACTGCGAACGCGGCATGATTCAGTCTGACCCAGCTCTCATATTCTTTATGGCCGGAGAAGAGTCTGGCCCGGGCGTGATGGGGGACACACAAGTCCTGCAGCAAATGCGCAGCCGCCCCCAGCAAGAACGCGGTTTTAGCAAAATCATGCTGTCTGGCGCTGTGTAAGGCAGCTTTAAAGTAAACCGAGAAACTATCAAGAGCGGTGGCAAATTGCCATAACCCCTTACCTGTCAGTGGTTCATAGTAATGGCTGACATTTTTCCAGCCTTTATCAGCCCACTGTACACCGGCATTGAGTTCGGTAAGGAACCGCTGCAGGAAACAGGCACAATGGGTAAAACCATCGTTATTCAAAATGATAATCGCTTGTTTGTTGAGGAATTCATGGGTTATACTGGGGCGGTCAAATAAGCTTTGCAAAGGACTGGCAGCAGCCAGCAGCAGGTTGGCTCCTGCCAGGTCTGCCTGTAGTGCGGGTAATGACACTGATTTCATAGTCATCTCCTCCTATTTCAGGCCAGACCACCCGGTTTGTTAGCGCGATACAGCCGCTTCTGCGGGAGAGAGTTTTTGCCAGACTGTGGTTGCAATCGCTTTCGCCGCGGCCGGACGGCCAAGCATGGAGGCCATCTCCCGCATATAGTTTAATCGCTCAGGCGTAGTTATCAATTCATAGACACTACTTGCCAGCGTGTGCGTGTTTTCAATCCACAGTGCGGCCCCTTTTCTGGCCAGGTAGGCCGCATTTTCCTCTTCCTGGCCGGGTATCGCCTGATAAAGGAGCATGGGCAGCTGTACAGAGAGTGCTTCGCTGATTGTGAGTGCGCCTGGCTTGGTGATAAGTAAATTGGCGGCTGACATTAACTCCGGTATATGCCGGGTATAGCCAAGTACTTTGACCGGATGGATAAGGGCCTCGGCTTTGGCTGTGAGATTTCGCCGCAGTGTGGCATTGCGGCCGGCGACAACGATTAAATTGAGTGGCAGCGGCAAAGTGTCAATAGTATGGACCGCCTGCTCCAGATCGCCCATTCCCAGGCCGCCGCCCATCATCAGGACAACCGGGTCATTGTTGGCAAACCCGAGTTCACGGCGAATTGCCGCTTGCTCAAAGGGTTCAGGCCGGCGGCAAAATTTGGGTCCGACCGGAATGCCTGTGGCGTAAATGCGGTTAGGAGCAATGCCTTGTACTGCCAGCTGGTGTTTGAGTTCAGGGGTCGCAACAAAATATAGGTCAGTTTCGTTATAGCACCAGAGCCGATGAATGGCAAAATCAGTAATGACACCAATCAGCGGCACGTTGATTCGCCGGGTGCGTTTCAGATAGGCAGCGGCGCCACAGGGAAAAGGATGAGTGCAGATAATAGCATCCGGCCGATGGGTATTAATCAAGGTCAGCATACTGCGCTTCATGGCTATAGCCAGCAGGCTCTGCACCTTACTGCCTGGCAGCGGCATCTGCGATAACCGGTATAATAGGTCATACATATCGGGAAACATATCAATCATTTTGAGATAGGCATCTTTTACCAGCGTATTCAGGTACGAATTCTGACCAGCCATGAAATCAACCAGCTGTGAGACCGCCGGCTGCTGATGCTGACTCTCCAGAGCCGTCTGAATAGCCCGGGCTGCCTGGGTATGACCGGAGCCCATTGATGCTGAGACTAATAAAATTTTAGCCGACATAGTGGTTCACCTCGTTATTAATCTCATTTTTATTCTAACAGATTTTATGGGCCAGACTGTTAACGTCAGGTTAAGCGGGTGTTAATTCTGCTAAGTAAAAAAACGCCCGCGTTCATTGCTTACGAATTTTGCAAACAAGAGCGGCGCGTTGTCTGTTAATCTATATGAGGTTTGGTCTGCGTAGCGGCCCTGCGGCGGTCACAAACCAGGCAGGAACCGGTCTGCTGTTTCGCCAGTTTTTTGAGTTCAGCGGCTGCCTCGGCAATCTCCAGGTAATTGGTAAACTTATGTAGCCGATTGCTTACGACGGCAATGGAGATGGACATAATGGGGAAGTGCTCAGGCTGACCCTTGCGATTTTTAATCTCTAAATAACCTTTGCTCAAATCAGCGGCATGATATTGACCTTTGATCTCCCGGTCGAATAACCCGATAATGCTGGCAGCAAGGCTTGGAACATTATCGGGCTTGGTAATGAGAATAAAATCATCACCGCCAATATGACCGAGAAAGTCATCGACAGATCCGGATTTGCCGATACTGCGGCTTAACACCTGTGCGGTTAAGAGCAGTACTTTATCGCCGCGCTCAAAGCCATATTTATCATTGTACGCCTTAAAATTGTCAAGGTCAAGATACATAACCGCAAAAGGCTCACTGGTCTCGACAAGTTCTTTCAGACGGTCTTCAATCACCCAATTCCCCGGCAGGCCGGTGAGCGGATTGGAATTATGGGCCCGGCGGATTTGGAGGTTAGTGATTTTGTTAAGCAGGGACATAATGGACACCACCCCCCAAAAAATTCCGTCTCTTACGACAATAATAAAGTCATAGAGATGAGAAGCCTCCCGGATCATCGCCATTTGCGAAACAGCCTCAAGCGGAAGTTCCGCATTGACGATAAGCGGGTGTTTATCCATAACGCGCTCAACCGGGCGGCGGTGATAGAGCGATATGCCATAATTGGTTCCTAATTGATAATACAATTTATCTTTCATTAACAGGCCAACCGGACGGTCACCATCAACGATGACAATACCGCTGGTATGTTCTTGTGTAAATATCTCCTCAACGACGCTGACAACAGTGGCAGGCGGGATTGCTGGGACTTGTTCGACAATTTCACCGATGTTTACCCCAAGACCCTTGCGGGAGCCGGATTTAGTCTGTACATCCCGGCAGTTGCACTCGGCAATTATTGCAAGCACCGCCGGCGATACTTCCGGTGGCGGCAAGCCAGGCCGTGCCAACAAAAAACCCTGACCATAGTGAACCCCTTTACTGATTAACATGGCCAGTTCGTCAGCTGTCTCAATCCCTTCGGCGATAATCTTGCTGTGAATAACGGCAGCCAGCCTGGTCATGGCATCTACCATTGCCTGTTTTAGCGGATCTTTATCAACATCATGGACAAGAGAGCGGTCAAGCTTGATATAATTTGGCCTGAGTTCGGCAATGGACTGCAGGCTGGAATAGCCTGCCCCGGCGTCGTCGATTGCTATGCTGTAGCCTTGCGCCCGGTAATGGCTGAGTGATTTGCTAAAGCTGTCAAAGTCGGTAATGGCTGTACGTTCCGTAATTTCAAACGTAATCTGCTCGGGATTGAGGCCCTGCCTGATGACCAATGTTTTGGTCAGGCCGCCGCGGAAATCCGGGTCTTTGACAACCTCGGCATTCATATTTAGAAATAATCGCTGATCCCTGCCCAGGCTGGTTAAATGGCTGACTGCTGCTTCCCGGCAAATCTGTTCTAGCACCAGGAGTTTACCGTTATCGACGGCAACACGGAAAAGTTCGAGCGGATAGTGCAGCGGGCTGCCGGCCGGCCCCCGGCTCAAGGCTTCAAATCCCATAATCCTCCCTGTATTCAGATTAACGATAGGCTGGTACACGGGGACAATTTCTTTATTTTTGATAATGGTTATGAGTTCTTCTTTGAGGTCTGCCGCTGTATCGTCTGGCCTGGGCGGTTGGGTCCCGCTAAAAAAAGACAGGCCGCCGGTGGGGAGCGCCGGTGTGTTGAACGCTACAATATTGTTATATAGGCCTTTTACCAACTGCAGCAGCTTACGCGGCATAGAGAAATACCTCCCGGAAATAAGCGAGTACTGTTTACCTCCATTATAAGCCAGCAGCTGGCAAAACTTTGTAATGATTGTGTTAACTTTTTGGAAATGTATGTAACCGGCTTTCATTTGCCATAATAACAGAGAAGTAAATGTTTAGTGAGGTGGATTTAGGATGAACAGAAAAAGCATTGTTTTTCTCACCATGATTGTGTTTGTTTGTCTGGCGCTTGCAGGCTGCAATAATCAGCCGCAGCAGAAACCGGAAACCCCGCCGATGTCTCCGAATGCATCAACCCCCCAGCCGGCAGATCCGCAGACTGAACCGGAAATTACTGTGTTTATGCATGAAACAGGGGAAAAGAAAAGCATGAAAATGGAAGAATATATTGCCGGGGTTGTGGCCGGGGAGATGAAAAATGACTGGCCGGTACAGGCGCTGGCCGCCCAGGCGATCATAGCCCGTACCTTTACCATTGAAGCCATTGATACTAAGGGCGGGGTTCCCGAACGAGGTACTCAGGCTTCAACTGATATTAAGGAGTTTCAGGCCTATAGTGCCAAGGATGTTAACGACAATGTGAAAAAAGCGGTGGAAATGACGCGCGGTATGGTAATTACCCACCAGGGCACACCCATTAAAGGCTGGTTCCACGCATCTGCGGGCGGGGTTACAGCCACTGCCAAAGAAGGGCTGAATTACCGGGAGGCCGAACCGCCCTATATCCAGTCAGTGCAGTCACCGGATGACCTGGCACCGGCTGATGTAAAAAAATGGACAGTCGTTTTCCCGAAAGAAGCTGTTATTGCGGCAATGAATAAGCTGGGTAAACAGGTAAATGACATCAGCAGTATTCAGATTACGCAGAAAGGCCCTTCCGGCAGGGCGACAATGCTTATGGTCAATAAGGCGGTTGAGGTTTCCGGACCTGAACTCCGAGTCGCATTAGACAGCACCAAGCTAAAATCCATGTTGCTGGATAAAATTGAAGTGAGTGAAGATAATGTAACCTTTGCCGGCAAAGGTTACGGCCATGGTGTCGGCATGTCGCAATGGGGCGCTCATAGTATGGCGAAAGCCGGCAAAAAACCGGAAGAGATAGTTACTCATTATTTTAAAGATGTACAGGTGGAAAAACGCTGGGATTAAGGCCAGCACACACTTAGAGGCTGGGGAAAGCCGGAAGGAAAACAGTTATGGCCAGAATTGCCTGCCGTGAAGGCGCCAATATTGCTGTTATTCCCGGCGTTCCCCCAGTCTGGTTGCATGGTGGTCTGCCGTTTTTCCCGGCTTTGGCTTCATTGCCTTGGGCAGCTACATGGTAAAGGGGGTCTGATAGTGGGTAAAAATAAAAATAAGCGGTTCCATGCTGGCAAACTATCAGATATCCTGCCGGATAATGCGCTGGATTCCCTGAAAAAACGCGTAGCTGATTTAAAGAAACTGACTCAGGTCAGCGCTGCCCTGGGCGAGGATATGTCCAGAATTGTAGCCGGCATCAGGGCTGTGCCGGCTCCGGATGATGAGATGTTTGTGTTTACACCTGAGCTGGCGCAGAATGTTAAGCTCCTGCAAACGGTATTTCGTGATTGTGATGACGTCAAATTTCGTTTCTTTAAAACAGCCGGGCGGCAGGCCCTGTTAGTATCGTTAGATGGCATGACCGACACCACCGCCCTGGAAGATAATATTCTCAGACCGCTTATGCAGGCAGCCGCTAAAAACTTTGATTTAAGGCAGTTTACGGAAGAAAAACTGACGGTGTCCGCTATTACTATTGAGCTATCTGCCGATATTGCTGTTGAGGCGGTTATGAGCGGCCGGTCACTGGTTATGATTGACGGGTTTGCTGAAATTTTGACAGTGGGTGATCCCAAGTATGTCAAGCGCAGTGTCGGGGTGCCCAGTGTGGAAGAAAACATTCGCGGCCCCCGGGATGCGTTTAACGAGACCCTGGTTGACAATATTGTTCTTATCCGCCGCCGGGCCAAAGACCCTAATATAAAAATTCGCATCGTTGAAGTCGGCGAGCGCAGCAAAACCAGGGTTGCCATTGTCTATTCCGCCAGCCTGGTCAAGCCGGGGCTTAGCGAAGAGGTAGAACGGCGCATAAGAAATATCAGCATCGACCGTGTGATCGTTTCCAAGGTGGTTGAAGATGCCATGGTAGAGCATCCCTGGACACCTTTTCCGCAGTTGGATTCGACAGAAAGGCCGGAGAAGGTGCTGAACGCCATCTATGATGGCCGGGTTGGCGTTATTGTTGATAATACACCGGCGGTCATTATGGTGCCGGCAACTTATGCCAGTATCATGCATACCGTAGAAGACTATACCATGCCGGCCTCGATTGCCAGCCTGATCCGGATCACCCGGCATATTGCCGCCTTTATCGCTATCTATACGCCGGCGCTTTATATTGCCGTTGTGTCTTATCATCCCGGTATGCTGCCTACCGGTCTGGCTATCTCCATTGCCGAACTCAGGGCCCGTACCCCGTTTCCGTCTTTCCTGGAAGCGGTGATGATGGAAACGTTATTGGAACTTTTTCAGGAAGCGGTGGCCAGGCTGCCAAAAAAGATAGCAAGTGCAGCCAGTATGGTAGGGGCGTTTGTTATTGGCACAACAGTGGTTCAAGCCGGCCTGGTTAACCCCCTCCTGGTAGTAGTCACTTCTGTTTCTGCTATCGCCTCCTATGTGATGCCTTATTATTCTTTTGGTCTGGCCCTGCGGTCTCTGCGCCTGCCGATGTTATGCCTGGCGGCTACGCTGGGGTTATATGGGGTTATGTTAGGGATTCTTATCGTTACCGTCCATCTGTTCTCACTGCGTAATTTTGGCGAGTCTTATATTGGCGGCGTCACAGATGTTGCTCTGTGGTCTGACTGGAAAGACGGGTTGATCCGGCTGCCGCAAAAATTTATGAAAACCAGGCCGGTTGAATTCGGTGCTCAGGATCAGCAACGGCAAGGAGATAACAAGGGTTATGGCCAATCTTGAAGCAAAAAACAAAATGTCGGTGGCCCAGTTTGGTCTGTTTCTTACTGCCGTGATGTTCGGCACCCAGATTATTGGCCTGCCAACCAAAGTGGTTCCCCAGGCTGAGCAGTTTGCCTGGGTGAGTGTAGTTTTGAGTGGCGGGTTGTACTTTATCGCCGTCTGGATCCTGATGAAGCTGGGAGAAATCTATCCCGGGCAGGATTATACCGCTTACCTGCCGCAGCTCTTGGGAAAATGGCCGGGGCTGACAGTAGTGGCGGCCGTGCTCTTGCTGTTGGTAGTTTTTGTCTGGGTAATTTTTAACCAGTTTAGCAGGGGTCTGGCTTTTTTTATGTTTGACCGGACACCCTATGATGTTATTATCATGGGCATGCTGGGGGTTGTTATTTACTGTGCCCTGCAGGATTTAGGGACAATTATCAGGATTACTCAGTTCACCTTTTTTGTTTCTACGGTCATGATGGGCAGTATCTGGATATTGGGACTGTTTAATTTCCAGCCGGAAAACCTGCTGCCCCTGTGGACGGACAAGCCGTGGGGTATTGTCGAGGCCACTTTCAGCACCTGGGGTGTGTACGGTGGTTATGAGATCATTCTATTATTATTTCCTGTTATCAATCGGACCAAAGGCCGCCTGGTGCTGGCACTGGCATTGGCAATTGGCTTTGTAATGCTGATTAGTTTTGTTGTCGTTATTATAACAATCGGGGTTTTGTCGGTGGAGGGGGTAAAGAATGAATCATACCCCGTTTTAGTCGTAGTAAGAAGTGTTGAATTACCGGGGACCTTCATTGAACGGTTGGAGAATTACCTGCTGATCGCCTGGATTCCCTCGGTTTTTAATACCATGGCGGTATTGGTGTATGCGATTGGTCAGACCCTGAGCCGGGTAAGCGGGTTCGCCGACCACCGACCCTGGATACTGGCGGTTACACCGGTTATTTTTCTAGGGGCGACCCTGCTGGACGGGATGGAAATGATTAAAGTGGCTGATAAGATGGTCAATTGGTTAGGGGCGGTTTTATCACTGGGGATTATGCCGCTTATCTATTTGCTTGCCAGGCGGAGTGAACGGAGGCGGATGTCAGGTGCGGGATAAAGGACGGATCAGCGGTATCCTGCTGGTGATAATTATTGCTATGATAAGCAGCGGCTGTTGGGACCAGCGCGAGCTGCAGGACCGGAATTTTGTCCTGGCAGTTGCTATTGATGCGGCCGAGGCGGGGGAGCAACCCGGCCAGAGTCCGGCCGCGAAAGCGAACGAAACCTTTGCTCAGCCCCACGGGGAAAAACGGTACAGGCTTAGCCAGCAGGTTTTGCGCTTGGGACCGGCGCGGGGCGGCGGCGAGGGACAGCAGGACAGCGGCGGCGGCCAAGCCGGTGGGCGGACCTATGTCCTGTCAAATACCGGTCAATCGCTGTTTGAGATTATCCGCGATACCCTGGGCCAAAGCAGTAAACCTCTGTATTTCGAACATATCCAGACTATTGTAATTAGCGAAGCAGCAGTGCAGCAGGCCGGTTTAAAACCGATTGTTGACTTCTTTTTACGCGATGCCGAGATGCGCTGGCGGATAAAAGTTTTTATCACCCCCGGTGAGGCCAGAAAAATCCTTGAATATGTACCGCCTAACAAAGATGCAGGCGGCATCTATCTGGCCAACATCCTGCGCAACCATGTCAAAAACATCCATGTTGCCGGTACGCGCACTGATTTAGGCAATATCAGTGTTATGCTGGGTAATAAACAGGACCTGATTATACCGCGCCTGGATATGGCGGATAATATTGTGAAAAGCAGTGGTGTGGCTTTATTTAATAAAGACAAATTTGTTGGTTATGCCGACGCGCAGGCTGTGGCCGGCATAAAAATGATCAGGAGTACCGAAAAATCGGCAATTATTACCGTGCCGGGCGATAAAGCGGATGAAGTGGTAGCCTTTGAGCTATTTATGCATGATACCAAACTGGCGGCCCATGTGGACGGCGATCAAATTTATTTTACCCTGGACATTAGTATGACGGGAAATTTGGGGGAATACCAGGCCCCGGGCCAGATTAAGGGGGCGGCTGACCCCGATTTTATCCGCAGAATTGAGGTTAAAACAGCGGCAGAGGTCAAGCGGATTGTGTTATATGGTAAAGACACCTGTCAGGCAGCAGGGTGCGATGTGCTTAATTTTTCGGCAAAACTCAAGGCTCACCATCCGCAAACCTGGGCCAAAGTAAAAGACCGCTGGGATGAACTATTCCCTTATATCCCGCTGGTGGTATCTGTTAATGTGGTTATTGCTCAGATCGGTGAACACCGATGAAAGTATTGCTGTTTCCCCGCCGCGTTGGCCGGATACTGGCACTCTGGCTGCTATTAACCGCGCTGTGCCTGATGCTGACCGGCTGCTGGGATCGGCGGGAGCTGCAGGACCGGCATTTTGCCCTGGCTGTGGCTATTGATGTGGCAGACGGCACTATAAGCGCCGCCGAAAATTTTGTTCAGCCTTATGGCGGCAAGCTGTTCCGCATGAGTGTGGAATTGCTTGATTTTGAACCCAGTCAAAGCGAACGGGGCAGCCTGTCGCCGATTAAAACCTATGTGGTTACCAATGCCGGCCGGTCATTTTTTGAAATGAACCGGGATATGATCAGTCAATTAGGCAAACCGATATCGTGGGAGCATATTCAGGTTATTGTCATTAGCGAAGCCGCCCTGGCTGCCGGCGGGCTTGATCAATTGATTGACTGGTTTCTGCGGGATAACGAGATGCGTTGGCGGATGCGTTTGTATGTTACCCCGGGAGAAGCCCGGCCGGTCATTCAGTTTAAGCCGCCCAGCGGTGAGCCTGCGGGCATATTTTTGGCCAATGCGGCCCGCAATTATTTTAGGAATCCTCATATTGTCGGCATTCAGGACGTTGGTTTTACAGCAGTGAGCCTTGATAAAAACTCGCCCCTCGTTCTGCCCAAGGTTGAACTAACTGATGATATTCTCAAGCTAGGGGGCACCGCTGTTATTGATAAGACCGGCAAACTGGCGGCATATCTTAATGAATATGAGACGATGGCTGATAAAATCATAATCGGCCTGGAAAGAGGGGCAGTGATTACGACTCCGTGTAGTGAACATCCCGATTATATTTTTGCTTACGAATTATTCCGGCATGATACCCGCCTGCATGCTCATGTGGACGGCGACAATATCTACTATACCCTGGATATCACAATGTATGGCAATATTGCCGAGATGCAGCGCTGCCCTGAACCCCATATGCATGTCAGTGATAATCCCGCCTATGCCCAAAAGCTTGAGCGCCAGTTTGCCCAGGAGGTAAAGCAGATGGTGGAGCATGGCATCAAGGTGCATCAGGATATGGGTATTGATGTTCTGTTTTTTGGCCGGAGACTCAAAATCAGTCACCCCAGGAAATGGGAGGCGGTCAAAGAGCGCTGGGATAAAGAGATTTTTCCGAAAATCCCGGTAATCATCTCTGTTAATATGAATATTAACGGGGTGGGTGAACATAAATAACGAGAAGAATTAGTTGAAGAAAAAACTGCAAAACCATAACACAAAGGCGGCGGCGGTGTAAAATGCCGCCGTTTTCCGGGCGAATCTGGCTTCCCGGCCCCGGGCGTTATGCTGATTGAGGACTGATTCCAGTCCCCAGGCTACGACCGATGTCGTGAAAAAGACGATAAGCAGCCATATAGTGGTTTGGTGCACGATCTGATACATGAGCTTTTGCCAGTAGTAGGCCAGGTCGGTCATTTAAAAAACCTCCGTAAACACTGGGATGTAATTGCGCTATTTTAATCTCTTGTACTAATAATTTGTTTTGCGGCATATACATAACTTGAAATAGCATTGGCCGGGAGGGTGAGTTTTATGCCAATAGATAATAAGACGCCAAAGTGGCGGCATCAGCTGACACTCGTTGATAGGGAAGATCTTAATGTTGACGGGGTCGTCAGCCTGGGGAGCTATGATGAAAAAGAAATTATTATGGAAACTGACCAGGGAATGCTGATTGTTAAGGGGGAAGGGCTTAATATTAAGCAGCTTAATCTTGACCAGGGGAATATTATTATAGAAGGAATCGTAAAAGGCATGAATTATGAGGATGAACAACGGCAGCGCAAGGGCTTGCTGGAACGGTTTTTAAAATAATATGCGTAGCCGGCTCCTGTCATTATGGCTGATTCTCCTGATTGCGCTTACAGTTCAGGCTGTAGCTTACAGCCTGGCTGTCAGTCTGGCTGACTACAGCCGCAGGGCTGTATACGAAAAGTTTTCATCAGGAGTTGTGGTTATGAAGGAAGTGAGCGGACTACCCTATGCCGATAAAATAAACCAGACTGGCCGGGCGTACGGTATTAATCCAGAGATCATTGCTGCTGTTATTAAGGCGGAAAGCTCTTTTCACCCCCGGGCTTTGTCTAAGGCCGGGGCCTATGGGTTAATGCAGGTTATTCCCGGCACCTGGCGGCTGGTAAACAGCCAGGCTAAGATCTGCAATGGCCGGCATGAAGGAGAATGCGGCAGTGACTGTTTTTATGATCCTGATCTTAATATTACTGTAGGCACCTATTATTTGAGTCAGTTAATACAACGCTACGGTGTTCATGCTGAATTAGCCGTTGCTGCCTATAATGCCGGGCCCGGTGCTGTTGACAAATACGGCGGCATTCCCCCCTATACCGAGACCACACGGTATGTTGAGCAGGTAGTAGCTAATTGGTGTGAGATAAGCGGCCACTGGCCGCCTGGGGCGGCAGCGGCTAAAAAATGGGAACAGGCCGCCTTAATGCTGGTCTGGGTAATTATGGTAACGGTTGTTGCCCTGTTTTTTGTGGGCAAACAGTTATGCTGCCGGTATAAATCCCTGCGCTGGCGATAAGGGAGAGTGCGCTCATACAAAAGAGGTGAACAGGTGGAGTTTTCAACCCAATTGAATACCTTCCTGTTGATTGCCGCAACAGGAATCTTGCTGGGTATGCTTTTTGACACCTACCGGGTGTTGAGGGGATATTACCGTCCTCCCTGGCTGATTACTTCAATTACAGATTTATTATACTGGCTTGTGGCGGCAGGTATTGCTTTTGTAGCACTTATTATGGGTAACTGGGGTGAGTTGAGATTCTATGTGTTTATCGCCATGTTTACCGGTGTAGCTGCCTATTACCGGTTAGCCAGCAGACATTTTCTTAGATTGGTTATCCTGCTTTTTAAGCTGGCCAGCCACCTGTGGCAGACCGGGAAGCGTATGCTGGTGTTTACCTTTATTAAACCGGTGAGGTTGCTTGTAAAAGCATTGTTTTGGCCGGTCCGCTATATAGGCAGAAAGTGTTTAGCTTGGTATAAGAAACGGCAGCCACCGCCGCCGCCGCCGGAAGAGGTACCGCCTCCCTGAAATTTTCATATAATTTACCATAAATAAAAAGGAATTGCCGCTTAAAGAGCGAATACAGTTAAGATCAAACGCAGTATGGTGATGTTATGGCGCAGAAACGTAAGAAAGCAATACGGTTTAGCTGGTTTAGGCTATGCATATTTATCATGGCCGGGTACTTTTGTTATGTAATTATTCTTCAGCAGACGGAGCTTTATCAAATCCGCCGCGAAATGGATGTTGTGAATACCCGCTTGGCTGAGGCTGAAGGGGTTAATAAAAGTTTGACGGCTGAGAAGAAACAGCTGAGTATGACCGAGTATATCGAAAAAGTAGCCCGTGAGCAGCTTGGTTTGGTAAAACCGGGGGAAGTACCATATATTCCGGCCAGATAAGCGCCATTCCTTGACACATTTTCATTATCAAGAGTATAATATGGATTGCGGGTTCCAAAACAGGATACAAAAAGTACGAAGATTTTAAGGAGGAAGTTTGATTAGTATGTCCATTGAAGTTGGCAGTGTTGTAGAAGGAGTTGTGACCGGCATAACAAACTTTGGCGCTTTTGTCGAATTGCCGGGTGGGAAGGTAGGATTAATTCACATCTCTGAAGTTGCTGACGTATACGTCCGCGATGTCAAAGATTTTTTGAAAGAACAAGACAAAGTTAAAGTTAAGGTCTTATCTGTAGACGATCGCGGCAAAATTGGCCTTTCTATTAAGCAGCTGCAGCCTCCTGCGCCAAGAAAGCAGCATTCCAACGATTTCCGCCGCTCTAATAGAGTGAATAGCTTAACCTTTGAAGATAAGCTAAGCAAATTTTTAAAAGACAGTGATGAGCGCCTGACTGATTTAAAGCGCAACACCGACTCCAAACGTGGCGGTAATGGTGGCCGGGGTGGTGCCGGCGGCGGCGGTGGCGGTGGCAGTGCAGCGCGCCGGGCTGAATAAATAGGAGTACTTGCATAGTTTTATTGGATTATCGACAAAAATGGAATAACTTAACCTGAAAAATAGAACTAAAACCACTCGGTCATGGCTTGACCGGGTGGTTTTTTGCCTATTAGCCTACCTTTTATGTCGGTTTTTTTTATTAACAGGTCGACGTAAACAGACAAATATTTTCATGGTAATATCTGTAAAATTTTAGATACGGTGCAAGACACTTTTTACAGGGGTGAAAAATCATGCCAAAAGTATCTATTATTACCCTGCCTGAAGAAATGCTGCAGGCGCCGCCTGTCCGGCAACCGGCAGATTCTGTGCCTGAGGATAAGCCGGGGTTTCCCTGGCGGGAATTCTTTGACTGGATCAGGCTGAGTTTAAGGGCTCTGTTTCATCAGGACAACCTGCCGGTAAACCTGCTAGCCCTCTTAATTGGGAGAGTTTCGCTTATGGGGGAGATAGCCCCCTTCGGGCTGGCTTTATTTGCCGCCATTGCCGGGCTGGCCCGGGAGCGGGCCGCTGCCGCAGGCGTATGGGCACTGGCCGGTGTCATCAGTGCGGGCTTCTATCAGGAGGGAATTATTTATTTATTGTCAATGCTGCTCTACTGGCGCTTGTCAGACAAGCTTTCGCGCTATGAGAGAAAAGTACAGGCGATTCCGCTTTTTATGTTTGGCTGTGTATTTTTGAGCGGGATGGCACTTACCTCCCTGGGAGCATCTTCACTGTATGGAACCATGCTGGTTGTGTTTGATGCAACATTATGTATGATACTGGTTTTTGTTTTTCAATATGGGGCGCCCCTCTTCCTGCATAACAAAATTCATCAGGCCGGGGCGGAAAACCTGATTTGTGGAATTATTATGCTGGCCATCGCTGTAGCCGGGTTGGGCAGTTTAACGATATATGACTTTAGCGTGCGTAATATTGCCGGCTCGCTTATTGCCATGACCCTGGCATTTAGCGGCGGTTCCGGGCTGGGTGCTTCAGTCGGAATTATAACCGGCCTGGTTGTTGGCTTAAGTGACGGGGATGCCGCTTCAGCTATTGCCATGTATGCACTGGCAGGCATGTTGGGCGGATTATTCCGGGAAATGGGCAAGGCAGCCGTATTATTAGGCTTTATTTTAGGCAGTGCGATTGCGGTATTATATTTTGGACAGCCTGGTGAGCTGCTGCTGGCAATGGGTGAAGCAGCTGTGGCCGGGGCCGCCTTTATGCTGGTTCCTGCCGCCAGGATGAGCCAATGGCGCGAACCCTGCATCGACCAGGCCGGCAGTGCCGAGGCCGTACGGCAGACAATCAACAACGCAGTGGATAAACTGACTAATATTGCTGATATCTTTAAAGACTTATCCGGGGTCTTTGATTCTGGCAGCATGAATGACAGTGCTGCCTATAGTGCAAAGCTTAAAGACCGGCAGCTGTCGCAGCTGCTGTCGGCAGTCGGGGAAAGTATATGCGGACCCTGTGAGCGCCGGGGCCAATGCTGGGATCGTGATTTTTATCAAACCTACCAGGCTATGCTTGATATGCTGGCTTGGGCTGAAGCCGGAAAGCTTAAAGCAGAAGCTATTCCCGGCATTATAAGAGATACATGCATAAACCGGCAGGAGTTGGTAGCTCTTATCAGTCAAGTGGCGGAAAGCAACAGGACACACTGGTACTGGCACAGAAAGCTGACAGAATGCCGCCAGGTGGCGGTTGAACAGATGAAGGCCACCGGGGACATAATTGGCAATCTGGCGCAGGAGTTAAAAAAAGGGCCGCAAACAGATGCTGAGGTTGCAGGTATGCTGGCAGAGCGGGCCGCAGTATTAGGCTGCCCGCTAAGCAGAGTACGGGTGATCGGCGAGCGGGGCAAGGTGACGGTAGAGGCTCACAAAGCTGTGTGCGATGGCACGCGGGAGTGTGTTAATACGGTCCTGCCGCTTACGGCCAACTTATTGCAGGAAAAAATGGCATTACAGGCTGAGTGCGGCAGTAGGATACGGCATAAGACCTGTAGATTAACCATGGAACTGGGGGAGCGCTATTTTGTGGAAACAGGTATGGCAACAGTGCCCAAAGAAACCGGCGGAATATCTGGTGATACCTGTATTGCCCAGCCTGTCGGCCGGGGCCGGACAGCACTTATCTTAAGTGACGGTATGGGGAGCGGGGACGCAGCGGCCAGCGGGAGCGGACATGCTGTAAAATTTCTACAGCAGCTGCTGGCGGCAGGCTTTGAAGTTGATACAGCTATTAAAACAGTAAATTCAATGTTATTGATAAAAATGCCGGGAGATATGTTTGCTACAGTGGATATGGCCGTAGTTGACACGTTTACCGGTGAAACGGAATTTCTGAAAGTGGGCTCGGCCCCCAGTTATATAAAACGGGTGCGGGAAGTAACGACAATTAATCCGGCCGCCCCGCCGATGGGCATATTGGAGAATGTCGAGATTGAACCTGTGCGGCGGGTATTGGCTCCAGGTGATATTATTGTTATGGTCAGTGACGGCATGATTGATGCGGCCCGCAGTTCGGAACGGGAAACCTGGGTGGCGAACTTCCTTCGCCGTATAGGGAGCGAGCGGCCACAGGATATTGCCGAGAGATTATTGAAACAGGCAATCGACCTAGCCGGCGGTGTGGCTAAAGATGATATGGCCGTGCTGGTAGCCAGGGTGGCTGAACGGCCGGAGCTTGTGCAGTAACTGCAGGGAGCAAACTGAGTCAGACTTAGTTTGCTCCGTTTATTTTTTGCTGACATAGGAAAGACTACCATAATGTCTAATTTATGGCAGGAAATTATTCCAACAGGCGCGAATTGACAACTAAAACAGGCGGCGGGGAAAATATGCAAATCCTGTTAGAACAGATAGTCGACATAACAATTCTGGCCGGGGACATTATGCTGAAAAATGGGGCCGAAACCAGCCGGGTGGAGGAAACTATGTTTCATATTGCCCGGTCGTTAGGGGCCGTTAAGGTGGAGAGTTTTGTCATTCCTACCGGTGTATTTGTTACTGTCACTGATACAACCGGCCGGACCAGTACTATCATGCGCCGGGTGCATGACCGGACAATTAACCTTGACCGTATTGCCAAAGTAAATGAATTATCCTGGCGGCTGACGGACAGGCGGATTGATTATCAGCAGGCCTATGCCCATCTTGAGCGCATTGCCAGAGAACGGACCGGGTTTTCCCTTGTTCCCTCCATGCTGGCATCCGGGATCGTGGGCGGGGCGGCGGCAATTCTTCTAAATGCCGGCGTAGCTGAGAGTCTGGCTGCTTTTACCACCGCGCTGATTGTCCGGTATATTGCCCATGTCATTTCCCGGCTGCATGGTGTTAAGTTTACTTTCGAATTTTTTGGCGGTATGACAGCGGCCCTGGTAGGGATGTTGTTTAACCATATGTGGCCGGAGCTCCGGCCAGACAATGTTGTTGTGGGGGGAATCATGCCCTTGGTGCCGGGAGTGGCGATAACCAATGCGATTCGGGATGTTATTGCCGGTGACCTGCTAAGCGGGTTGTCCCGTGGGCTTGAGGCAGCGTTGACCGCTGTCGCCGTATCCATGGGGGTTGTAATCATTTTGGCTGTCAGCGCCTATTGACTGGGGTGATATATGTTTATTGTTAAGGTTGTAGCCGTTTTGGCGATGAGTATTGCGATCGGTGTCCTGTACCGTATTCCCCGCAGGCTTCTGGGCTATGCAAGTGTTACCGGGGTAGTGGGGTGGATTGTTATGCATGGGGTGGTTCTGAATGGGGTAAACAGTATAATGGCCAATTTTCTTGGCAGTATGGCTGTTGGCTTGCTTGCTGAACTTTTGGCCAGAATTCTAAAAAAGCCAGCAACAATTTTTATTGTTCCCGGCTTTATTCCTTTAGTCCCGGGGCGTGAAGCCTACACTGCCATGCGCTTTATGGTAGAGGGCCGGTATGATGAAGGGGTAGCCATGGGCATGCTGACACTGTTAACCGGAGGAGCGATTGCTTTCGGTATTTTTGTAAGTTCTACTTTGTATCGGTTAACACGCTTGAGCACAGACTATCAAATAGAGAGCCGGGGATAGAGGATGCTTGCTAAAGTAAAGGCCTGGGTGAGCCGTCATCGGCTATTAGTACCGGGCAGCCGGATTTTGGCGGCTTGTTCGGGTGGCCCTGATTCGCTGGCTCTGGTGCATATACTCAACCAACTGAAGGATGAATATGGCTTCTGTCTGGCAGTAGCCCATATGAACCATATGTTTCGGCCCGAAGCAGCGCAGGAAGCAGAATTCGTCGCGGCTTTTTCCGCCGGTCTGGGGCTGGCGTGCCAGGTAACGTCAATTAATGTCCCTGGCTATCAGCAGGCCAATAAACTGTCGGCAGAGGAAGCGGGGCGGATACTCCGGTACCAATATCTGCGTCAGGTAGCTGCTGACTGGGGCGGGGCGCAGATTGCCACAGGCCATCATCGGGATGACCAGGCAGAAACGGTACTGATTAATTTACTGCGTGGTGCCGGTAGTGGCGGACTCCGGGGCATGCAGCCGCTAAGCGGTGATATTATCAGGCCGCTGCTGGCGGTAAGCCGCTGGGAAATTGAAGAATATTGCCTTAGGCAACAGTTAGCTCCCTGTCAGGACAGCTCTAACCTTACGACTGATTATTTGCGGAACAGGGTTAGACTGAACCTGCTGCCGGTGCTGGAGGCCGATTATAATCCCGCTATCCGTGAGGCGTTATGGCGTCTGGCGGTGCTGGCCGGTGATGAACATGATTATATTTACCAGGAAGCTGGCAAACTATGGGGGACAATCATTAATGCTGACCGGGGCAAGGCCGTCATTAACAGCCGGGCTTTGGCTGATTTGCATCCGGCCCTGCAGCGTGCGTGCATCCGGCAGGTTATTGAGAAAAAACGTGGTACCCTGACAGGAATAAGCTTTATTCATGTGGAAAATTTAACAAATATGGCATTAGCGGGTGAAGTCGGATCGCAGATGACACTGCCGGGGGGGCTGACTGCCAGGAAAACATACACAACGCTGGAAGTAGGGGCAGCTTGTATTACCGGCGTGGAGCACCGGCTGGGGACGGTACCGTCAGAAGTCGCTATACCTGGTATAACAAGGATAGACAGCTTGACGGTAACGGCCGAGATTGTTTCTGCGCCGGCCGCCGGGGGGAGGGCAACGGCCGTTTTTGACCTTGAGCAGCTTTGTTTGCCGGTTACCCTGCGGGGCCGCCGGCCAGGCGACCGGTTCCGGCCGCTCGGGCTTAACGGCAGCAAGAAAATTAAAGATTTTTTTATTGATAGCAAGGTGCCTGAATCTCAGCGGGACTCGGTTCCCATTGTCTCTGATCAACAGGAAATTATCTGGGTAGCCGGCTATCGCCAAAGCGAACATGGCCGCATCACCGGCAATACGAAAAAGATTTTGCAGCTTAGTATTACTAAACAGGAGGAAATTTGAATATGAGTAATAATATGATGGATGACGTGGAGAAGATATTGTTTAGTGAGGAAGAGCTGACTGCCCGGATTAGGGAGATGGGGGCAGCGATCACTGCTGATTATGCAGGCAAAGAAATATTGATGATTGGAATTCTGCGCGGGGCGGTTTTCTTTATGGCTGATTTGGCCCGGGCTGTCAAGCAGACTGTGGCTATTGATTTTATGGCTGTTTCCAGTTACGGGGCCGCGACTTCCTCCAGCGGCGTTGTCAGGATTTTAAAAGACCTGGATGAAGATGTGGCCAATAAGCATGTGCTTATTGTCGAGGATATTATTGATTCAGGACTGACACTAAACTACCTGATGGAAAACCTTTGGTCCCGTAAACCTGCCAGCATTAAGATCTGTACGTTGCTAAACAAGCCTGAACGGCGTAAGGTGGAGGTGCCGATTGCCTACAATGGCTTTACGATTCCCGATTACTTTGTTATCGGTTATGGACTGGATTATGCTGAGAAATATCGTAATCTCCCGTTTATCGGGGTGCTTAAGCCTGAAGCTTATGCAGGATAAATGTTTTTCCGTAATTGTCAATTATTACTTAGTATGCTATAATTATGCGATATGAATGGTAACATGTTTCTAACGCCGTTTTTGTGGTCCAGCGAGAGGAGGGCTACTTGTTGAACAAGTTTTTCCGGAATGTAAGTTTTTACCTGTTGATTATCATCATAGCCATATCGATAATCGACTATTATTCGTCACGGACGACCCCTAAACAGGAAATCAGCTATACTCAGTTCCTAAAGCAGGTAGAGGAACAGAAGGTTGAGCGGGTGACTATTGTTGACAATACCATTCGCGGTAAGCTGAAAGACGGGCAGGAGTTTACCACCATTGCCCCCGATGATCCTACGCTGATCAATCAGCTGCGGGATAAGAGTGTGGATATTAAGGCCGAGCAGCCGCCGCAGCCTCCGTGGTGGACGACTATCTTTTCTTCTATTCTGCCAATGCTGTTGCTCATTGGTGTGTGGTTTTTCATCATGCAGCAGACCCAGGGCGGCGGTAACCGGGTAATGTCGTTTGGCAAATCACGGGCTAAGCTGCATGGGGAAGAGAAAACCAAGGTTACGTTTGCGGATGTGGCCGGTGCTGATGAATCCAAGCAGGAATTGGAGGAAGTTGTCGAATTTCTGAAGCATCCCAAAAAGTTTAATGATTTAGGAGCCCGTATCCCGAAAGGCGTGCTGTTATTCGGGCCGCCTGGTACAGGCAAAACGTTATTGGCCCGGGCGGTAGCCGGTGAAGCCGGGGTTCCATTCTTTAGCATCAGTGGCTCTGACTTTGTTGAGATGTTTGTTGGTGTTGGGGCATCAAGGGTACGGGACCTGTTTGAGCAGGCCAAGAAAAGTGCGCCCTGTATTGTATTTATTGACGAAATTGACGCTGTCGGCCGTCAGCGCGGGGCCGGTCTTGGCGGTGGTCATGATGAGCGCGAACAGACATTAAATCAGTTGCTTGTTGAAATGGATGGCTTTGGTGTCAATGAGGGGATCATTATTATTGCTGCCACCAACCGGCCGGATATTCTCGATCCGGCGCTGCTGCGTCCCGGCCGGTTTGACCGCCAGATTGTGGTTGACCGTCCTGACGTAAAAGGCCGGCTGGAGATATTGAAAGTGCACACCAAAGGCAAACCTGTTGCCAAGGAAGTAGACCTTGATGTGCTGGCGCGCCGGGCCCCGGGTTTTACCGGCGCCGATTTGAGCAATCTGGTCAACGAAGCCGCGCTGTTGGCTGCCCGGCGTAACAAACGCCGTATTGAAATGCCGGAACTCGAAGAAGCTGTTGAGCGGGTAGTCGCAGGACCTGAACGCAAGTCCAAGGTTATCAGCGACAAAGAGAAAAAGCTCACAGCCTATCATGAAGCGGGTCATGCGCTGGTCGGCATGATGCTTACGCATACCGATCCTGTACACAAAGTATCGATTATTCCCCGCGGCCGGGCTGGCGGTTATACACTGATGCTGCCGAAGGAAGACCGTTACTATGCTACCAGGACTGAACTCTTAGAGCAGCTTAATACCCTTCTCGGCGGCCGGGTTGCGGAGGCTGTTGTGTTGGGTGAAATTAGTACCGGTGCGCAAAATGACCTTGAACGGGCCACCGATCTGGCGCGCAAGATGATTACAGAATATGGTATGAGTGAAGCGTTGGGGCCGATTACCTTTGGCCGCCGCCAGGAGCAGCAGGTTTTCCTGGGCCGGGATATTTCCCGGGACCGCAACTACAGCGAAGAGGTAGCCTACTCAATTGACAAGGAAGTCCGGCGGATGATTGAAGCCGCTTACGCTAAAACCGAAGAAATGCTGAAGGACAATATTGAGAAGCTGCATCTTGTTGCCAATGCGCTTTTGGAGCGAGAAACTCTGGAAGGCGAGGAACTGTCGCAACTGTTAAACCAGGGTAAAATTAATCAAAAAGATAAAAATAGCGATGATGATCAGCCACCTGTTGATGTGGCGCCTGTCAATGCCCAGGATGGGCTTGATGATGGCACAGGACCTAAGGTTGTTTATAGTTTTGGGTTACCGGATTCACGCTATTAATGGGTCCTATAAAAACGGCAGGAAGTTATCCTGCCGTTTTTTTTTAATCCATCAGAATTTATAAAAATTTGCTGCCGTGATCGAAGGGATAAGAAAAATCTGTACCCTAAAGGGCACCGGCGGCTTCTGCCGGCGTCCTTTAGGACTTGGCTAAGCCAAGTTTTCTAATGCCTGTAAGCTGGTTTTAGTTGAAAGAACCGCTTAGGTGGGCTAATATGGAAATAGTATCCGGGACAGGAGGGTTAGTTTGAAAAAGCAGCTATTGTTCATTCTGGTAATGCTATTGTCAACTGGTTCACTGCACGCTGCTCCGACCCCGGCAGTTGCCTATGAAAAGGGAACAGTGGTCTTTGTCGGTCCCCTTGATCAGTCTATGCAGAAGCAATATCAGATGGCTAAAGGCGAGCTTGTCAGTATTCGAATGACAAGTGGTCCGGAAGCCGGTAAGGTTGTTGATACGTTTAATTTTGTCTCGTCCCATTCCGCGTATGAGATAAAAGTTAACCCCGGGGATAAAGTCATTGTTGCCGTTACTCACGACCTAGGGAAAACCAGCTATTATGTCAGTGATTTTGACCGTTTTGACTATGTATATGTTTTAGGGGGGTTGTTTGTTCTGGCGCTGGTTGTGTTTGGTGGCTTTATTGGCGCTAAGTCCGTATTCGTTATTGCCTTTTCGGTGCTGCTGATTTTTAAATTTTTTATCGGCCAGGTACTTGCTCATCAATATAGCCTGACACTTTTAACGCTGGCAGTGGCGGCAGTGATTGCCATGGCAACACAGCTTGTCATCAGCGGCTTATCCAGAAAGACGCTGGCTGCCGTATTGGGTACAATTGGCGGGGTGGCGATAGCCGGACTGCTTTCCATGCTGGCGATAAAACTTATGCATCTGACCGGGCTTGATTCGGAGGAAGCCATGCTGCTTAAAGCTTCAACCTTGTCGAACATTGATTTTCAGGGTGTGCTGTTTGCCGGTATGGTCTTTGGGGCGCTGGGCGCGGTTATGGATGTTACGATCTCAATTGCCTCAGCTGTATATGAAGTCAAGAGCGTACATCCGGCGATCAGTTTTAAAGAACTGGTACAGGCTGGTATGAATGTGGGGCGGGATATTATGGGGACAATGTCTAATACACTGATTCTTGCCTATGCCGGCAGTGCTTTGCCGCTCATGTTACTAATAGCCTCGCAGCAAAATGCACCGATGCTGAAAATTCTTAACCTAAACCTGATTGTGACGGAGTTTGCCAGGGCGCTTACAGGCAGTATCGGCCTGATTTGTGCCATACCACTGACGGCAATGATTGCAGCCATGCTGCTTAACCGGGATTAACAACAAGCCAGGAGCCGGCTCCTGGGATTAAAATGGGGAGGTAAACAATATGAGTTGGTTACAATCGCACCGGGCCACCGGCATTGGGAGTTTGCCCTATCAGGATGAGGCAGCCGCGCTTGCGGTAATTGCCAAAGCAATGCCGTACTGGCCGCATTGGCCGCAACTGCCGGCGAAGATGCCGGAGCAGGGTTTTGTTGTGCAGTATGTACAGCCGCTGATTAAACTGGGTGTATTATCGCTTATTCCGCTTAAAGACCCGGTTTTTGATCGGCTTGCGTCTGGCTGGACGGATAAAACGGCTGAGTTTTTTGAACAGTATATGGCGTTTATGAGTGGGGACAACGGTGCCGCCGGCGGGTTTGCCCTGACCGGGGAAGCGTTTGCCGGGCTGGATGCGTTCATTAGTCATTTTGACCGATATTTTCCCCGGGCTGAAGGGGTAAAAGGTCATATCAGCGGGCCGCTGACAGTGGGACTGCAGATCAAGGATGAACGGGGGCGGGCCTGTTTTTATGATGAGTCGCTGCGTGATATATTAGTAAAATGTCTAGCCGTACAGGCCGCGCTTGAAGCCAGGCGCCTTAAGGCGCTCGGCTTGCCTGTACTGATATTTATTGATGATCCGGGCTTGTTTCTCATTAACACATCCACCCATATAACACTGACTAAAGAAGCCGCTGCAGCGGCACTTACGGCGCTTATAAACATCCTGCACCGGGAGGGCGTCCGGGTGGGGGTCCATACCTGTGCCGGGATTGACTGGTCAATTCTTTTTGAATTGCCGCTGGATATGATAAGCTTTGATGCATACCATTACTTTACCGGTATGGCGCTGCAGGCTGAAGGACTGGCCGGATATCTGCAGCAAGGCGGTAAACTGGCCTGGGGGTTGATACCAACCTCTGAGGAGGCCTGGCAGGAAACACCGGCAACTATTCTTGACCGGTTTGGCGGGCAGGCCGCTGAGTTAGCCAAACGGGGTGTCGATCCTGCTGTGCTAAAGCGAAATATCATTTGGACACCCAGCTGTGGTACAGGGACATTACCCTATGATTTGGCCGGGCATATCTATGATTTAACAGCAGGTGTTGCTGCCCGGCTGAGTGTGTAACAACCATTTTTATACAAATAAAAAGCGGGAGTGCCGCAGGCGCTCGCATGGCCGGGAGGCTGGAGGAGAGCAGCCTTGGCAATGCGGACCTGTGAGCATTCTCGCTTTTACGGTTTATGACTTGGGATTATGTTTATTCCGGCCTGCTTCTTGTTTTAGTGCCTTAAGGTCGATGCCAAGTTCGGCAGCCACATCATGCCAGGTGTTATTGACCTTTTTCATAGACATCACTTGCTCAATGGCTTGGTTGCTTTGTTTGGCAAGTAAGCCGGCCATCGCAATATCGCGATGCTGATAACCTTGGTTGAACAGGTTTTGAATATCCTCCTGATTCAAACCGTACTTGAGGGAAATGCGCTTGGCAGCTAATTCCTGACGAACGGCTTTGGCTTGCTCTTTATCGATACCTAGTGTATCGGCAACATCTTTCCAGGTATTTGTTTCTGTTTTAAGCGCCAGAACTGACTCAAAAGACTGGCCGCTGACTTTGGCGTAGAAGGCAGCGTGGTACAAATCTTTATCATTTTTACCTTCTTGTTGATATTTACTGATCAGCGACTCATCCAGACCAAATTCTGTTGACAGACGTTTGGCTGTCTGTTCAGGATCAAGCTTACGGTGTTTTTGATGGTGGGCCGGCCGGTCTTCGGTTGTTGCTTCGGCCTGGGCAATCAGGGGAATGGTAATGCCGCCAAGAATAAAAGCACCGACAACAAAAGCGGCAATTGCTTTACGTGACGCTGTGGAAAACATCTGAATCCCTCCGCTATTTATTTTTTCTATTTTATCAGCTGTTAGCTGCTAGGTATAGAATAGCGGAAAGATATGACAAATTTATGACAAAATGATCCAATTTGGATTTTTATGGAGATTTTTTATTTCGCCGGCAAAGTAATGGTAAAAGTTGTAATCTTCCCCGGTGTACTGTCGGCATTGACAGTACCGCCCATTGCCGTCACCAGTTTTTTGGTAATGGCCAGTCCTAAGCCTGTGCCGCCGTCGCCACGGGAGCGGGATTTATCAACCCGATAGAATCTTTGCCAAATATACGGCAAATGTTCCGTCGGAATTCCCGGGCCGGTATTGCTCACGGCAATAAAGGTTTGGTGGTGGTGGGTATGGGCGGTTATGGTTATCTCGGAACCGGTATCGGCATGGCGGATGGCATTAGTCAAAAGATTGCCCAATACTTGGCCGAGGCGGTCCGGGTCAGCAATAACCACAGGGTTAGCTTCCGTTAAATTTGTTGTTAATGTTAGCGATTTTCCCTCCAGGAAGGGAACTAGTTTGGCGGTATGGACAGTGATTAGTTCTGGCAGCGATACATGATCGCGGACAATGGTCAGCTCGCCGGACTCAAGCTGTGATAAGTCGAGTAAATCGCCAACAAGGCGGCCTATGCGCTTGGTTTCACCGACAATGCTTGTGAGATAGCGTTTCCTCTGCTCAGGTGTTTTTGCTAAGCCGTCCAACATTGTTTCCGCTAACGCCTGGATAGAAGCAACAGGTGTTTTTAGTTCATGCGAGACATCGGACAGGAAGTCCCGGCGGTTTTGTTCTGTTTGCGCCAGTTCAGACGCCATACTGTTAAAGGTGCGGCCCAGCTGACCTATTTCGTCGGACTGAACAGCATTGGTACGGCTCTGATAGTCGCCGCCGGCAAAGGCAGCCGCCGCCCGGCTAATATCGGCCAGCGGGCGGGTTAGGCTGCGGGCCATTAACAGACCGATTAAGGCTGCAGCCAGAATACCGGCTCCCAGTGAATAGAGAAGCAGTTGTTCAAGCGCCAGGGCGGTACGGGTAGCACCTTTAACCGGTGAAAAGAGAAAGAGGGCTGCCTTTTGGCCTGAATCCTGGGCCGGCAGCGGCAATGCGGCAATTATGGCCGGCTCGCCGCGACGGCGTGGTTTTAGGATTTTTTGGCTACCGCTGCCATCCTGCCAATCGGCTCTGTTCCAAAATTCTGACAGGTTTTGGAGATGGCGGCTTTTCCAGCGGGCCGGCGGCTGACCGGCAATGATTTGGCCGGTTTTATCCATAATCCAGATATCGCCGCCAGCCATATCGCTCATCGCATCAAGCAGGGCATCAGAAGGTTTTTGTCCGTTCGCCAGCAGCGGTGTTACTATCGCCGCTGCCGCACTGCCTTTGGCTAACAGATCAAGTCGTTTGTTTTCAACAACATGATCGCGTACCAGGTAGGACATTAATAAACCCAGCGTTAGCATACTTACCAGAATGATTACCAGATGTGAAAGCAGCAGTTTGCCAAAAATAGATCTCATCATTTGCTGGTTACCTCGAATTTATAACCTATTCCCCACACCGTATGGATATAGCTAAAATCAGGGTTATCGATTTTTTGCCGCAGCCGCTTGATGGTGGCATCGACTGTGCGGTCAGCTCCATCGAAGTCATAACCCCAGACGTTGATTAAGAGCTGGTCACGGGAAAACGCCATTTTGACATGGCGGGCCAAAAAAATGAGCAATTCGAACTCCTTTGGCGACAAAGATGTGTTCTGATTACCGGAATGCACTGCTTGGGCAGATTGATCAATAGTTAAGCCGGGGAACTCCAGGCGGGCGCCGGATTCAGTGATCCGGCCGCTGCGCCGCAGCACGGCTTTAACTCGGGCCATAACCTCCCGGGGGCTAAATGGTTTAGTAATATAATCGTCAGCGCCCAGGGAAAACCCGGTTAATTTATCAGTTTCCCCGCTTTTGGCTGTTAAAAAAATGACAGGCACATTACGTTCGATGGCTTCACATATCTCCCAGCCGGACCGTTTGGGCAGCATGACATCAAGAATTAACAAATCGGGGCAATATTCCTCTTCGACAGCCATCGCTTGCTGACCATCAGCCGCTGTAAATACTTTAAACCCTTCTTGCTCGAGATAAAGCTGTAAGACTTCAGTTATGTTAGGCTCATCATCAGCTACCAGTACCTTAATTTGTTCCATAAAGGCCACCTCACATCCTAAAATATAGGTCACTGGATAAGGGTAACTACCTCCAGCTGGGTTAACCCCGTCTGAAGCTAGGTTTACTTTATTGCTTTATATAGAAATGCTATCATACTCCTGTTCTGATTGTAAATGCAAGAATTCAGCTTAGAGTCCAGATTGACAATTGTTAACCGGTGATTTATTATTAGGATAACAATAATGTTTTCAGAGGTGAATGATATTGCGGTCAGCAATACTTGAGGTACTAAAACATAATTCCGGCCAATATGTATCGGGGGAGGATATCTCGCACACCTTAAAAGTTTCGAGAACGGCAGTATGGAAACATATCCGGGGCCTTAAAGAGGATGGCTATGATATTGAGGCTCATCCCCGGCTTGGCTATGCGCTGCGGCATAATACCGACAGGCTGTTGCCGGCCGAGATTAAAGCCCAGTTAACTAGCCGTATTTTGGGGCGGGAAATTCATTATTTCAGTGAGACTGATTCAACTAATAATGAGGCCAAAAAACTGGCAGCAGACGGTTGCCCTGAGGGGACGGTTGTTGTGGCGGAAGCGCAGGTAAGCGGGCGGGGCCGCCTGGCCAGAGGCTGGTTTTCGCCGTATGGCAAAGGAATTTGGCTGTCTGTTGTGCTACGGCCGCCGTTTAGCCCTATGGAGGCTGCAAAATGCACCTTAATGGCAGCTGTTGCTGTTAACCGGGCTATTAATGCGGTGACCGGTGCCGGCTGCGGCATTAAGTGGCCTAACGACATATTGTGCAATGGCCGCAAAGTAGTGGGTATACTTACGGAAATGAGTGCGGAAATGGATGCAATTAACCATATTATTATTGGTATGGGGATCAACGTGAATATCGAGCCGTTTGATTTTCCCGCGGAGCTTGCTGCCACTGCCACCTCGCTGGCTATTGCCTCCGGACACCAGGTTTCAAGACTCAAGCTGCTGACTACTATACTTGCTGAATTGGAAAATGTTTATATTCCTGTTAAAACTTCAGGCTTTGGATCAGTGCTTGAAGATTGGAAAAGCCAGTCAATCACGCTGGGGCAGTTGGTGGATGTCCGGGGGTTTGATCGCAGCTTTACTGGTGTGGCTATTAACATTGATGTTGATGGTGCCCTTTTAATCGAAACCGCACAAGGACTGGAAAGGGTGTTGGCCGGTGATGTCTCCATTCGCCCGGCTGCGCCTAATTAATTATAGCTGTCTTATAAGGAGGGTAATCATGAATACAAAAAATATGGCGCTTACAAGTTTATTTGCCGCCCTGCTTGCGGTCAGTGCCCAGGTCTCTGTTCCTCTTGGTCCTGTGCCAATTACAATGCAGATCCTGTTTGTGCTGTTGGCAGGGATAATATTAGGTAAGCGTTTGGGACCGGCCAGTATTGCCGTGTGGGTGCTGCTCGGTATATTTGGTTTGCCGGTGTTTGCCCAGGGGAAAGCTGGAGCAGCTGTTTTAATTGGGCCAACCGGTGGCTATATTTTTGGCTATTTTCTGTGCACGTATATTGTTGGTTATGTTGCGGAACACTTTGAACTGACATATAAACACACTGCCATTGCCATACTGACAGGCCTGGCTGCTATCTACATAATTGGCTTGGCTGGCTTTATGCTGTCTTTTCAATATGTGCTGCACAAAGCCATGCCGCTGGAGAGAGCACTTAATTTAGCCGTATGGCCTTTTTTGCCGTTTGACCTAGTTAAGGCAGCGATGGCTGTATATATTGGGGTGCGGGTTCGCCGGGCGCTTTTAAAAAGCGGGCTTGTGCCGATTAAGCAGCTGAACTGATGGAAATTTCCCTATGCAGTCGTATATTTACAATTTCCCTGCTTTTAAGGTACAATAACAAGTATTGATAACCTAGAGGTCATTTCAGAATTGACGGAATACGGCCTATAGTTATAGGGGGATTTTACTCATGTTATTAGTGGTTGATGTTGGTAACAGCAACATCGTTCTGGGGGTTTACGAAGGCCAAGAGCTCAATTACCACTGGCGTATTTCCACAGATAAGCAAAAGACCGGTGATGAGTACGGGGTGCTTATTTATAACCTGTTTACTTACCGCGGGCTAATGATGGAGGATATTGAAGCAATTATTATTTCTTCAGTAGTGCCACCGCTGGTGGTACCTTTAACCAGGATGTGCCAGCGGTATTTTAATGTTGAGCCGCTTGTCGTTGGCCCTGGAATTAAGACCGGTATTTGTATTAAATATGAAAATCCGCGCGAAGTAGGCGCTGACCGTATTGTAAATGCCATTGCCGCTTATGCGCAATATGGCGGTCCGTTGATCATTGTTGATTTTGGTACGGCAACTACATTTTGCGCTCTGGCCGAAAATGGAGATTACCTGGGGGGCGCGATTGCTCCGGGTATTGGTATTGCAACTGAAGCCTTGTTTCAACGGGCGGCTAAATTGCCACGGATTGAACTGATTAAACCCAAAAGTGTAATCTGCCGCAACACCATAAATAGTATGCAATCAGGTATAATCTATGGTTTTGTTGGCCAGGTAGATGAAATTGTCCGTCGTATGCGGGATGAAATGGGACAACAAGTAACCGTAATTGCTACCGGGGGGCTGGCCAACTTAATCGCGCAGGAGTCCCATACCATTGATAAGGTAGATACCTTCCTGACTTTGGAGGGCCTAAGACTTATATATGAGCGGAACCGGTGATTTAGCCTGTAAGGCGGCCTGTTAGTAGCTTGGTCATGTTAGATTTTAGTTTTAAGGCGAGACAAAATGGCAAAGGGGCAGCCCGACGCATACTGGCAGGGGTCTGCTAGGAGGGGCTGACGCCGCCATTTGCCATTTTAGCCGTCAGCAACTAAAAAGATAATGTGGCCAAGACACTAGGCCGCCTTTTGAGACTGGTAAAAGAGGAGGTATATATGCGTATCGGTCACATTGAACTTGCCAATCCAGTGATCTTAGCCCCTATGGCCGGTGTTACCGACCTGCCGTTTCGCCTGTTGGTCAAGGAAATGGGCTGCGGCCTGGTATATTCAGAAATGGTAAGTGATAAAGGCCTTATATATGATAATACAAACACTAAGAAACTGCTGGCGATTGATGCGCGGGAACGCCCGGTGGCGTTGCAGATATTTGGTTCCGAGCCTGAAAGTATGGCTAAAGCGGCCCGTATTATTGCTGACGCCGGCGCCGATGTAATTGATATCAATATGGGCTGTCCAACCCCTAAGATTGTAAAAAATGGCGAGGGTTCAGCTCTGATGCGCAATTCCGGCCTGGCCGGCCGTATTATCGCTGCTGTTGTTGAGGCTGCCGGTGGTATACCGGTTACTGTTAAGTTTCGCAAAGGCTGGGATGAAACCAGCGTGAATGCCGTGCAAATCGCCAGACTGGCCGAGCAGGCCGGAGCGGCGGCGGTGAGTGTCCATGGCCGTACCCGGGAACAATTCTACTCCGGACAGGCTGACTGGTCGATTATCAGTGCGGTAAAGCAGGCTGTTGCCATTCCCGTTATCGGCAACGGCGATATTCGTACCCCCCAGGATGCGGAGCGAATGTTGACTGTAACCGGCTGTGATGGCATAATGATAGGGCGGGGGGCCCAAGGAAATCCCTGGATTTTCCGACAGGTTGCCCACTACCTGGCAACAGGTGAAACACTGCCGCTGCCCACGCTCGGGGAGCGGATTGATATGCTGCTCAGGCATCTCGACCTGCTGGTCGTCCATAAAGGCGAATACACCGGCAGCAGAGAAATGCGCAGTCATGCCGCCTGGTACACGAAAGGCCTGCCCAACTCAGCGGAGCTCAGGCTAAAATTCAACCAGGCCGCCACCAGAGCAGACTTTATCCGGATCATGGAAAACTATCGTGATGCTATAATCTAAATTTGTCAATATGCACAAGCCGGAAACTGCTTAGAAATGTCCAGTTGCTAGGCGCGACGAGGACGTGACCGCAGTCGTACTGGGAAGTACGTCGGAGGGAACGCCCGCAGGAGCAACAACGCAGATGGGCGTTTCTAAGCAGTTTCCGCAGGGGGATAAGGATGGATATGCTAATCATGCCCGTCGCCAACGGCATCCTGCCTAGGCCGGAGGGCGGCACAATTACAGGAATGTTTATCATGGAAAACGGTGGACAATTGCTCTTAGATGTCGGGGTGGGCCGGGAAATTTTTATTTGTCCGTGGCTTATTGAGGAACAGGGCCTGTACCCGATTGGTGTAATTGTCCGGATCGTAAATATCTGGAGTGAAATTGCGGCCGATGACACCGGCAATGAGATACCTGTACTTATGGCTAAACTGGAAGGGCGGGGGCATGCCCGCTGGTATACTTTGCGAACTGCCGGCAGCTATATCTATTCTACTGATATTGAATATATCAACCTAAAAAAAATGCGCAAAGAATATCCTTCTGTTTCCGGGGCGGGTTGGTCCCCGCAAGGTGGATATACTGAATTTCGCGATAAAAGTGATATACCGGTAACCGTTTACGGAACTGATCTTGAAACCGGCCAGGAAATTTGTATAACAGCTAATTTAGGCGGACTGGTCGAACTTGAACAGGCTCACACCATTGAACACTCTATTATCAGGGCCTTAACGATGTATGGCTTATGTACAGCCCGCACCCTGGTTGAAGCTATGAGCCGGGAAACGGACGAGCTTAAAAAATCTGTTGAATTTAGTATTAAACACACTTTGCCGGAAGTGCTGGGATTGACTGCCAGTGGTGCCTGTGGCAATCCAATGACTAATTTGGCGCAATTTTATCTGGCCCAGGAGTTTGTTGGTAATATACGGACGGGAAAGTCGTTGGATGAATCGCTGGCTAAAGCCCGCCGGGCTACGATGTCTCAACTCACTGGTGATATGGGAATTACAATGCAGCAAGGTATTCGTGTGCTGCAAGGCCTAAAAAAGGGCATGGCTCATGATGATACTGTATTAAAGCTTGAAACATATAAGAAAGTGATTAACCGCTTCCCTTTTGCGCCATGGGGGTAGCGGTAATTTTTTGTCGTTCCATTATATGGTAAAACTTGTTAATGAACAAAAAAAATGCTAGAATATGTATGTACACAACTTTGTGCACATATACTAACTGGGAGATGAACAAGCTGTGTTGTTACGCATTGGCGACAAGATAGTCAACCGCCAGAAAATACACCAGACCATTGATCGCATTTTGGATTTGCGGTGCGATGGTTTATCACAGCAGGAGGTTGCTGGGCGCCTTGGTGTTGATCGCACCTTTGTCTCGCGGCTTGAGACAATCGGTGAGATTCGCAAAGGCGGCCGTGTAGCGCTCATCGGTTTTCCTTTGCAGAACTGTCAGGAGATCTATGCTGTAGCCCGGCAGGAAGGTATTGATTTTTGTCTTGTTTTATCCGAACAGGAGCGTTGGGATTTTGTTCAAACCAAAAGCGGGGTAGAACTGTTCAATACAATTATGGAGATTGTGGGAAACGTCCGCAAATATGATATAGTTATTATTATTGGTTCAAATATGAGGATTAAATTAATTGAGACTATACTGGATAAAGTGGTGATCGGGGTGCAAATTGGCGAATCCCCTATTGCTGAGGATAAATATGTCAATCCGGAGGATATTCGTGCTCTCATCAAGCAGCTCCGATTCTAACCGGGAGGATAGTAGATGAAACAGGTAGTAAGCATTAGTCTTGGTTCATCGAAACGCAACGGAACTACATCAGTTGTATTCGGCGGCCAGGAATTTTTGATAAAGAGAATTGGTACAGATGGTAATAAGCAGGCTGCAGCCCAACTGATCCGTGAACTGGATGGGCAAGTGGATGCCATCGGCCTGGGCGGTACCGACTTATATATATATGCCGGCAGTAAACGGTACACCTTCCGGGAATCAGCAGGGTTAGCCGCTAATGCCCAAATAACACCGGTAGTTGACGGTAGTGCGATCAAGAATACACTGGAGCGGCAGGTCGTACCTTACCTTGAGGCCCAATATCGATTGAGTTTTAAGGATAAGCAGGCTCTGATCGTTTGTGCTGTTGACCGGTTTGGGCTGGCTGAAGCACTGGTGAGAGCCGGCAGCCGGCCTGTTTTTGGCGATTTAATGTTTGGTTTAGGCCTGCCAATACCTATTCATACACTCAACGGCTTGGCACGATTGGCAAATGTTGCCGCACCTGTTATCACCAAACTTCCGGTTAGTTTCTTTTATCCTACGGGCGACAAGCAGACACAGGGAACGCCCCGGTTTGCGTCTTATTTTCGTGATGCTGCGATTATTGCCGGTGACTTTCACTTTATCAGGCGTTATATGCCGGAGAATATGAGTGATAAACTTGTTATCACCAATACTGTTACCACAGAGGATGAGGTGTTGTTAAAGCAACGTGGTGTTAGGACACTGGTAACTACTACCCCGGAAATGGGGGGGCGCTCTTTTGGTACTAATATTTTAGAAGGGGTACTGACGGCTTTATCAGGTAAACGGCCGGAGCAACTAACAGCCGGAGATTATACCTGTCTTATTGAACAGGCTGGCATTAAACCCAGAGTCAAACAACTCATATAAGGAGGCGCGTGTATTTGCAAAAATTTGCTTTTGTAGTTCATCCGCTGGAAGCCAAAGATTTTAGCCGCAAGTTCGCTTTTACCAAAAATTGGCCGGACGGATTGGTGGAAGGGATTATTAAATACATACCGCCGTTTAAAGTTTCGCATATTAGCGGCATTGATTCAGGGCATAATGCGGCCGAGGGATGGTTCGTTGGCTGCCCGCTAACATCCCGGCAGATGATTACCATGCCGGAAAAATATGTGACTCAGAAAATTATCCAGGCTGGTAAAGTAGCCGAAAAAATGGGGGCTAAAATCGTTGGCCTAGGTGCTTTTACCTCAATTGTCGGCGATGCCGGCATAACCGTAGCCAAGAATTTAAAGATTGCCGTGACTACCGGTAATAGTTATACGGTAGCGACTGCGCTGGCAGGAACGCGACAGGCGGCTAAAGTTATGGATATCGATCTGGAGCGGGCCAATGTACTGGTTTTGGGGGCGACTGGTGCTATCGGTGCAGCCTGCGCTCAGATTTTAGCCCGTGAGGTGCGTTATTTGACCCTGGCGGCCAGGGATGAAATTAAATTAGAAAAAATTGCTAGACAAATTTTTAAGACATCAGGATTAGCGGTGCGGGTAACGGCAAATACTAAACATGCTATTCGCAATGCGGATGTTGTTGTTGCTGTAACCAGTGCGATTGATAGTATTATCGAGCCTGAGGATTTAAAACCAGGTGCGATTGTCTGTGATGTTGCCAGGCCGCGCAATGTTTCGCGCCGGGTAGCTGAAATACGCAAGGATGTCTTGGTTATTGAGGGTGGCGTTGTCGAAATTCCCGGCGATGTAAATTTTGGTGTGAATTTCGGATTTCCACCGAAAACAGCCTATGCCTGTATGGCCGAAACAATGATCTTAGCGCTTGAGGGCCGGTATGAGAACTTTACACTTGGGCGGGACTTAACCGTAAAGCAGGTTGAAACAATTGATAAACTGGCTGCCAAGCATGGTTTTAAATTAGCTGGGTTTCGAAGCTTCGAACGGGCCATTACCGCTCAGGAACTGGAAGTGATAAGAAATAGCGCCGCTGTTCAAATCAGTCAGGTGCAAAAAGGAGTACTTTAGAAAATATTGACAAATGATCTATTTATGCCTATAATAATGAAAAATAGAGGATGACCTTCCTAATCGCAAGGTTGCCTCTTACCTTCCACAGTGTCAAGTTTCTACTTGACACTATTTATATTGCCTAAGTCATGCGTTTCTGTAATTTTTCCGGGCGAGGAGGCAATTTTTTAGGAGAAGCGAATACACTATCTACAAAGTATATTTAGAATATTTGCAAAGACGTTTGCCAAATATTTAATAATAAAGAGGAGAATGACATCATGGAAAAAGACGTTATGCTGACAATAGACGGATTGAAAAAAATCGAGCATAAACTTGATCATTTAAAATCAGTCCGCCGCCGGGAGGTTGCTGAACGTATTAAGCAAGCGATCGAATTTGGCGATATCAGCGAAAACTCAGAGTACGAAGATGCGAAAAATGAGCAGGCCTTCATTGAGGGGGAAATCCTGACTCTGGAAAAAATCCTGCGTAACGCCAAAGTCATTGATGAAGGCGAGGTTGGCACAGACATTGTTGCCCTGGGTTCTACTGTTAAACTCAAAGACCTTGAATTTGATGATGAACTCGAATATACCATTGTTGGTTCGGCTGAAGCTGACCCGGCAGAATCTAAAATCTCCAATGAATCGCCTGTTGGTCAGGCTATACTTGGCCAGAAAGTGGGCAGCATTGTGGAAGTAAATGTTCCGGCTGGTATCTTAAAATATGAAATTATGGAGATTAGACGCCAGCACTAATTGGATAAAGTGAGACAGGGGAGAACGTACATGTCAGAATCAGGAGTAATACTCGATAAAGAACAAACAGCAGAAGAACTAAATGTGCTTATGAAAGTCCGCAGAGAAAAAATGGATAAAATCGCTGCACAAGGGATTGAGCCTTTTGGCCGTAAATATAACTTTACGCACCATGCCCAGACGATCATCAATAATTATGCCGAATTAGAAGGACAAACTGTGCGTATCGCCGGCCGGCTTATGGCTGTCCGCGGGCATGGTAAAGCCAGCTTTGGCCATGTAATGGATATGTCCGGCCGGATTCAGGTTTATTTCCGTCAGGACGTCATGGGTGAAACCGCTTATGAACAATTTCGCCTGTTGGACATTGGCGATATTGTGGGGATAGAGGGTGTAGTATTTACAACGCAAAAAGGCGAAATTAGTGTCAAAGCCAATAGCTTCGAGTTTTTGTCCAAATCTCTCCGGCCCTTACCGGAAAAGTGGCATGGGCTTAAAGATGTTGAAATGCGCTATCGCCAACGCTATCTTGATTTAATTGTTAGTCCTGATGTCCGCAATAATTTTGTTATACGCAGCAAGATCATCAAAGCTTTTCGCCAACTACTGGATGAACGGGATTTTTTGGAAGTGGAAACCCCGATGATGCATCCGATTGCAGGCGGGGCGGCAGCACGCCCGTTTATTACCCATCACAATGCCCTTGATATGAAACTGTTTATGCGCATTGCGCCGGAACTATATCTCAAGCGGCTGATTGTTGGTGGTTTTGAAAAAGTGTATGAGCTGGGCCGGGTCTTTAGAAATGAAGGCATTTCTATTAAACACAATCCGGAATTTACGATGGTTGAACTCTACCAGGCTTTTGCCGATTATCAGGATGTTATGAAGTTGACGGAAGAAGTCGTGGCCGGTGTAGCCCAAGCCGTTCTTGGCACAACCAGGATAACCTATCAGGGGCAGGAAATTGATCTTACACCGCCGTGGAATCGTATGACAATGCCTGAGGCTATAAAAAAATATTCCGGTGTAGATTTTAATGAAATTAAGACTATCGCTGAGGCCCGGGCGGCGGCAGATAAGCTGGGGGTCAGATATGAACAAAAACATGGTATTGGTGGCATTTTAAATAATGTTTTTGAGGAAGTCTGTGAACAACATCTGATTCAGCCAACCTTTATTATTGGACATCCTACTGAAATATCGCCACTGGCTAAGCGTAATAAAGAGAATCCTGAAATTACAGACCGTTTTGAAGCGTTTATATTTGCCCGCGAAATAGCCAATGGTTTTTCGGAACTGAATGATCCAATCGATCAGCATGGACGTTTTGCCGAACAATTGACTCAGCGTCTGGCTGGTGATGATGAGGCCCATATGATGGATGAGGATTACATTAATGCGCTAGAGTATGGTTTGCCGCCGACAGGTGGTTTAGGCATTGGGATTGACCGTTTAGTTATGTTTTTAACTGA